>CACYGL010000008.1 GCA_902773995.1 uncultured Coriobacteriaceae bacterium | reverse complement strand
GCTGAAGGGCCTGACCCCGGTCGAGTTCCGGGAACAGGCCCTTCGGGAGGCCGCCTAGCGGTTATGATTTATCGCGTCCAAGTTTTGGGGCGCAGTTCACTCCCCAACAGCCCCGGGCCCAAAGGTCCGCGGCCGCCCGCAGGTGCGGACGGCCGTATGTAGCCATCCGCACCTAGCTAATGCTCGTAATCTCGATGTACTCGTGCATGGTGGCTTGGAACATCTTGGTCTCCCTTTTCGTTGCGCCCGCGTCTGCGTGGCGTGTGTGAGACTATGCGCCCGGAAAGTTCACGTAGCGCTACTATTCCGTGGGCCGTAATACAAAGGTAATATTTCGACGAAAGGTTGATTTGCGTCGGCAAACGTTAGAGCGCGCGACGAGAAGGACAGCCGTCCGGCGCCGGAGAGCGCATTTTAGCAGCCAACGCGTACAAAACCTTTGCTGCGGCGCCAACGAGGCGAGGGCCGTTAGCGACCCGGCGCTCCGCTACGCCTTCTTGCGTCGAGACGAGCTGCGCCCCGCTGAGCGCCTTCTTCTCCCTGCTCGGGCAGTCCATGTTCACGCAGATGCGCCACGGCCCGCGCTGCGTCACCACCTCGACGATGGGCGCGCCGCACTCAGGGCAGGTCTCGCCCGTGGCGTGCAGCTCGCCGCGCTGCGGCAGCGGGTAGCTCGTGCCGCACTCGTCGTAGTTGGTGCAGCGGATAAACCGCTTGCCGCTCTTCTCGGACTTGTGCGCCACCAAATCGCCGTGACGGCCGGCAGCCTTGCACGCAGCGCACTCCCCCACAACGATATCGGGCTCGCGGTTGGTGGGGCAGGCCGGGTTGATGCACGTCTCGTACGGACGGTTGCGAAACGGGTGAACCTTCACGCGCGGCGCGCCACACTCCGGGCACACGCCCGCCTCGCCGTCGATGGGCTCGATGCGACCCTTGGGCAGCGGATACGTCACGTCGCAGTCGGGCCAGCCCATGCAGCCGGCAAAGCTCCCGCGTGTCTTGGCCGAGGTCTTCACAACCAGGTCGCGGCCGCACTTGGGGCACACGCCAATCTTGGCGTCGGCGGTCACAGCGTCGGCGATGGCCTCGGAGAGGTCGTCCTTGTGGTCGATGAGCCCGTCCATCATACCTGCGAGAAGCGCGCGCGAGTGGTCGACGACCTGCGTCTGCGTGTCGGCACCCTCGGCAACCTTGGTCATGTCACCCTCGAGCTCGGCGGTCATCTCGGGCGTGGTGACGCGCGGCGCGTAGCTGGTAAGCGCGTCGA
The DNA here is from genome assembly GCA_902773995.1 of uncultured Coriobacteriaceae bacterium. Lineage (GTDB taxonomy): Bacteria > Actinomycetota > Coriobacteriia > Coriobacteriales > Atopobiaceae > Tractidigestivibacter. Next base: position 37,285 of record CACYGL010000008.1, on the reverse strand, counting down.
TGATGGCCATACCCAGCTTGCTGGGCTCGGCTGGGTCGTTCTTGAGGTACTTCACATCGTACAGGCGCTGGATGATCGAGGCGCGCGTGGACTTGGTGCCAAGCCCGCGCTTCTCCATCTCCTGGATGAGCTTGCCCTGGCTGTAGCGCGCGGGCGGCTCGGTCTGCTTGGCGTCGAGAGCCATCGAGGTGACGTCGCAGACGTCACCCTCGGCAAGCTCGGGGAGCTGGTCGTCCTTCTTGAGGCCGTAGGGGTAGATGGCGCGGAAGCCCGGCACGAGCAATCGTCGCCGGCCCCATGAGCGTGGCCAGGAAGCGGCGCGCGATGAGGTTGTAGAGCTTCCACTCCGCCGGCTGCAGGTTGTCCGGGTTGGCGGCGCCGGTGGGATAGATGGGCGGGTGGTCGGTTGTCTCCTGCTTGCCGCGTGTGGCATGGAGCGTGCCCTGGCCGAGAAGCGCCTTGCACGTGGGCGCAAACTGCGGCACAGAGGAGAGCGTGCGCACGCACTCGCGCAGGTCGAGCGACGACGGGTAGACGGTGTTGTCCACGCGCGGATACGAGATGAGACCGTCCATGTAGAGTGACTCTGCCAGGCGCATGGCACGCGCGGGCGAGATGCCCTCGGCCGCCGCGGCTGCCTGCATGGACGTGGTGTTGAAGGGCACCGGCGGGTTTACGCGGCGCGTCTTGCGCGTGACTGCGCGCACCGTAGCGGTCTTCGCGTCGCGCACGTGGCCATAGGCCTTCTCGGCTGCGTCATGGTCTGTGAAGCGCGCGGTGGCGTGCGTGATGCGGAACGGGTCGGAATCGGCGTGCGTGGCCTCACCCGAGAGGACCCAGTAGTCCTCGGGCACAAAGGCCATACGCTCGCGCTCGCGCTCAACCACAAGGGCAAGCGTGGGCGTCTGCACGCGGCCGGCCGAGCGCGTGTTGCCCAGGCCGCCAAAGCGCACGCAGGTGAGGTAGCGCGTGAGCACGGCGCCCCAGATGAGGTCGATGTGCTGGCGGCTCTCACCCGCGTCCGCAAGGTCCTGGTCGAGCGCCACCAGGTTGTCGAACGCGTGGTCTATCTCGGCCTTGGTGAAGGCAGAGTAGCGCGCACGAGAAACCTTCACGTCTGGCGCCACCGAGAGGATCTGCTTGAGTGCATCCGAGCCAATGAGCTCGCCCTCGCGGTCGAAGTCCGTGCCAATGATGACCGAGTCTGCCTTCTTGGCGAGGTTCTTGAGCGAACGGATAATCTCCTTCTCGGCGGGGAGCTTCTCGATGGGCGCCCACACCAGATACGGCAGGCTCGGGATCTTCCAACCCTTGATATCCACGCCATCGGCCAGGAAGGGCTTGCGCTTGGTGGCAAACGGCGGACGAGCAAGGCCATCAGGCACGTCTGCCGGCAGGTGCTCGCCCTCGGCGGTGAGGCCATACCAGCCCTCCTGCGGGTCAAACTTGAGCTCGGGCGGGAAGTCCGGCTGCATGATGTGACCACGCAGGCCTATGGTCACCCAGTCCTCCCCGCCCTTCCTAAAGCGGTAGATGGGCGTGTTGTAGACCTTGTCCGCCTTGGGCTTGCCGGACTCGGAGAGGAGCCTGGCGATTTGCTGGGCGGCATCGTTCTTCTCGGTGACGACAAGGATCAAAGAACATTACCTCGCTTGCTTCGTGACGGCAGAGTCCCCCTAGTTTAAAGCTTGTCGAGCTCTGCGTTCTCGTAGTCCTCGCGGGACCACTTGAGGGCCTGCTTGCCGTCGCGCGCCACAATGACGTTGCGGGCAATTGCCAGCGCGATCTCGTACAGGGCGATAAGCGCGGCAAACATGAGGAGCATGGTCACGGGCGAGGCATCGGGCGTGACGACTGCCGAGAGGACCATGAGACCAACGTAGATGTAGCGCCACTGGGCTCGGAAGGTCTTGTATGGCACGATGTGCAGGATCGAGAGGTAGAAGATTACCAGCGGCAGCTCGAAGGCGATGCCAAAGCCAATCTCAAGCAGCATGTAGATGTTGAGGTAGTCCTCGGCGTCGGCCATGTTCTGCGCGAACTCGAATGACTGGTCGAGAAGCCAGCCAAACGCAGCGGGCTGGATCACGTAGTAGCAGAAGATCATGCCGATGAAGAACAGGGCGACCAGGGCAGCCACCGTGGGGACGACCCACTTGCGCTCCTTGGGCTTGAGCGCCGGCAGGATGAAGGCCATGATCTCCCAGATGATGATGGGAGTGCAGATGATCATCGAGAAGAACATGGCGACCTTGAAGCGGATGGTGAAGCCGCCGAGCGCAGTGAGGACGTAGAGGTCGCCGCCGCGCATGGCCTCCTTAATCTGGTCGATCATGAGGTCGATGAGGGTGGGGGTGGCAAAGTAGACGATGACCGCCACCGTGAGGAGCGAGACCACGATGATGGTGAGCCTGCGTCGAAGCTCGCCGAGGTGGTCCATGATGGGCATGCGTGCTGGTCCGATAGGCATGGTGGTATGGGAGCGGGGCGCTAGGCCTGCTGCTCGCCGCCCTCCTCTCCGTCTGTAGCGGTAACGGGTTCGCTGGCCGGGGCGGTCGCGCTTGCGGGAGCCTCCGGCGCGGGCTCGGCCTTCTCGGCGGGGGCTGCCTGCTCGCGATGGCGCTTGGGGCTCATCGCATAGAGGTCGGCGGCCGTCGTGGGCTTGGGCTTCTCGTCAGCGGGGGCCGGCGTCTCGGCGACAGGCGTCTGGGCCGGCTCGGCCGCGGGCGTCTCTGCCGCAGGGGCAACATCGGCATCGCTGTCGGCGCTGGCGTCCGAGGCAGCGGGCTCGGCCTTCTCGGCGGCAGCGGCCTCGGCCTTGGCCTTCTCGGCAGCGGCACGTTCGGCCTCGAGGCGCTTCTTGCGCTCGGCGAACGTCTCGGTCTTGGGCGTGGACTTGGAGGAGCCGGAGCCCTCGATGTCTGCGTCCTCCTCCTCGCTGCGCTTGCGGTTGGGCTTCTTGGGCGCATCGCTCATTGCCTCGGTCGCGGGATCCACGATCTCGGTCTGAACCACCTGCGTAAAGCCCTCCTGGGCGTTTCTGAACTGCCGCAGCGCGCGGCCAATGGTGCGGCCCATCCCGGGGAGCTTGTCAGGCCCAAAGATGAGGAACGCGAAGAGCAGGATGAGAGCGAGCTCTGACTCTCCAATGCCAAACACGGTCGGTTTCCTCCAGCGTGGATCGAATTCCTACAGGTACCCGCGGCGCGCGGGCTTTCTGGAAGCGCTACTGCTGCGCCCCGGTGACGTTGAGGTCGGCGCCCACGCCAAGCAGCGAGAGGACGCGCGCCACGTTTCTCTGCGGGCGCTCCACCGAGAGGGTGCGGCCCGTCTCCTTGGCTCGGTGCGCCGCGCCAACCAGGACGCCTATGCCCGTCGAGTCAATGTAGGGCACCTCTGCCAGGTCGATTGCAAGCGAACCCTCGCCCGAGGAGAGTTGCTCGTCAAGGACGTCTCGCAGAGCAGAGGCGTTGGAGACGTCGACCTCGCCGGAGACCGCCACGCGGCAGCCTCCCTCGGTGGGTGTGGTTGAGATGTTGATGCTCATAGGGGTCCCTCTTCCTTAGAATCCGGTGCCAGAGAGGTTGTTCAGGGTGTCCGTGAGGCCCTTCGCCCCGGTCTCGCCCGAGGTCGAGGACGTGGTGGACGAGCTATTGTTCGAGTTGGTCGAGGTTGATGACGTGGCGCTCGACGAGGACTCGAGCGCGGCAAGGCGCTGGGTGGCGTAGGACTTCGCGCCATACTCGTCGTTGGGGTCGTTGTCGATGGCGGACTGGTAGGAGGCCTTGGCGGCGTCCTTGTCGCCGGAGTATTCCTGGACCATGCCAAGATTTGCCCAGGCGGGGGCATAGGTGGGCGAGTTCTGCGTGAGCGTCTCGAGGTCGGACTGCGCCTCGCTCGTGTTGCCCTCGTAGAGCTTGCAGAGCGCGATGTCCACGCGAACGGCGTCGGAGTCCTTGAGGTCGAGGTACTGCTGGTAGTAGCCAATGGCCTTCTCGAGGAGCTCGTTGCCGTGGGTGGTGTCGTCGTCCGAGGAGGACACCGAGATGACCGAGGCGCCCCAGCGCATGTAGTTCCGGCCCAGGTTGAGCAGGGTCGCGAGGTTGGTGTTGTCAGAGGAGAGCTTGGACTCAAGCTCCGCGACGGTGTCCTGGTACTTGGCGTCCACAGCGGCCACACCGGTAGCGGAGCTGGAGTCCGCGGAGCTGTCGTCCGACGAGTCCGAGCTGGAGTCGGAGCTGCTGTCCGAGCTGGAATCCTGCGAGCTTTGTTGTTCGGCCTGCTGGTTGTTGGAGAAGGCCGTGGAGAGCGTGGGCATCATGAGCGAGACAACCATGAGCACGGCAAAGATGATGATGACGACCTTGGTGGGCGTAGAGAGGTTGTTCGCAGGCGTGGACTGGCCCTTCTTGGCTGCGGAGCCCTTGCCCTTAGCTGAGGACGCGCCCGTAGAGGCGCCCTTCTTGCTTGCCGTGTTGCTTGGCTTCTTCGACATGCCCGAACGATCCCTCCGTGTCCATATGCGTCTGGCCAGCCCAAGAGCTGGGCCGCTCTTCTCGCACCGGCGCCACTGGCGCCACCGTTTGTGACTCTTTAATGTATGCCACATCCGGCCCGCCCTCACGGGCGATGTGCGCGCCTCCCGATTCTACAGAACTCTGCGAGTCCGTTGGCGCAGGCCAAGCGCTAGTCCCATGCTAGGCATCGGCCTCCCGAACGAAAAATACATTCTGGAGGCCGTTGCCATACAAGCATTGTATATGTCCGCTCTTCTCGCCTACTTGTGGCGAGAAGAGTTGGCCGCCCTAGCCCTGCTGGCCGTCGAGCTCGGCCTTGGCAAGGCGCGCCGAGACGAGCTTCACGGCAACCACAAAGACGTCGAGCGCCGCGCCAAGGTCCTCGAGCGAGGGGTACGTGGGCGCGATGCGGATGTTGGTGTCCTCCGGGTCGCGGCCGTAGGGCCAGGTGGCGCCGGCAGGCGTCAGCTTCACGCCCAGCTCGGCCGCCAGGCCAACGATGGCCTTCGCGGAGCCCTTAGGGCCGTCGAACGAGACGAAGTAGCCGCCGTGGGGGTTGCTCCAGGTGGCACAGTCGAGCCCGTCGACTTCTCCATGTGGGCCTTGATGCCGTCGAGGTCCTTGAGGAAGCGCACGTGCGCGAGCTGCGAGACCTTCTCGGGCGAGACGCGCATCACCGAGAAGGCCGCGCGGATCTCGGCCATGTCGGCGGAGCTGGCAGTGACAAACGCAATGCCCGAGCTGGGGAACGTCACCTTTGCCGTGGAGCCAAACTCGTAGACCATGTCGGACTTGCCGGCCTCGGCCAGCGCGTCGAAGATGTTGAGCAGGTGGTCGCCCTCGCCCTCGAAGGTGTGGACCACGTAGGCGTTATCCCAGAAGATGCGGAAGTCGGGCGCGGCGGGCGTGAGCGCGGCAAACTTGCGAACCACGTCGTCGGAGTAGGTGATGCCCGTGGGGTTGGCGTACTTGGGGACGCACCAGATGCCCTTGACCGCGGGGTCATTCTCGACCAGGCGCTTCACCACGGCCATGTCGGGGCCGTCCTCAAGCATGGGAACGGGGACGTTCTCAATGCCATAGTGGGCCGTGACCTTGAAGTGGCGATCGTAGCCGGGGGCGGGGCAGAGGAACTTGACCTTGCCCTGCTGGCTCCAGGGCTTGTTGCCGCCAATGCCGTGGGTGTAGGCGTTGCAGACCAGGTCGTGCATGAGGTTGAGGCTCGAGGAACCGTTCACGATCACGTTCTTGGGGTCGACGCCCAGAATCTGCGCGGCGAGGGCGCGCGCGGAGGGTAGGCCGTCGGGGGCACCGTAGTTGTCAACGGCCACGCCCTGGTCGTCCATCTCGGTGGAAGAGTTGAGAACGTCGAGCATGGGGTGAGAGAGCGCGGTCTGCTCGGGGCTGGGCTTGCCTCGCGCCATGTCCAGCTTGAGGCCCAGCGAGCGAAGGTGCTCGGCCTCGGCCTCGAGGCGCGTAATCTCCTGTTCGAGTTCCTGATCTGACATGAGCTCATATGCGGTGGGCATGGGCCCCTCCTCGTGACGGCTGCATGGACGGATACGGATGCGGTTGCGGTGCGCCCAGAACGCGTCCCGGGCTGCCGAGGCGCGGCAGTTGGCGCACAACGGCGAGAAAGAAGTATAGCGCGACGCCCTGTAGGCGTGATGCAGCTGGTACCATGGGTTTCATGATGAGAAACACAGACACACACGAGCATCGCACCGCCCGTAGCGTCACGCACGGGGGGCTGCGCGCACCGGAGTACGGCGAGCTGCAGCAGCTGGTGAACGAGCTCTACTACCACAACATGTCCGGTGCGGTCTCCAAGATCGACGTGCTCACGCGCGCCGAGATCGACGACCTGTGCGATGACCTCATGGAGGTCGTCGACCTTCTCCCCGCGGGAAAGTACAAGCGCGGCCGGCTGTGCGACCAGCTCAACAGCATCGTGACCGCCCACGGCTGGGGCAACGTCTACGGCACCGTTGAATGAGACAAAGGGAGACAAAGGGACAGTCCCTTTGTCTCATTCCTAATGGCATGCGGTCGCCAGAAGGCCGCGTTTGATGCAATCTGCAACAAAAACCGTGCTCCGGAGACAAAAAGTCGCCGGAGAGCCCCGTTTGGATAGACATTCCTCCATCGAGGCCCTTCCGGCGACAACGCTACAGCTAAGTTCGCCGCGGCACTAGAACGAGCAGCCGCCACCAATGGTGCAGGATGCGCCTGCGGCGAGAGCGTCGCCCTTCTCGCCAGCTGCCGCCGCCGAGAACTCCTTGCCCAGGTAGGCGATGATGTCATCCGACTCGTACATGGCCTTGCCGTCAATAAAGAGGCACGGCACCTGACGCTTGCCGCCAACCTCAACCAGGCGCTCGCGGTCCGCGTCGGACTCGTCAATGTTGTGGAGCGGCAGCTCAATGCCGTTGGCGTCCATGAAGGCAAGCACCTTGTGGCAGTAGGGGCAACCGTTCTTGATGTAAAGCTCGAGGTTCTTCTCGGCCATGGTTCTCCTTCCAGAGGGGGTCTCGTGTGACTCTAACCTGCATGTACCCGTAGGGGGCCAGGTCCAGCCCATATGATATAGGACGAGAAGCAAATCTCCACACGCCCGTGCACGGTCGGCGCTCCCGATGACACCGCGCCGGAACAAGATGTGCACCCCAACAGGGGCTTCCGACGGGATTCCGTACGAGAAGCGCCCCGGGCGTCAAAACGGCGCCCCAACAGGGGTTTCATACGGGATTCCGTACGAGAAGCGCCCTCCGGCGCCAAAATGGCGCCGGAGGGCTGTCTCCATACGTAATAGCCGTGAGAATGCACTTTCAGGCGTCATCCGAGACGCGCGAGAGGCACTCCCCTACAGGAGCCTCAGCGAGACCTCCTTGAGCTGCGCGCCCGTGACCTCGGACGGCGCCGCGCTCATGAGGTCGGAGCCACTCGCCGTCTTGGGGAACGCCATGACCTCGCGGATGTTGTCCGCGCCCGCAAGCAGCATGCACACGCGATCCAGGCCCAGCGCAAAGCCGCCCATGGGGGGCGCGCCAAACTCGAGGGCGTTCATGAGGAAGCCAAACTGCGCCTGCGCACGCTCGGGAGTGAAGCCCAGCTTCTCCAGGATCTTCTCCTGCAGCTTGGCGTTGTGGATACGCATGCCGCCGCCGCCGGCCTCGTAGCCGTCCATGACAAAGTCATAGGTGTGCGAGCCCATGGCCAGAGGATCGGTGTCGAGAAGGTCAATCTGGTCTTCGTCGGGCTGCGTGAAGGGCTGGTGCTCGGAGTCCAGGCACTTGCGGTCCTCGTCCCAGTGGAACAGCGGGAAGTTCACAACCCAGAGGAAGTCGTGGCCCTCGCGCGGCACCTCGAGCTCGTTTGCCATGTGGCTGCGCATGCCGCCCAGGATCTCGTCAGCGTGCAGGCGGCTCTCGACGGCGAACATCACAAGGTCGCCGGGCTCGACGTCCATCTCGGCGCGGAGCGCGGACATCTCCTCGTCCGAGAAGAACTTGACGATGGGGCTGGTCACCGAGCCGTCCTCGCGGAAGGCGATGTACGCCAGACCCTTGGCGCCAAACTCGGAGGCAACGTCGGCCAGGCGGTCGATGCGCGCGCGGGGCCACTTGCCGGCGCCCTTGGCATTGATGGCCTTGACGTACTGGCCCTCGGTTGCAGCGGCGGTGGCAAAGAGCTTGAACTTGGATGCCGAGAAGATCGGCGTCACGTCGTGGAGCTCCATGCCGTAGCGGGTATCGGGCTTGTCGGTGCCGTAGGTGTCCATGGCGTCCCAGTACTGGATGCGGCGGAGCGGCAGCTCAAGCTTCACGCCCATCTTGCCAAAGGCCTCGGCGAGCACGTGCTCGAGCGCGCCCATCACGTCGTCCTGGGTGACGAAGCTCATCTCGACGTCCACCTGGGTGAACTCGGGCTGGCGGTCCTTGCGCAGGTCCTCGTCCCGGAAGCACTTGGCCACCTGGTAGTAGCGCTCGACGCCGCCCACCATGAGGAGCTCCTTCAGGAGCTGCGGGGACTGCGGCAGCGCGTAGAAGTGACCCGGCTGCATGCGGCTGGGAACCAGGAAGTCACGGGCGCCCTCGGGCGTGGACTTGAAGAGCGAGGGGGTCTCGACCTCCATGAAGTCGGAGCCGTGGAAGGCCTCGCGCAGGGCAAAGGTGAAGTCGCTGCGAAGCTTGAGGTTGGACATCATCTTGGGACGACGCAGGTCGAGGTAACGGTAGCGCAGGCGCACGTCCTCGGCGGTGTCAACGTGGTCCTCGATCTGGAACGGGGGCGTCTTGGACGTGTTGAGCACCACGATCTTGGTCACGTAGACCTCAATGGCGCCCGTGGCCAGCTTGTCGTTGTTCTGGCCCTCGGGACGCTCGCGCACGGTGCCGCTCACCATGATGGGCCACTCGGAACGGATGGTCTCGGCCTCGTGGAAGGTGGCTTCGTCGCAGACCTCGGGGTCAAACTCGAGCTGGGTCACGCCAGCGCGATCGCGAAGGTCGACAAAGATCAGGCCACCGTGGTCGCGGCGGTGCCACACCCAGCCGGTGAGCGTGACCTCCTCGCCGATGTTCGACTCGCGCAGCTCGCCGCAGGTGTGCGTGTGCATGCTATAGGACATATGGTTCCTCTCGCCTCTTCCGCCCCGTGCCGTGCGGGCGGACCAACAGATGACGGCGCGCCGACGTAGACCGCGGCGGCACGCGCAATTGGCCATGGTAAACCAAACGAGGGCAACCGCCCACCAACATGCACGGCCGCAACCGTGCCTTAACGGAAAGCCCGCAACGGACGAGAAGTTAAAAGGCCGAGAAGCCCCAAGACCAATCGCCGGAACGCCTCGCCTACAGCGTGACGAGAAGCTCGTTCTTCTCGCGATTGTAGGCACTCCCCAGGACGTCCGTGCAGAGTTCCTGTGCCCAGGCGGGCGTCACTGAGGGCAGCTTGCTCGTTGCGGCAAGCTCATCGGTGTAGTCCGCAAGGAAATACGTAGTCTCGTCTGCGGGGTCAATGTGGGTGACCAGGGGCTTCATGCCGTAGGAGGCCACACGGCACGTGCCTTCGGCATCGCGTTCGAGCCGCACGCGCGCCATGCCGCCGACCATGTTCTGCGGGGCGTCCATGCCGCTCACGAAGTTGCCCACCGACCAGTAGCAGACCATCGTGTGGCCGTCTGCGCCGGTCATGGTCTCGACGGGGCCCATCACGTGCGGGTGGTTACCCAAGACCACGTCGACGCCGCACTCGAGGAAGAGGTCCGCCCAACGCTGCTGTTCGCCATCTGGTCCGGTGACGTTCTCGCTCCCCCAGTGCGGGCACACCACCACCATGTCCGCCTCCTCGCGTGCCCGCTTGCAGTCCTCGCGCACGCGGTCCTCGTCCAGCAGGGCCACGGCGCCCTTGGGGTCCGCATACCCGTTGAGGCCGTAGGTGTAATTGAGCACAGCCACGCGGAAGCCGTCCTTCTCGTACACAAAGACCTTGTCGTCTGGCACCGGCTCGTCTGCCAGGGGGTCCGTGCAGCCAACAACCGCGACCTCGGGGTGGGCCGTGCGCCAGAACTCCAGCTCGGAGTGTATGCCGTCATAGCCGCGGTCCATGGTGTGGTTGCTGGCGCGCAGCACCACGTCAAAGCCTGCGTCTGCCTCGGCGTCGCCCACCTCCTGGGGACCGTTGAAGACGGGGTAGCCCGAAAGCCCCATCTCCGTGCCACCCAAAATGGTCTCCTGGTCAAGAATGGCAAGGTCACAAGCTGCAACTTCGTCACTCACATTGGCAAAGAGGTGCGAGAAGTCATAGGAGCCATCCGCCGTGCGACCGGAGGAGTAGACAGAGGGGTGGAGCAGGACGTCGCCCACCATGCAGATGTCGATGGTCGTGGGAGCTGCGGCGTCGGCGTCACTGTCCGCGGCCGCCACCTGGGTCTGGGGCTCCTCGGCACCGGAATCACCGTGAGTCCAAACGGGTGTCTGCACTGTCCAGGCACCGTAGGCAAAGCCCAGCGCAATCACGATGCCGACAAGCACAGAGAGCGCAAGGCGCAGCCCGTCGTGCGCATGCGAGCTGCCAGCAGAGCGGTCAACGTAGTCATAGCTGGTGCGCTGAGAGGTACGCTGGTACACGGGCAGCGGCGCCACGGCACGCGGCGCGGCCTTCTCGTCCGCGCCTGGAACCTCGCGGTAGTCATCGTGCGTTGGCTTCTGAGACACGTCCATCACTCCTTGTCGCCATGCCTGGCTCGAGCTGCGCGACAGCGCGCAGCTGGGGTTTGCGTGACGTTGCGGCCAGCGCGCGACGGGCGCGCGGGTTTGCGTGTACGCTCGTTTGGCTAGCCAATGTTCATCTTACGCATGCGCGTCCGCGCCGCGCCGCCTTACGGGTAACGGTTCTGCCAGCGGACGCAGTGGGAGTGATGGGGATGCCCTACCAGACCGCGGTCTTCGACCTTGACGGCACGCTGCTCAACACGCTTGACGACCTCTTTGAGGCCGTCAACCACTCGCTCGTCGCATACGGGCTGCCCAAGCGCAGCCTCGCCGAGGTGCGCCTCTTCACCGGCAACGGCATCCGTCGCCTCATCGATCTCTCGGTGCCCAGGGGCACGCCCAAAGACCTCGCCGACAAGGTCTTTGACGAGTTCAAGGCCTACTACGACAAGCACAAGCTCGACACCACGCGCCCCTACACCGGCATGTCCGAGGTCATCGACGACCTCCGTGCGGCGGGCGTGGCCTGCGCCGTGGTCTCCAATAAGGCCGACTTTGCCGTGCAGGGCATCATCGACCACTTCTACCCCGGCAAGTTCGACTACGTGATGGGCGAGAGGGCCGGCATCAGGCGCAAGCCCAACCGCGACATGATTGACGTGATCCTGCGCGACCTGGGGAGAAGCGCGGACGGCATGGTCTACGTGGGCGACTCCGAGGTGGATATCGAGACGGCCAAGAACTGCGGCTGCCCGTGCCTGTCCTGCTCGTGGGGCTTCCGCGACAGGGAGTGGCTCGTCGAGCACGGCGCCACCACCATCGTTGACACGCCGGCCCAGCTCGAGGCCAAGATTCTGGCGTAGCAGCCACGCTAGTGGCCACGTTGTAGCACGGCCGGCGCCTGTGGCCTACGCGCGCGCTGGCTGCGGGCGGTGGTGCTCCAGGTAGTACGAGAGCGTGAGCACGCGCCGCGCGGCAAGTGGCATCCCCTTGGGGCTCAGCGTTGCCTTGAGCAGCATGGTCTTGGTTGTTGGCAGCACGTCCAGCGAGACCAGGTACTCCTCGCTCCAGCGCGAGAGGAGCACCTTGCGCAGGGCCACGGCAACCCGCTGGTAGCAGCCGCTTTCCTGGCGTATGCCCTCGCGCATCACGTACTCCATGATGAACTCCACGAGGTTCGTGTCGTCCATGCCCAGAAAGCCGCCACGCTGCCAGTCTGCCAGGATGTGGTCGATGATGGTCACGTGGTCGAGCAGCTTGGCCTCAACGTCGGCACTCATGCCCGCCATGAGCGAGCCCTCGCGCACCACGCGGTACTCGTAGAGCTTCTCGGACGAGAGCGCCACACGCGAGGCACGCGGATACACCGCAAAGGCAAATATCTGGTCCTCACCAAAGCGAACGCCCTCGTCAAAGCGCAGGTTACGCTGGACGAGAAACTCGCGCCTCACGGCCATGCGCCAGGCAAAAGGTCGCGAGTTCTCGCGGAACATGAGCTGGGAGCTGTAACCCTCGAAGACGGCGTCGCGGGGCGAGAGCACGCGGGCGATCCAGGGGGCGTGCGCATCCGGCGGGCAGAGCGTGGCGCCAAAGGTGAGCACGTCGGCGCCGGTCTGGTCCAGAAGGCGCACCATCTCGGCGCATGCGTTGGGGTGGAAGCGGTCATCGGAGTCGAGGAAGCACACATACTCGGTGGTAGCCGCGTCGATGCCGGCGTTTCTCGCCGAGGAGAGACCTCCGTTGGGCTTGTCGACCACCCGTATGCGCGGGTCGCGCTTCTCCCAGCGGGCAAGGACCGCGCGCGAGCCGTCGGTGGAGCCGTCGTTCACGCAGATGATGTCGATGTCCGCAAGCGACTGGTCCTCGAGCGAGCCCAGGCTCGCATCCAGGTACTTCTCGACGTTGTAGACGGGCACCACCACGGAGAGCCGGCTCACAGCGCCGCCCCCTCCTGGTTGGTGCGGCGCACGTATTCGCCGCGCGCCTTGAACGAAAGCGCGTCTCTGAGCAGCGGGACGCCGCCCAGCGCAAGGTATCGCAGCACGGCACCGCCCGGCGCGCGGTACGCCTTGCGGGAGCGCTCGAAGCGCGCGGGGTCAGAGACAAGCGCGTCAAGGTCTGCTGCGGCACCAGGCTCGAAGAGCCTACGGTCCACGCGCCCCGCCGCAACGTCGTCTGCCATCTCGTGGGAGATACGCTCCACGAATGCGGGACGCAGGCTGGGGTCCAAGCGGTCGTAGTTCCAGAGGTAGCTGTCGAGCTTCATGCGCTCGAGGATGCCCGTGAGACGCGCCACGTCGGAGCCCGAGAAGTGCTCGTTCACGTACTCGGCCATAGACTGGTACTCGTCGCACACGCAGTACGCCTTGGCGCTTGACTTGACGGACGACGCCTCGTTGTCCTGGCGGTAGCACAGCACGCAGTCGGCGATGAAGGTCGCGCGGTTGGCAGCTGCCCACACCTTGAAGTTGAAGCCCACGTCCTGGTACGAGGCGCCCGGCGTCTCCAGGAAGCGGATGCCGTTCTTCTCCAGGAAGTCGCGCCGGTAGATGGCGGACCAGATGGAGGACTTGCGGAAGAAGATCGCGATGTCGGCGTCCCCGCGCGGGCAGAAGGTGCGCCCCACCATGGGGCCGTCGACCACCGAGAAAGGCACGCGTTTCTCGGTTGGCTGCGACCAGTACAGCCAGAAGTTGCCCTTTGCGACCTCGGCGTTTGCTGCCTCGGCGGCATAGACGAGAAGCTCGAGGGCCTGCGGGTCAAAGAAGTCGTCCGACTCGAGGATGGCCACGTAGCGGCCCCGAGCGCGGTCGAGGCCCACGTTCATGGACGCACCGTAGCCCGAGTTCTCCTTGTTCACCAGGATGAAGCGCTTGTCCCTATCGGCAAAGCCGCGCACGATGTTGGGCGAGACGTCGGTAGACCCGTCGTTTATGCAGATGACCTCGAAGTCAGTGAAAGTCTGGGCGGCCAGGGACGCGAGGCACCTCTCGAGGTAGCGCTCCACGTTGTAGATGGGGACAAGCACCGATACCAGGGGATGCTTGGTGTCGCTCACGATGACCTCCGTATATCTCGCACCGGCAACGCACTAGAGACCATACCGCAGCGCCACGGGTCGCGGGGAGCAGGACCGGCAAAACCATCATGAGAGCGGACCTGTGTCCCCATGCGGCATCATCGCGTTCTTCCTGCATCCCCGTCTCTCCTGCACCTTCATGGGCTAGGATGGGAGGGTTGACCACGCGCGCCCCTCACGCGTGCCCACCCTCGAGCGAAGCGGACAGTACAGGAATGTGGCTCTCCTTCTACGCAACGATCCTCGTGACACTGCTCTTCCTTGGCGTGCCGGGATATCTCCTGGGACGCACCCTGGGGCTTCCGCGCATGACGGCGCTGCTTGCGGCGGCGCCCCTTGGCATGGCCGTCATCTGCCTCATGGGCCAGGTGCTCTGCCTGGCAAAGGTCCCTGCCACGCCAGTCATGATGGTGGGGCTGCCCTCTGCGCTGCTGCTGGTGGCGGCGCTTCTCCGCAACCACTTTGTGCATGCATCGCCTGACGGGGCCCCCGCCGTGCACCCGGCCCTGATAGCCGTCTTCCTGGTAGCGGGCGTGATTGCCGGCTACGTCTTTCTCGCGGGGATTCTCCCCTCCCCCAACGCCTTCCACCAGGACTACGACTCGGTGCACCACATCAACTCCATCCGCGCGATGATGGACTCGCTCTCGATGTCGCCGCTCGACGGCAGCTCCTACTCCACCGAGTCCGACGCCCTTGTGGCCGTGCAGCCCACCGGCTACTACCCCTCGGGCTGGCACGTGTTGTGCGCGACCGTTGCCCTTGCCACCAACGTCAGCGTGACCAGCGCGATCAACGCCGTGAACCTGGCACTCATGGCTGTGGTCTATCCCCTCTCCATGCTGCTTCTGCTCTCGACGATCTTTCCGGGGCGTACGCGCGTGGTGGCGCTGGGGGCCGTGGCAGCGCTCACGCTCACCATCTTCCCGTGGGGCATCTGCAACTGGGGGCCGGTCTACCCCAACATCGCCGCCTTCGCGATGCTGCCCGCCATCTGCGCCCTCTTCATGCGCGCCTTCGACCAAGACGAGAGCCGCCGGGCCACGGTAGACCACCTCGTTGCCTGGTTCCTCTCCACCTGTGGCGCGGTACTTCTCCATCCCAACGTGGTCTTCTCGATGGCGGTCTTCCTGGCGCCGTGGATCGTGGCGCGCCTTAGCAGCTCATCGTTGCGTGTGCGGATTGGCTCGCGCGTGAGCATTGGCCCGCGCGTGCTTGCGGTGGCCTTTGCCGTCTTCTGCGTGGTGGCCTGGATTGGTGCCACCAAGATTCCCGCTTTCGCGGAACTCGTGAGCTACCACTGGGACTCCTTCGCCGAGGGCGACGGCGCCCTCACCAACGTCTTGCACCTGAGCTACATGCGAGGCATGTGGCCCGCGCCCGACGCCGAGCAGCTCTTCCCTGCGGCGCTTCTGCTGGTGGGCGGAGTGCTTCTCGTCTCTCGCCGAGACACGCGCTGGGTCGTGGTGCCCTACGCCATCACTGCCTACATGATGTACGTGGCCTGCTGCTCGACAGATGATGCTTTTAGGTCCGTCCTCATTGGCTACTGGTACTCTGACCCCTACCGCATTGGCTCATTGGCAACGATCTTCTCGGTGCCGCTCATCTCGTACGGGCTGGACGCCGTGGCCGAAGGCGCGTGCAGGCTCGTGCGCCTAACGCCGGCGCGCGGCTGGCGAGCGCTTCCAGCGGTCGCGGGGCTTGTTGTGGCTGCAGCCTACGTGCCGCTTGCGCTCTTCTACCCTGGCCAGGCTCGCAACGGCTTTAGCTACGAGAAGAGCAGCCCCTGGGCCACCTACGTAAGCTACGCCTACCGCGCCTACTCCCACGACGCGCCGCTCACCTATCAGGAGACGGACTTCATGGAGAGCGTCCACCGCCTGGTGGGCGACGAGCTTGTCATCAACCAGCCCTACGACGGCAGCGTCTTGGGGTATGGCGTCACGGGACTGCGCTGCTACTACCGCTACTACTCGGGCTACGGCTCGAGCAGCGAGACCTGGCAGAGCCGCGTGATTCGCCAGAGGCTCTACAACATTGCCAACGACCCGCAGGTACAGGAGGCCGTGGAGTCCGTGGGAGCGCACTACGTGCTGGTCATGAGCACCGACGAGCGCAACAACACCTTTGTGAAGGACACCTACGACGCCACCAAGTGGCGCGGCATCAACTACATCACCGACGACACGCCTGGCTTCGAGCTGGTCCTCGAGGAAAACGGCTACAAGCTCTACCGCATAAAATGAGACAGGGGGAGTTTCCCTTTGTCTCATTCAGTCTCATCTATGAGACAAGGGGAAACTCCCCTTGTCTCACGCTCGACCTCCTCGAAGGTGGGGATCGAGCGCTGGGCGCCCTCGCGAGTAGTGGCCAGCGCGCCTGCCGCCGAGGCCCAACGCATGGCGTCGACAATGTCGAGCCCATGCGAGAGCTGCGCCGCCAGGGCGCCAAGGTACGTGTCGCCTGCGGCGGTGGTGTCCACCGCGTCCACCTTATACGGCTCCACGCGGTACATGTCATCGGCGATGAGCGCGACCGACCCCCGCGACCCCAGCGTGATGACCGTGGTTGCCACCCCACGTGCCGAGAAGGCCATGAGCGCGCGCATGCACCCCTTCTCGGTCTCGGGCGAGATGTCCGTGAGCGCCTGGCACTCGGTCTCGTTGACGCAGAGAAGGTCGATCGACTGGTAGATGTCCGAGGAGAGCGGCGCCGCCGGCGCGGCGTTCAAGATGGTGTAGAGGCCAGACTCGCGCGCGTAGGCGATGGCATCCATGGTGGCGTCCATGTCGCACTCCAGCTGCGTGAGGAAGATGTCGCCCGGCTCCGCGATGTCATCGATAACCGAGCAGACCACGTCGGCGTGAGTAGTAGCGTTGGCGCCGGGGTCCACCACGATGCGGTTGTCACCCTGCGCGCGAAGGATAGTGGCCGTACCGGTGGGCACGTCCTTCAGGGCACGCACGCGCTCGCAGAGGACGTCCGCCTCCACAAGCGACTGCACCAGGCGCGTGCCAAAGACGTCCTTGCCCACGGCGCCCACCATGTGCGTGATGGCGCCCATGCGTGCCGAGGCCATGGCCTGGTTGGCGCCCTTGCCGCCGGGACTTGCAAGAAAGCCCTGGCCAATGATGGTCTCGCCGGCCTCGGGGACGCGGGGGCAGCTCACCGAAAGGTCCATGTTGAGCGACCCAAAGACGATGACCTTCGACATGCGTCCTCCATCCCTCTCGTTGCGCTGCGGCCGCGGGTCCCGCGAGCCGTCTGCATCGCGTTAGCTCTCCTGGACCTCTCCCGCCATGAGTCGATGGTACATGACCTGGTTGGCAGCAAGCTCCTCGGTATCGTCGAGCGGCTCAAGCTCTGCCGTGCCGTACTTGCGCTCCATCGCGCGGGCAATGAGGTAGTCCGCGACGCCGGGGTTCTTAGGCAGGAGCGGCCCGTGGACGTAGGTCCCCACCACGTTCTTGTAGAGCACGCCCTCGTAGCCGGTGATACCGTCGTTGCCGTGGCCGTAGAGCACGCGCCCCAGCGGGGTAACGCCCTCGCCCAGGTGCGTGCGGCCGGCGTGGTTCTCGTAGCCCACGATGGGCTGCGGCGAGATGGAGCTCTCCACCACGATGTTGCCAATGAGGCGCGGGTCGCCGTGGTCAGTGTAGAGGTCAACCAGGGAGAGACCCTCGACCTTCTCGTCCGCCATGAGATAGCTCGAGCCCAGCAGCTGGTAGCCGCCGCACACGGCAGCAAGCACGCCGCCGTCCTCGACGAAGGCCCTGATCTCTGCCTGTTCGGCCAGGAGCTTGTCGCACACAATGCGCTGCTCGCGGTCTGAGCCGCCGCCAATGAAGGCAATGTCCACGCCCGAGAAGGACGGCGTGTCGTCGACGTGGACCTCCATCACGTCCGGCGTGATGCCGCGCCACTCCATGCGGCGGCGGAGGCACAGGATGTTGCCGGAGTCGCCGTAGAGGTTCAGCAGCTCCGGGTAGAGGTGGGCAATGCGCAGCGTGCGGCTACCCGTGGGGGTGGTGTTCTCTGCGGCTTGGCTAGTCATGGCGCTCACCCATCCCCTCGAGCTCGGCCTTAGCCGGCCACAGCGCGGAGTAGTTGCACAGCACGTAGAGCGGCCTGTCCAACGGCACCGAGCCAAGACGTCCAAGGACCTCGCCCACGGTGGACGCCACTGGCGCCTTGATGCCCGCGTACTTCATGCGCACCTGCACGTCGTTTGCGCGATGGCCGCCCGCAAAGGCGAGAAGGTCCTTCTCGGAGAGCAGCCGCTCGAAGTCGACGTCCCAGATCCAGGAGATGTCCTTGCCGTCGTTGAAGTCGTCGTTGATCACAAAGAAGACGGCCTTGGGGCGGGTGTCCGTCTGGAGCAGCGAGATGTTCTGGTTGAAGCCCGTGGGGTTCTTGGCCAGGTTGAGCACCACCTCGCGCCCGCCCACCGTAAAGTGCTGCAGGCGGCCGTTCTCGGGGTGGTAGCCGTCGAGCGCCGCCTGGAACGAGGCCGCGTCCACGCCTGCGAGGTGCGCCGCCGCGGCGGCAGCAAGCAGGTTGTAGACCATGTACACGCCGCCAAAGCCCGCCGAGACGTGCGCCGTGCCACCCTCGGGGAAGGCCACGTCAAAGGCCACGCCATGGGCGTCCACGCGCACGCCAGTGGCGACAAAGTCGAGCTTGGGGCGCTCGAAATCGCCGTTAGGGCAGCGGAAGGCCCCGAGCTGGGCGTAGGCGCGGTAGTCGTAGGCAAGCTCGGCTCCACACACCTGGCAGAAGCGCGCCTCGGGCACGCGGTCGGGCGGCAGGTGGAGGTCCTCCCCTATGCCAAAGGCAAGGACCTTGGTGCCCGCCTTCTGCGCGCGAAGCGCCACGCCCACAGAGAGCGGGTCGTCTCCGCACACCACGAGCGTGGTCGCGGGCGAGGCCGCAAGCGCGGCAACGATGGTGTCCTGCACGTGGTCTATCTCACCCGCGCGATCGAGCTGGTCGCGGAAGAGGTTGAGAAGCACCAGGTAGCGGGGCTGCAGCTGGGGCAGGATGTGGACGGTCGAGAGCTCGTCTGCCTCCATGACCGCCCAGTCCGCACCGCTGCCGGGAAGCAGCGCGGCAGCCACGCCGGCCGCCATGTTGGCGCCCGCGCGGTTGCACAGCACCGTGCGGCCCGAGCGCTCGATGGCGTTGGCCAGCACGTTGTTGGTGGTTGTCTTGCCGTTGGTGCCACAGACCACAATGGCGCCCTGGGAGAGCTTTGGCGCCAGGTGGGCTATGGCGTTGGGGTCAAGCGCCAGGGTGACCCTGCCGGGCATCTGGGAGGCGTTGCGGTGGAGCACGCGCCGCAGGCCCCAGGACGTGAGGCGGCCCAGGCCAACGGCGCAGGCGTTGCGAACCCCCATGCGCTACGCCTTCCCGCCGCGCTCGGCGGCCGCCGGGGCCTTGGCGTCCGCGGCGTCCGCGTCAGGCGCGGCCTCCTCGGCGTCCTTCTCGGCCTCCACGCTGCGCTTGTACTCCTCGGGCGTAAGCACGTCCTCGATGCGCAGGTTGACGCCCGCAACCTCCAGGCCCGTCATGCCCGTGACCTGCTTCACGATGGCCTTCTTGACGTCCTCGAAGACCTGCGGCGCGTAGGCGCCGTACTCGATGAGCACCGAGACGTTCACCTTGACGGCGCTCTCGGGCGTGACCTCGACCGAGACGCCCTTCGTAGTGTCGGAGGCGCCAAAGGCGTCCTGCACGCGGTTGAGCCAGCTCCCCTTCATGCCCACGACGCCGGGCACGTCTCGCATGGCGATGGCAACGATCTTCTCGATGACGCCGTTGGAGAACGTGAGTGAGTCCTCGGAATCTGAGTCGTCTGCGATGTCGATGTCCTGGCCCTGGATGGGCTCGGGCTGGGCGGCGGATGCCGTGGTGGCAACGATGCCGGCCTCTGCCGGGGCCTCGGCCTCCCGTGTGCTGTTCTCGGTGTCCATGCTCGCTCCTCTTGATGTGGGCTGATGATTGCTATGTGGAGTGGTGCCGCTCCGCGGCGCCTAGTGCGTCTCGTGGTCCCTAAAGATCTTGCCGAGTGCCTGCAAGATCTTGGGGTCACCGTCTGCCTGCTGGCCAATGGCCACGCCAATGAGCACGAGAAGCACCAGCAGCAGCGTGCGCCAGAAGCCAATTGCCGCCATCACTATGGCAACAAGGAGGCCGCAGACGCCGCCCAAGAAGGCGTTCTCGTGACCGGGGAAGGTCCTGCTCACCCATGCGGAGGCCCTATTGACCCCATTTTGGGCGCTTTGGTCGTTCTTGGCGCCGGCCTGGGCCGCACCCTCCTGCGACGTGCCTGCAGAAGCTACGTCCTGCTGCGCGCCAGGCGCCTGAGAGGCCTCGCGCTGCTCGTCCTGGTGCTGCCGCGGCTCCTCGGCCTCGACCTTTGCCCGTGGCGCCTTGGAGAACTCGTCGCTCATGGCTAGGCCTCCCCGTTCTGGTCGTGGTCCTCATCGCTTTCTGCCGAGGAGGACGTTCCGTCGTGACCCGCACCCATAGGAACCGTGATGGCACTATAGGGCGCTGTCTGCGGCGCGGGCGCCGGGACATCCTCATGGGATGGCTCGGTGGTCTCAAGCTGGTAACTCTCCATCGAATAGTCCGTGGTCGAGGCGGGCGAGCTCGAGGAGGTGGGCACACTTACGTCCCCCGCCGCCGGCGCGGCAGCGGTCTCCTTGGGCTCCACAAATTCCAGGCTCACGTCCTCGAGCTTGTCGCCGCACACGGCAGTGAGGCCCCTCACCAGCTCCTCGTGGAGCTCAGTACCCTTCTCGACCACGTCCACACTCTCGTGCGGCAGCACGCGCACATGCACGCGCACATGACCGCGCTTCTTGGCGCTTACAAAGACACGGTCTGCCGAGCAGGTGCCATCGGCCTCGACCGTATGCTTGGCCTGCGACGCAATGGCGTCGCGCGAGACCGAGATGGTGCCACCGTCGACGGTGGTCACCTCGACGGTACGTACGCGGCGCGAGAAGATCGAGCGGAAGAGCATGATGAGCAGCCCAACCACCGTGATGAGAAGCAGAACCTCAACCGTGGTGTAGTACTCAGGCAGCGAGAAGAGCGCCGAAGCTTGGGCCGTCCAGGGGCCCAGCCACGTGAGCACAAACGCCGCCAGGCACAGAAGCCCAGACAGCGAGAAGACAAACATGCAGAAGCGCTTGAAACCACCCATGCGCAACTCCCCTATCGAGCGCCGTCCCGGCAGCCCCGCCGCCGGCCTGACAAAGAAGAGCATACCCCTTTGGCGGGACGCTATTTAGGCCGCCCCGGGGACATGCCGGGGCGGCGAGCTGGCAGTGCGGTGCGGGCCTACTGCCCCTGCGCCGCGTACTTGGCCTCGGTGGCCTCCTTGGCCGGGCGCCACCAGTCCTCGTGGTCGCGGTACCACTCGATGGTCTGGGCGAGGCCCTCGCGGAAGTCCGTGTGCAGCGGCCTCCAGCCCAGCTCGCGCTCGAGCTTGGTGGGGTCGATCGCGTAGCGGCGGTCGTGGCCGGGGCGGTCGCGCACCCAGTCGAAGGCGTCCTCGGGCCGGCCCATCTGGCGGAGTATCTCGCGCAGGACCTCGATGTTGGAGCGCTCGCCGTTCGCGCCTATGAGGTAGGTCTCGCCCACGCGGCCCCTCGTGAGGATGTCCCAGACGGCGCGGGAGTGGTCCTCGGTGTGGATCCAGTCGCGCACGTTCTCGCCCGTGCCGTAGAGCTTCGGGCGGATGCCGCAGAGGACGTTCGTCACCTGGCGCGGGATGAACTTCTCCACGTGCTGGTAGGGGCCGTAGTTGTTGGAGCAGTTGGAGATGGTGGCGCGCACGCCGTAGGTGCGGTGCCAGGCGCGCACGAGCAGGTCCGAGGAGGCCTTGGTCGAGCTGTAGGGGCTGGACGGCCGGTAGGGATCGTCCGGCTCGAAGCGCCTCGGCTCGCCGAGCGCCAGGTCGCCGTAGACCTCGTCGGTGGAGACGTGGTGGTAGCGCACGTCGTATTTGCGGCACGCCTCGAGGAGGCGGTAGGTGCCCACGACGTTCGTGCGCACGAAGGGCTCCGGGTCCGCGATCGAGTTGTCGTTGTGGGACTCCGCCGCGTAGTGCACGATCGCGTCGTGGCCGGGGACAATACGGTCCAGCAGCTCGGAGTCGCACACGTCGCCCACCACGAGCTCCACCTGCGGCTCCGGCAGGCCGGCGATGTTCTCGGGGTTGCCCGCGTAGGTGAGCTTGTCGAGCACCGTCACGTGGCACTCGGGGTGGTTGGCCGCCACCCAGCGCACGAAGTTGCTGCCGATGAAGCCGCAGCCGCCGGTCACGATGATGTTCCTGGGCTCGAATACGTCCTCTGCCATGCTGCTAGTCCTCCCTCTGGTCGTCTTCCCTGCGTCGCGCCGCCCTACGCCAGGCCGCGCACGTACTCCCTCAGGCTCTGCTCCCAGTCTGGCATGGAGAAGCCCGTGGCCTCCAGCCTGGAGAGGTCGAGGGCCGAGTGGACGGGGCGCGGGGCGACGGGCCCCTCGGCGCCGGCGTAGTACTCCGCGGTCGAGACGGGCGCCACCGCGTCCCCGTTGCCGTTCCTGAGGTCGAACACCTCGCGGGCGACCTCCGCCCAGCTGGCGACGCGCCCGGAGCCGGTGCAGTCGTAGGTGCCGTACGGGGCGCGGCTGTACAGGAGGTGGAATATGGCCTCCGCCATGTCCCTGGTGAAGGTGAGCCTCCCCACCTGGTCGTCCACGACCGACACGCGGTCCAGGGCGTCGCCCGGGTCCGCCACGCGGTCCGAGAGCGCGGCCATGGTGCGCACGAAGTTGCGCCCGTCGCCGATGACCCAGGAGCTGCGCAGGACGTAGTGCCTGGGGCAGCCAGCCACGGCGAGGTCGCCCGCCGCCTTGGACTGGCCGTAGACGGAGAGGGGGCTGAGGGGCTCCACCTCGTCGTGCACCTCGCGGGTGCCGTCGAAGACGTAGTCCGACGACACGTGCACCAGGGTTATCCCGTGCTCCGCGCAGGTCCGGGCGAGGAGCGCCGGGCCGGTGGCGTTGGCGCGCCAGCAGGCCGCGCGGCCATCGGGGGTCTCGGCGGCGTCCACCGCCGTCCAGGCGCCGCAGTTCACGACCGTCCCGTAGAGGTCCCAGTCGTACCTGTCGTACTGGGCGGGGTCGGAGAAGTCGAACCCGTCTATGTCGCAGAAGTCGAAGGTCGAGGAGATCCCGCGCTCCTCCGCGAGGGCGCGGACGGCGCGCCCCAGCTGCCCCCTGCAGCCCGTGACGAGGGTCCTCCTGGGGGCCATGGGGGTGACGTCGGCGAGCATCGGGTGGTGGAGGTCCGCCTCGGAGAGCGTGGCCTCGGAGAGCGGGATCGGCCAGTCGATGCCCAGCTCGGGGTCCGCCAGGTTCACGAAGGTGTAGGTCCTCTTCAGCTCCGCGGACCAGTGGGCGTCCACCAGGTAGGTGTAGGCGGTGCCGCCCTCGAGGGCCTGAAAGGAGTTGCCCACGCCGCGCGGGACGTAGATCGCGCGGGAGGGGTCGAGGGTCGTCGTGTAGACGCGGCCGTAGGTGGCGCTGCCGGCGCGCAGGTCCACCCAGGCGCCGAAGACCGATCCCGTGGCCACGGATATGAACTTGTCCCAGGGCTCCGCGTGGATGCCGCGGGTGACGCCGCGCTCGGCGTTGAAGGAGACGTTGTTCTGGACCACGCGGAAATCGGGGATCCCCAGCGTCACCATCTTGGCGCGCTGCCAGTTCTCCTTGAACCAGCCGCGGGAGTCCCCGTGGACGGAGAGCTCCACGACCTTGAGCCCCTCGATGCCGGTCTCCTGGACGGAGAGCTCCTTCTCGAACTCCATCTGACAGCCCCCTCCCGCGCGCGGCGGAGGCGCCGCGCGGCCACGCGAATCCGGAATACCCTTACAAGATACGCGAGCCCCGCGCGGCTGGCGGCACCAACGGGCCAAGTCCAGACAACAAGCATGCGCGAAGGGCAAGGCCCCTGCGTTGGAGCAGGCACACCGATGGCGCCGGGACGGCATTGATACACGTTCGTACCCGAATCTGTGACGCACGCAGGTCGATACACATTCGTCGCACGAATCTGTACCGCCCGACGCCGCGCGCCCGAAGCCACTCGCGCCCGACGCCGCGCGCCCTTGCCCCCATTCACGCGCAATGATCTACTTGATTACGTTGCCGTTCTCATCGTACTTGTAGAAGCCTTCGCCCACGGCAATGCCAGTCTTGCCCGCCTCGACATAGCTCTTGAGCAGCGCAACCATCTTGCCGGCCGGAGTAGCGGGGTCATCCGCGCCAGGCTCCATAGAGATAATCTTGAGCGCCAGGGGCAGGCCGACCTTGTCAATCTTGCGGAACGGGGTCTGGTCGGGACGGGCGCCGGTGTCAAGCTCCCAGCACAGGTCAACCGTGGCAGGATCCGTCACACCGGACGCCACAAGGTACATCGCCGCCTTGAACCACGGAATGAGGAGCGTGTTGAGGATATAGCCGGGCTGCTCCTTGTTGAGCTTGAGGGGGACCATGCCAATGGCATGGGAGAACTGCTCGGCAAGTTCGAAGGACTCGTCGCTGGTGCGGTCGTGGCGCATGAGCTCGGTGAGGTTGTTGCGCCAAATCTGGTTGGCAAAGTGAAGCGTCATGTAGCGGTCGGGACGGCCGGTCGCGTCAGCAAAGGTGCTCGGCAGGAAGGTCGACGAGTCAGTGAGGAGCAGTGTCTTCTCAGGCATGATTCCAGCGATCTTCTCGTAGAAGTCGCGCTTCTGGGCTGGGTCCTCGTTGATGCACTCTATAACGATGTCGGCATCCGAGAACGCCTCCTCTGCGCTGGTAGTGAGGCGAATGTGCGAGAGGCGCTCCTCGGCCTGGGCCCTGAGCTGGTCAATCTGGTCGTCAGTGAGGTCCTTCTCGTCCGAGAGGCCGCGGCAGTACTCGCCGCGATCGGCCTTCCACGCGTCAAGCTCACCGAGAATCTGCTTGCGCACGGACTCCAACCGGGGCTTTGCGCGATCTATGGAACCTTCGCTCCGCAGCCACACGGTGGTCTCAAAGCCCTTGTACGCCACCATCGAGGAAATCTGGCTACCCTCGGTGCCGCAGCCTGCGATGGTTACCTTCTTCACGTCCTTGATGTCCATGGTCCACGAGTCCCTTCGATGAGGTTATACGTTTAACCCACCCGTACGTTATGGCCCTGGCGAAGAAGAAAGTGAAGCGGAAATACGCAGGCGGCGAGAAGCGCCGCGCCGCCGTTGTTTGTAGGCGGCACCGGGGCTACACCGCGGGGCGGGGGCGCTACACATTCGCACCCGAATCTGTGACCCGCGCAGGCCGCAACACATTCGGACGACGAATGCGTATCAACAGGCAGTCGCTCTCGCCAATCGCCCAGCCGCATGAGACAAAGGGAGTTTCCCTTTGTCTCATCGCAGCTTCACGCCGAGCAAGCCCGCGAGGTCTGGCAGCTGGTCGATGCCCACGGTGGCATCGCGCAGCTCGCGAAACGTGTCGCTCATGCGGACGCCCGCGATGTTGCAGCTGGTAAGGTCGACGCCCGCAAGGCGCGTCTGGAAAAGCTCTGCGCGCGTGAGGTCGCAGCCCTCCAGGACCAGCCGGCTGCGCAGGCGAAGCTGCGAGAGGGACGCCTCGCGCAGGTCGCAGTTGGTAAACGAGACCCGTTCGAGTTTTGACTCTGCAAGCCCCACGTACGAGAGGTTGCACTCCGTGAAGCGTGTGCGCACAAAGACGGACTTGTGGAGATCGGCACCAACCAGACGGCACTCGAACGCCCGCGAGTCTCGCCAGAAGCCGGTGTTGCCAGCAACGTTTCCCAGGTCGCAACCGGTAAGCGTGCAGCGCTCAAAGCTCGGACGTTCCAGGTGCGCAGACGCAAGGACGCAGCCCTCAAACGTACAGTCCTCGAACTCCACGTGTCCAAGGTCTTCTCCCGAGAGGTCCTCGCCCACAAACTCGCGACCACGGACGTCCCCGTCGCACTGGTCTATGGCATCGAGTAGGTCGCTCACGTTCTACTCCTCGGGCCACACAAAGTCGAAGCTCCCCGCCTCGCCACCGTCAATTAGAAGGTTCTGCCCCGTCATGAAGCGGTTAGTCACGCCAACGAAGTAGATCCACTCTGCAATCTCCTCCGGCGTCGCCCAGCGGCGCAGCGGCGTGAGGGACATGATGCGCTCCCAGAGCACAGGATCGTCCATTACGGGGCGGTTGAGCTCGGTCAAGACGCCACCGGGATCCACGCTGTTGCAGGTGGCCTGGGGTGCCAGGCGCTGGGCGAGGTTCTTGGTATAGGCCAGCACGCCACCCTTTGACGCCGCATACTCGGGAAACTCCGCGCCCGTGTGGCCGCTTGAGGAACCCACAAGAACCACGGCACGCACCTGCGGCGCAGCGGTGCGACCACCCGGCGCAAACGCGTAGCGCTCGCACACGTTGATGGCGCCCTTGAGGTTGACGTCGATGTCCGCGCCGCTGTCCTGCACGCCGGCATTGCTCACGATGACCTGCGGCGCAATGTCCGCAGGCAGCGTCTCTCGGTCTCGCACGTCGGCAACAACGTGCTGGTAGCGCGGGTGCTCAATGGAGGCGAGAAGCACGTCGAGCCCCCACACGCGATGTCCGCGCGCAAGGAAGAGCTCCGCCGTCGCCCGGCCAATGCCGCGCGACGTGCCTGTGACCAGTACGTCTAGCACGCGCCCGCCAGCGTCGAGCGGCGATGAGACAAAGGGAAACTCCCCTTGTCTCATCTCGTGGCCTCCGCGGCATGCAGGCGCAGGTAGTCCTCGCCCACGCCCTCGCGCTCCCAGCTGCGAACCACGCGGAAGCCCACCGGCGAGAGGAACACCTCGCACGCAAGCTCAACCAACGCGCCCGTGAGCGAGCACATGACCACCTGCGCCCAGGTCCACCCAAAGAAGGTGTGGCTCACGATGGTCGCAAACACAAAGTTGTCCACAAACTGGCCCACCATCGTGCTCACGTAGGAGCGCAGCGCAAAGGTCCCAAAGGTGTTCTTCTTCAGCCTGCGGCCAATCCCCTCGTTAAGCAGCGAGTTCACAACCGACGAGCAAAGCATGGAGACGGTCGAGCCAAACACAACGTACCAGGTGCCCCCAAAGGTCGCGTTGAGGGCGTCGTTCACCTGGATGCTGCCCGTGTCGTAGTAGGCGCCCCACATGCCAGGCGTAAGGCTCATGAGCCAGAAGAGCAGGCATACGGCCAGGTTGATGGCCTCGGCGAGAACGCTCACCTCGATGGAGGCACGGGCGCCAAAGCGCTTGCAAATCATGTCCATGCAGAGGAAGCTCACCCAGCTCACGGTGATGCCGCAGTCAAGCGCCAGCCACGGTAGCGACACCAGCTCCTTGTTGGCGAGGAGGTTCATCACGATGACGCTCACCACAAAGAGCGTCACGTTTGCGCTGGGGATGCTTCTGAGGAGGACCTTGTAGTCCTCAAGGGTTCGCTTGAGCATGCATATTCTCCCGGTTTTGGATTGGCAAGCAGGTTTTACCTGGGACTGCTTGGAGGGCCGCCCGTGCGGCCGCAGAACATAGTAGCGCAGCATGCACCGCTGTGGGCCGCAAACGAGTCGCTCACGCTTCTCGTTGCTACATACGCCTAATTACATCCAAACAACCTTGCATGATACTTAGCCTTGCATGATACTTAGAATTATCTTAAGTGCATTTCGGTTTCAAAGACCAGTCATTGAGACCAAGGAGGCCCATATGGACTGCTCTTTTAGGAAGACGAGAAGGCATGGGGTGCTTCTCGCGGCGGTCGTCTCGATCGCCTGCGCGGTAGCGTTCGCCTTCCCCACCCTCGCTTTGGCGGAAGGGGGAACAGTAAAGGTTACCGGCAGTGACGCTACCTATGGCTCGCTCACCGAAGCCGCTGCTGCTGTCAAGACAAACGGCACCAAGGGTGACATCACGTACACCGTAAGCGGCACGGCAGATTTCGACGGTGGCCACGTTGGTGCGTACAACACGCTTGCGCCCGAGGACGTCACCAGCGTGACCATCAAGGGTACCAACAACGCGCAGGTCAACCTTACAGGAAGCTACGAGGTCCTGCTCTATACCACACCGAATGGCCGCGACGACGGCAAGAACGGCGTCCCGCTTTCCATGAGCGACCTCACCCTCAACGACAGGCGTCCCGCAATATACGAAGCAGCAAGGGCCTGGGAGCACTACTACCTTGGGAGCAACGCTGCTGAGCAGACCTTCACAAACGTCACATTCACCGAGGGCTACATGGTGGGCTCGGCATCCAATACCGCCAGCTCTTACCAAACAGCGACGTTCAAGAACTGCACCTTCGGTATTGCCAACCCCAGCTACGACAATGATGACGTCCTCGACGGGAAGCGCGAGCACTATGAGCTCTGGCTCAGTGGACAGGCGAAGGCCACCGTTGACTCCTGCGTCTTTACGCCCAACAACTACGGCGCAATCAAGGGTACCTATTCCAACACATATCCCATGTACTATCCAAAGCCCCACGTCGAGCTCGCCGTCACCAGCAGCACGTTCAACGGCATAGGCCATCACCGCGTAGTGCACCTCGACGGCGTGGACGACATAAGCTTCACGAACAATACGATCACAAACTGCCTCACCAACAAGAGCGGTTCCACCAAGCAGTTCATCGATGCCACCGTGGACAACTCCAACGGCAAAGTCGCAGCAATCAACGACGACTACTTTAACAAGAATGCGAACAACAACACCATCCAGTACTCGCTCAAGCTCACAAAGGACGGCCAGGAGGTAGAGGGCGCCCCTGCGTACTACCAGTACAACCAGAGCATTGATTCGTACAGCCTTGGTGGCTACACCTACTCGCTCGATAATGGCGCCACCCTGGTAGACAACGCTAGCATGCTCCCCAAGGGCGCAAACCCCGGCAGATACGCCATCGACAGAGACCACCACGTGTTCTCTGCCGGTGCCCTCTCTGGGGACGACAAGACCTCAATCCCCGTATCAAGCTCGGCGCCTCGCACCTATGAGCTCGTGAAGCCCATGGCCATCAAGTACATCATCGCGTTCGACAAGAACGCCGACGACGCGACGGGATCCATGACCTCCATCGACGCCGCCTACGACACCGAGGCAACGCTCCAGGCATGCGCGTTCTCGCGCAAGGGCTACACCTTTGCGGGCTGGAACACGAAGGCCGACGGAACGGGCGATGCCTACGCGGACGCCGCGACGGTCAAGAACCTGACCACCGAGGACGGCGCCACGGTCACGCTGTATGCCCAGTGGAAGCAGATCACGCACACCGTGACGTTCTCGGACCCCGAGGGCAAGACCACGACGCCCGCGCAGACCGTTGCCGACGGGGCTACCGCCACCACACCGCAGGACCCCACCCGCGAGGGCTATGTGTTTGCGGGCTGGCACCTTGATGGCATCGCCTTCGACTTCAAGCTCTCCATCACCAAGGACATCACCCTGGTTGCCACCTGGACCAAGGTCGCTCCCGTCACGCACACCGTGACCTTCTCGGACCCCGAGGGCAAGACCACGACGCCCGCGCAGACGGTCAATGATGGCGCAACGGCTACCGCACCGCAGGACCCCACCCGCGACGGCTACACCTTTGACGGCTGGTACCTCGATGGCGAGAAGTACGACTTCTCCACGCCCGTCACCGAGGACATCACGCTGGTCGCCAAGTGGGCTGAAACCGCGAAGGAGGCCTCCCCGAAGACCGAGCCGACAACCGCGGAGAAGCCCGAGCCTCCCGCAGCACCCAAGCCTGCGCCAAAGGCGCCGGCCGCGAAGGTTCCCAACACCTCCGACGCGACCGTGCCCACCTACGCGCTCGCAGCGCTCGTCTCTGGCGGAGTCGTGCTTGTCGTCATGGGCTCGCGCAAGCGCAGCCGCAGCTAGCCATCCAGCTGGCCATATAGCCTGAACGGCCACAACGGCCGGGTCGAATCTCGACCCGGCCGTTTTTCTCGCCCGCAACACACAGCAGACCCGTGCGATGCAAACGCAATGTTCCGAATAATGCATTCAAGCTGTTACCAAGACTCCTTATAGATATTAACAATGCCAAGTCCTCTTTTAGGTGTATGAACGTCTGTATGTAGCTCCTACATGGTCTGGAGGTCACCCATGACGAGGACACCATCTGCCGCCCACAGATGCGAGAGGCTGCGCCCTCATGCCTTGAGGCGTGTTGGCCGAGGAGCGCTGGCGGTTCTTCTCGCCCTACTCGTCGCCACCGCAATACCATCGGTGGCCCGCGCAGACAACACAACGAGCGGAAGCCCGGTGAGCCTGTCTGCCTCGAGCGGGGCAACCGTTGCCACGGGCACCACCGCACCATCTGTGGCCACACAGAGCGGCATCTCGGGAAAGCGTCTTACATTGGCGCAGCTCACGGCAGTGTGGCAGAGCCTACCGGAGGAGCCTAACTCCGACGTCGCCTTCTCGACGCCCTCGGATACCACGTCGAGCGACACCGCGTACACCGCCGGCATCCTGACCGATGACGCGCTCGCGTACTCGCAGGCCTACATCAACTTCATGCGTCAGCAGGCAGGACTTGACACCATCACGCTTGACTCCACGCTTAATGCCAACGCCGCGCAGGGAGCGCTGATCCTGGCAAAGCTCAACAAGGGACTCGATCACTTCCCATCCACGCCCGATAAAATCACCGACGCCCAGGCCAAGGCCGGCAAGTACGCCACCGCAACGAGCAACCTGTCAGAATCCTCGTCCTATGGGGGGGCATTGCAACTTCCTCAGCGAGGCTATCGGTAGCTTTATGGACGATTCCTCTCCCAGCAACCGCGAAATGATCGGCCACAGGCGTTGGCTGCTCAATCCTGGAGTCAAGCAGTTGGGCATAGGGGCTGCCGGAGTACCCATTGGAGAGTGGAACTGCTGGTACACTGCAGTGCGGGTGATGGATAACCCATGGAATGAGGAGCTTTACGACAGCTCCTACGGCACCACCAACACAACAACAAGAAGCGACTACGACTTCATCGCCTGGCCGGCCTCCGGCGACATGCTCAACAGCGTCTTCAGGCCTGGCACGGTATGGTCAATCACGCTCAACCCCGCAGAATACAGCATGCCCAGTGCCAGCTCCGTCAAGGTGACCGTCACTCGAAAGAGCGACGGCACCGTGTGGAACTTCAGCAGCGGCTCGACGCCAACCGGCGGCTTCTTCAATGTAGACACAAATTGGTATGCCGTCCCCAACGCCATCATTTTCAATCCTGGCAGCAGCAACGTTGGCTCCTCCTACGAAGGTGCGTACCATGTGGATGTGTCCGGGATTACCTCCAAATCGGGCACTGCCGTGACGCTGAGCTACGACGTCAATTTCTCATCGCCAACCCAACCCGACACCCCAAGCCAGCCCACGACGCCCGACTCCGGTAACCAGCAGACCCAGACCGTGACCATGTATCGCCTGTACAACCAGTGGTCCGGTGAGCACCTCTTCACCGAGTCCTACGACGAGTATCAGTACCTCTGCTCACTGGGCTGGAACGGCGAGGGCAGGGCGTGGCTCGCTCCCGCAAAGAGCAACACCCCCATCTATCGCCTCTACAACCCCTACAGCGGAGACCACCACTACACATCCAGCAAATCCGAGTACGACCAGCTCTGCTCCATCGGTTGGAACGGGGAGGGCATCATGGCGTACTCCGACGACCAGCAGCGCGTGCCCATCTACCGGCTCTTCAACCGGTGGCTCACCCAGGGCACCCACCTCTACACCACGAGCTGGGATGAGTACTGCCAGCTTGGGGCCATCGGCTGGAATCAGGAGTCGATCGCCTTCTACGCCGTGTCGAAGTAGCCACGCCACAGCAGTCCGGTGTCTCTTTCGCACAAGACACGCCCGCCAGCGCATCCGCTGGCGGGCGCTTTGCTGCCGCTACTTCCCCATAGCCCCGCAGCTGCGCGACAAAGTTCGCGAGCAGCACAAGCATGCCGGCCGCCGCACACGCGTAGCTCACGGGCACCAGCCAGAAGTCCTCGTGCAGCATGCCGCTCGCGTCCACGTAGCTCACCGAGTTCTCGGCCACCACGGCCAGCACTGCCGCGACCAGAATGAGCACCGCCCCCACTATGGACATCGCGAGGCTCATGCGCATCCACCTGCCCTCGCTGCCATCACGGATGAGCTTGTCGGCCATGTCGTTCTGCTCGCCTGTCGTACGTGTCATGTCTTCTCCTCCCAGGATGAGCTCGTCGAGGGAGACGCCGAACGTCTGGGAGATGGCGATGACCACTTCGATGTCGGGCAGGTTGCGGCCGTTCTCCCAATTGGAGACCGCCTGCCGCGTCACCCCAAGGCGCGACGCGAACTGCTCCTGCGTAAGGCCCGCGCCCGTGCGCACAGCCCTGATCCTCTCGCCAAATTCCATCGGTTCCTCTCCCCTCCTGGGCCCAGCATCACCCGGGCGAAGACTCCATGCAAGAAAGCATAGCTTGCATGGGAGAAAACGGCACGACAGCAGAACTGTCATGCCGTCTACCAGGGGTTTAGCGTATGGCGCCCCCGATACCCCACGACAAAATGGTGACTCGGTGTGCACGCGGGGAATCGCGTAAGCTAGTTCCTCGCACGTTTTCCCGTTGTTAGGAGCACCACTTCATGGCCAAGCGCCGCAGCACCATTGCATCAACCACTATCACTGCCGAGAAGGACCTCCCCACCCGCTTTGAGGATCTCGGCCTCTCCAACCGCGCCCTCGCCGCCGTGAGCGACATGGGCTATGAGGCACCAACGCCAGTCCAGGCTGCCTCAATTCCCGCCGTTCTCGCAGGTACCGATGTCATGGCCGCCGCACAGACCGGCACCGGCAAGACGGCCGCCTTCCTGCTTCCCACGCTCGACCGCCTGGGCCACGCGCGTCATGGTCAGGGGCCGCTCATGCTCGTGCTCACGCCCACGCGCGAGCTTGCCGCCCAGATCGAGGAGGTCGCAAACGCCATCTGCGCCCGCACGGGGCACACGGCAACGGTCCTCGTGGGCGGCGTCTCCTACGAGCCGCAGCGTGCCGCACTCCGCAAGGGGTGCGATCTGGTGGTTGCCACGCCGGGGCGCCTCATCGACCTCATCAACTCGGGCGACTGCAACCTCTCGCAGGTAGAGACCCTGGTTCTGGACGAGGCGGACCGCATGCTCGACATGGGCTTCCTGCCCGACATGCGCCGCATCGTGTCCAAGACGCCATCCTCCCGCCAGACCCTGCTCTTCTCGGCGACGCTCTCCGACGACGTGCTGGACAACACAAAGTCGCTGGTCAACAACCCCGTACGCATCGAGATTGCGCACAAGGGAACGGCCGCCGAAACGATTGACCAGTACGTGCTGCCCATCTCGCACGAGGCCAAAAACGACGCCCTCATCGAGATCTTGCACCGCGAAGGCGCAGAGCGCGTGATTGTCTTTGTGCGCGGCAAGCACCGCGCCGACGCCGTCTGCCGGCGCCTGCGCAAGGCAGGCATCGAGTGCGCCCCCATCCACGGCAACCGCAACCAGAACCAGCGTGCCAGCGCGCTGAGGCGCTTTGCCGACGGCGAGGTGGGCGTGCTGGTGGCAACCGACATCCTGGCACGCGGCATCGACATCCCCAACGTGTCGTATGTGGTCAATCTCGACGTGCCCTCGGACGCCGAGGACTACATCCACCGCATTGGTCGCACCGGTCGCGCGGGCGAGTACGGCTGGGCACTCACCTTTGCCACGCCCGAGGAAGAGTTCGACCTGCGCGACATCGAGCGACTCATGGGCAAGAACATCCCCGTGTACCCGCGCGCGCAGGGCATCCCTCTGGGCGAGAAACCGCTGGTACTTGACCCCAATCGCACGCCCGCTGACCGTCTGCCCGGCAAAAAGGAGCGCAAGAAGCTCGTGGACGAGCGACGCGAGGAGCGCATGGCCCGCACCGCGGAGATCGTGGCGAGCCGCTCCCAGCGCAGGGCGCAACCGCAGCGCGGGGCGAAGCCTGGCCGGCCGACCGCCGAGAGTACCATTCCGCCCGAGAAGCCCAAGGCGGGCCGTCGCCACAGCAAAGCAGCATCCCGGCAGCGCACTCAGGCGAAGAGACCCGAAGCCGCTGGCAGAGCGGGCAGGCCACAGGGCCGACGCCATCCCGGCGACCACGGCGGCATGCCGCGCCGCTAGGTCTCTCAGCAACGTTTGGACTGCTGTCCTGCATCGAAACACTTCTCGTTACACAAAAAATCGCTCCGCTGCGCCGAACTGCCTCTCGTTACACGTTGTTTTTGGGGAACTCAAAGTATCGACTCTCGATAGCCACAACATGTTGTGCCATCTGAGTCGAGCGTGTACAACATGCATCATCCGTACTTTGCCCAACACCAAAACCGCATGTAACGAAGGACACTTCGGCGCACAAAACGGAAAATTCGTGTAACGAAGACCCTTTCGATGCAGTGTTGTTACCATAGAAGTTGTGACTACAACAGTTCACGCCTCCTTACTCTCATATGCTAGCTTCGACAAACGGCGCCAGTCCGCGAAGCATCACCGCCCACGGCACGGCGCACCAGGCCCGACGGCCTGGCCAAGAGACCAGGAGCAGCCATGAGCAAGAAACTTGACCTCAACAAGAGCGTTCACGACCTCGCCGAGGAATTCCCCGAGTTCACCCTGGTTATGGTGGACCTCGGCTTCACGGATATCACCAAGCCCGCCGCGCTCAACACGGTTGGCCGCGTGATGACCATCCCGCGCGGGTGCTCCATCAAGGGCATCAGCCTGGATGACGCCGTGAAGACATTCGAAGCCGCCGGATTTACGGTCGATGGCGCAGGCGTCAGCGAGGACGCTCCCGCCACCGAAGCCGCGCCCAAGGCCGACGCCACCAGTAATCAGCAGGCAGACACCCCTCTCGGCGCAAAGGTCGAGGGCCTCGACGAGGCCGGCCGCGCAAAGCTCCTCGAGAGCTACATCGCGCGCCTCTCGTCCGGCGAGTCGCTCGAGGATGTGCGCGCGGACTTTGTCGCGAACTTCAGCGACGTGGACGCCGGCGAGATTGCCCGCGCCGAGCAGGGCCTCATTGAGGGCGGCGCGAAGATTGACGACGTGCAGCGCCTCTGCGACGTCCACTCCGCGCTGTTCCACGGCGCCACCCGCGAGGAGAAGATCGCCAACGCCGAGGAGGCGGTGATGGGCTCGCTCACGCAGGGCGCGGGCGACCTCAACACGAGGTTCCTCACCAACCTCCCCGGCCATCCCATGCACGTGTTCTCCCTCGAGAACCAGGCCATCTCCGAGCAGATCGCCCGCACGCGCGCCGCGTTGGGCACCCCCGATGCCATGGACGAGCTGCACACCCTCTCCCAGCTGGGCGTCCACTACGCCAAGAAGGGCGACCTCCTCTACCCCGTCCTCAAGGTCCGCCACGGCTACTCCGGCCCCTCCGACGTCATGTGGGGCGTCGATGACGAGATCCGCGCCGAGCTGCGCGCGCTTCTCGGCGCAAAGGAGCAGGACGCGACCTGGCTCGACCGTGCCGAGAAGGTCCTCACCCGCGCCGACGAGATGGTCTACAAGGAGGCAAACATCCTGCTGCCCCTGTGCGCCCAGAACTTCTCGGGCGACGAATGGCTCCAGATGTACGCCGACCTCAAGGGCTATGACCTGTGCCTCATTGACGATGCCGGCACGTGGGGCGCGGGTGAGGAGTACTGCCAGCAGCGCGCGGCGGCAGCCGAGAAGTGCACGGACAACCAGGCTGACGCCGCGGGCGCGGTGCAGCTGCCCACCGGTCGCCTGACTCCCGCCCAGCTCGACGCAATGCTCAACACCATCCCGCTGGAAATCACCTTCGTCGACGACACCGATATCAACCGCTACTGGAACGACGACGGCGAGAAGAAGCTCTTCAAGCGCCCGTCTTCGGCGCTGGACCGCGAGGTCTGGAGCTGCCACCCGCCCAAGATCCCACGCTCAAGAGCGGCGAGCAGGACTCCGTCGACATCTGGATGGAGAAGGAGGGCGAGCCCGTGCTGGTGCGCTACATGGCCGTGCGCGACCGCGAGGGTTCCTACGTTGGCACCATGGAGGTGGTCCAGCGCATGGGGTTCGTGCGGGATCACTTCAGGGCATAGGCGTCGCGGGTTTTCCGCGCGTCACAAGATAACACATCGAACCGTAAGATCAAAGGAGCAGCACATGAACGAGATCCAGAACGAGCTTGCCGAGGCCACCGTTGCCCTAGGCGCAACCATCACCGCGGCCATGGACGACGCGCCTGGCTTTGTCCCCTGTGGAACCCCTGCGCAGGTGGTTCTCGACGCCCTGAACGCCGCCGGCGCCACCGAGCCTGAGGCCGACCTTCCGCAGCGTGTCGCGCAGGTGCGCAGCTTTGTCGAGCACGTCTCCGGCCACCGCGGGGTGCCCGCACACGCCGGAACGGACGTCGCGTCCCTCTCCTCCGCCGGCAAGCAGCTTCTCGACACGCTGCTCGGCTTTGCTGCCAGCGCAAACGCCGAGGCCCTCTCGCAGGATGCTACCTCCTGGCTCTATCGTTCGCTTGCCGCCCTCGAGGCCGGCGATGACGAGAAGATCAACGCACAGCTTGCTGCAGCTCCGCGCGCCTAACCGCAGACATCTTACTTGCAACATAGCGGCGCCCAGGCTAGTTCTGGGCGCCGCTTTTTGTGCAATAGCCAACCTTGGCCGAATCGCGCATCTCCTAGAGTTGGCTCCTGCTGGCGTACGCGCCGCAGTGCTCGCATACAGAAAATAGGGATCCGGCGCGTGGTTTCCGCGAAACACAAAGACTACGTTGAAGCGGGATATCGGGCTGGCGCATAAAAAGGTCCTATCGGACGGGTTTTTCGACCTCGCCGCATAAAAATGCTCTATCGGACGGTGCTATCTTGTAATAGTTATCAAACTTTAAACTAGTCTTACATGTTTTGGTATATTTTTTACGAGATATACTGAATTATACAAGTGTGGTTTCTAAATTGATATATGTTGCCGAAAGGCACCGTACGATAGAGCATTTTTGT
Source organism: uncultured Coriobacteriaceae bacterium (assembly GCA_902773995.1). Classification (GTDB taxonomy): domain Bacteria; phylum Actinomycetota; class Coriobacteriia; order Coriobacteriales; family Atopobiaceae; genus Tractidigestivibacter. Next base: position 384 of record CACYGL010000008.1, on the reverse strand, counting down.
GCAGCAAACCGCCGAATCCCGTTCGATAGGGCATTTTTGTCCATACGAAAGAGCATCGACGTTCATCAATCCCATTCCCTCATCCTCTAAACCACTGCATCTTGTACCATGAGAATCCCCAACCACAACCACTGGCATTTATTGTCACTAATCTGATAGCATATGTCCCCAGCAGCGGGACAGGCCGGCTAACCGCGTCCAAAGCGGAGACACCACGCACCCAGCGCGCCGCACGTCGCCCAGCTCACACACACGCGGCTCCCACGCCGCAGATCGGGGATCACATGCTGTGTTCCGTCAAGTAGATTTGAGCCGGCGGCGTCACTTTTTTCTGAGCCACTCCGTCACGATTCCTGAGCCACCCCCTTACCTCCCATGAGCGCG
>CACYGL010000007.1 GCA_902773995.1 uncultured Coriobacteriaceae bacterium | reverse complement strand
TGGCGCCCCCGGGGCCCGAGAGGGGCCGCGGGGGCGTTCGGTTAACTGCGGGAGCGAGCCATCAGCTCAATGTGTTCGGCTGAGATCGGAAATCAACCTCTACGGGGCCACCGCGGAACGCAACGGGACCGCCGCGGATCCGCAACGGAATCAGACCGGCGGGACCCCAACTGGCCCTCCAGAAGCAGCCAATCGCCACATACGCGCACCCCCAAGACTGCAGCCCAACCCGATTAGGTAGAATGTCCTCATCACGGCCAGCAGAAACCAAACCACAAACGCACAACGAGGAGTTGCCGTGGGCAGCACCGCCATCCCCGAGGAAACGCTCCTCGGACGCTACCGCGTGCTCGCGCGGCGCGGCGCCGGTGGCTTTGGCACCGTGTGCACCTGCTGGGACACGCGCCTGCAGCGTCGGGTCGCAATCAAGCGCATACCCCTTTTGACCAGCGATGATGCGAGCGGCATCTCTGCGTCCACCGCCGACGAAGCCCTAGCCGAGGCCCGCACCGCCTGCCTTCTCGCCCACCCCAACATCGTGACGGTCTACGACTTTGAGTCCGACGGCACCTACGCTTACCTGGTCATGGAGTACGTCGACGGGCTCAACCTGGCCGAGCTTCTTGCCCGCGTGGAGGACGGCGTCCTCACGCACGAGGAGTGCGCCCATGTGCTGCGCTCGGTGGCGGCCGCTCTCACCTATGCACACGAGAACGGCGTGCTCCACCTGGACATCAAGCCCACGAACATCATGATTGACCGCCAGGGCACCGTTAAGCTGGCAGACTTTGGCATGGCAACGCTCGCCTCGGCCGCTGGCTACGGCGGAGCGCGCGGCGGCACCGTTGGCTACATGCCGCCCGAGCAGATCCAAGGCCTTCTCGTCGACGAGCGCACGGATGTCTTCTCGCTTGCCGTTGTAACTTGGCAGGCGCTCACGGGGAGAAGTCCGTTTGCCTCCGCGACGCCCAAGGGCTCGCTCGATGCAATTATCCGTGGTCCCAAGCCGCCAATCTCCAAGCTTGATCCCGACCTCGCGCCAGAAGCCGAAATGGCCCTGCTCCACGCCCTGTCCCCCACCGCGGCAGAGCGCACCTCGTCCGTGAAGGAGTTTGCGCGCGGCATTCTTCCCGCGCTGGGCGACGGGGCCGCAGGCGCGGAGTCGCTGCGCGAGCTGGTTGATCAATCCGAGAATGACGACCCCTCGGTTGCCTCCGAGCCCTCCGACCTGCCCGCACACGTGCGGCTACCCTGGCTTGCCCCCGCGCTCGAACGGGCAGCATCCGCCGTGTGCACGTTCTTCGCGATGTACGCCACGCTTCCCGCGCTCCCCGGCGCCACAGAAGCGTTTTCGCTGATAGGCGCTCTTGTCTCTGCAGCGGCATGCGCCGCCTGGCCACCCATTGGCTCGGCGCTCGCCGGAGTATCCCTAGTGGTTGCCCTTGCAACGGCAAACGTCACCTCGGCGTCGTTCCCGCTTGCCCTGGCAGTTGCGGCGTGCCTTGCAACGTGGTGGGTTACCTGCGGACACACCGACCACGTCTCCACCGCGGCGGCTCTTGCCCCAGCATGCCTCCACTCACCAGCAGCGGGGGTTGCGTTGGCAGGCTATGGCATGGATCCACTGCCCGCGGGTGCAACGGGTGCCGTAGGGGCGCTCATCTCGCTCGTAGCTGGCGCCGCAGCGTCCAGCGGATTCTCGGCGCAGGCCACCATCGCGGCGCTGACTCCCCTGCTCGCAAGTCCCGCCACCTGGATCATTGTTGTGGGGTGCGGCATCTCGGCACTCGTCGCCTCCGCCGTGGCCATGCGCGGGAGCGTTGCCTCGGGAATTGTTGGCCAGGTTCTGGGCGCCGCTTCCATCACCTTGTTTTGGCTTCTCGCCTGCAGGATGGAATCTAGCGGTTATTGGTTTGGCCGCATATTGGACGGCTGTGGCCTTGCTGTATTCTTGAGTGTGTTTTTGTGTGTAGAAACCGTCCTGAGAGGTCCTTTAAGCCAGGACCAGGAAGGCGAGGACTCAGATGAGCTTTCTCAGTGATTTTGAGGGCCGAATAAGCTCGGTCTTCGAGTCTGCCCCACAGGGCTATGCAGAGCCGTTCTCGTTCAAGAAGCTCGCAAAGCATGCTGCCCGCAAGATGGAGAGCGAGACGTACCGCATAGATGGCGTGGACACCGCGCCCGCTCTCTACACGGTGCTGGTCTCGGCCGAGGACGACTCTCTCATGCGCCCGCTCTACGAGCGCATTGACTACGAACTTGGCGAGTTCATCACCGAGTCCGCCAACAAGAAGGGCTACGCCCTGGTAGGCAGGCCGCTCGTGCGCTTCATGGTGGATGAGTCCCTCAAGTCCGGCAAGTTCTACGTCGACGCAGAGAACGTCAACGAGCAGACCCTCGCTCGCCTTCGCGAGGAGGAGCGCGCGTTTCTCGGCGGTAACTCCAGCATGGGCGGCGCTGCGGCCATGGGCAGGCCTCGTCGTTCGTCTGCCGGCCACCTTAACCCCATCCCACAGCCCGTGGCGCCCGCACCCGCCCCTGCCCCGCAGGCAGCCCCCAGCGGAACCGACGCCGGGCTGGACGTTATGCCCATGGACTATGTCGAGCCCGCCGGCGGCGTGATTCCCGCGGTGGCCTCGCCTTCCTCGTCCACGCCCATGCCGGTGCCCTACGTGGACGCTAGCCCATCACAGGTCGTGGCACCCGTTGCCGTGCCGGTTGCGACTCCCGCCGCCGGCATGCAGCCGGTGGTCCAGCCTGTCTCCCCGGCGCTTCAGCAGCGAGCCCAGGCCGTCATGGAGGCAACGCCCCAGCCGGCCAACTTCCCCACGCCCGCCCCGCAGCAGCAGGCAGCACACCAGGCGTCTCGCGCCGTGCCCGACACGCGCCGACGCGGCAACGCCCCCGCGCACGTAGCCGCACCCCAGCAGGTCGCAACGCGTGCCGCAACCTGCATGCTCATCGACCGCCAGAGCGGTCGTACCTACGCCGCCCAAGCGCCTTCGTGCCTCATTGGCCGCGAGCGCTCGCAGTGCGGCATCTACCTGCGCGATCCCAACGTCTCGCGCCGCCATGCCGAGCTCTCCTATGACGGGAGCAACTGGCACATCGTGGACCTCAACTCCACCAACGGCACGCTCGTCAACGATGTCGACGTGGATGAGTGCGTCCTTCGCGACGGCGACCTCATCACCGTTGGCCTCGTGAACCTCGAGTTCAGGGAGAGCTAGGCCATGATCGACCTAATCCTCTTTGCCGGGCGAATCATCCTGGTGGTCCTGCTCTACGTGTTCCTCTTTGCCGCTATGCGTGCCGGCGTGGGTCTGGTGCGCGGCCAGCGCAGAGACACCGCCATCTGGTGCGTGGACGTCGAGAAGGGCTCGCGCGCCATGCGCGGTCTGCACGTGGACGTGCTTGGCCCCGTGGTTGTGGGCCGTTCGCCCTCGTCCGACATCGTGATTGACGAGCCGTACGTCTCGGCCACGCACGCACGCTTCACCATCCAGGGGCCCGCCCTCGTCCTGGAGGACCTTGGATCCACCAACGGGACCATGGTCAATGGCCATGCCATCGACCAGCCCGTTACCCTTCGTGACGGCGACGAGGTGCAGGTTGGCGACACCGTCATGCGAGTGAGCCGCCAATAATGGCCGCCGAGGACCCACAGACCCCGCTCAGGGACGCGCCGCTCGATACGGCCGTGCCCGATGTCCCCGCCGCAGCCGTGGTAGGCAAGCACGCTGCTGCCGAGCAGCCCGTGCATGCTGCCGCAGGCCAGCCCGCCTCAAGTGCAAGCGCACAGACCGCGAGCAACACCGCCCGCGATGAGGGGTCCGCAGACACAACGCAGCCCCAGGAACCCGTCAATGCTCCCGGACGCGCGACCATCCCCGTGGAAGGTCGTGCGGGGGCCGATGCCACCTGCGGCAAGAACGCGTTCATCTCATGGGGCGCCCGCTCCGACGTGGGCCTGGTAAGAAGCCACAACGAGGACTCGTTCCTCGTTCGCACGCCGTGCTTTGCCGTATGTGACGGCATGGGTGGCCACGCTGCCGGCGAGGTAGCAAGCTCCATCGCCGTAGAGACCATTGGCGAGAAGGCCCCCGCAACCGCAGATGACACCCTTCTGGGCGCCGCGATTGAGGCCGCCAACCTGGCCGTCATCAAGGGGGCCGAGGAGGGCCGCGGCAAGCCCGGCATGGGCTGCACGGCCTCGGCGGCACTCATCGACGGCAACCGCATGGCCATTGCCCACGTGGGCGATTCTCGCATCTACCTCCTCCACGCGGGCACGCTGGTACGCGTGACGCGCGATCACTCCTACGTCGAGGAGCTCGTGGACGCCGGGCAGATAACCGCCGACGAGGCCCGCGTGCACCCCTCGCGCTCGATCATCACGCGCGCCCTGGGCTCCGACCCGGACATGTACGCCGACCACTTCTCCATCGAGGTGGCCAATGGCGACCGCGTAATAATCTGCTCCGACGGCCTCTCCAGCATGGTCCCCGACAGCGAGATAGAGTCGGTGGCCGTCTCGAGCGCCACGCCGCAGCAGGCTGCAGACAACCTGGTCTCGGCCGCGCTCACAGCGGGCGGTGCCGACAACGTGACTGTCATTGTGGTCGACATCCTGAATGACGGCGTTGCCGCAGCAGCGCGCAAGCACTCGGTGGGCTTTGCCCTCCGCGTAGTGGTGGCCATGGTAGTGGTGGCCGTCGTTATTCTCGGCGGGATCTTCGCCTTTGCAAAAAACGAGTGGTACCTGGGGGTCGATGGCGACACCGTAGGCATCTACCAGGGAATTGACGGAGAACTTCTTGGTATTTCGCTCTCCAACCTGGTGCAGACCACAGCAGTGGAGGTAAGCGACCTGCCCGCAAACGTGGCCACGCAGCTTGAGAACGGCGGCGTTCGCGTGGACAGCGAGGAGGAGGCCCTCTCCACCGTAGAGTCGTACCGCTCGCAGATTGACGCCGAGAAGACCAAGGCCGCTGAGAAGGCCGCCGAGGTCACGGCCGAGGGCAACCCGACCGGCGAGGCGGCGCCAGAGAGCGGCACCCAGACAGGTGAGTCCGGCGCAGATTCCGGCACAGACTCCGCAAGCGGAGATACCGCGACAAGCACCGACGCTACTGGAACTACTGGGGACACGACGCAGACAAACGGGGGTGAGTGACCGTGGCCAACGAGAGAATCCGCGGTGGCAACCGCAGGAACATGGAGCTTCTCTTCCTCTGCCTGGCAGCCGTGCCGGTGGTCCTGCTCTACGCCCTCTACATCGTGAACGACAATGTTGCTCTCTCGCTGAGCACGCTCGCCGTACCCGTAGGGCTCTTTGTGGCGTTTGCCGCGGCACACGTGGCCGTGCGCATCCTTGCGCCCGACGCAGACCCCGTGATCTTGCCCGTGGTCTTCCTGCTCTCGGGCATAGGCATCGCCTTTGTCACGCGCCTTGCCCCAGACTTGGCCGAGAACCAGGTCCTGTGGCTCTTCATCTCGGTTGCGGCCATGATTGCGACGCTCTTCTTTGTGCGCAACCTCGACAAGCTGGCGGACTACAAATACACGCTGGGGCTTATCGGCGTGATTTTGCTCATCCTGCCCATGATCATTGGTACCGAGAAGAACGGCAGCAAACTCTGGCTCACGTTTGGCGGTTTCTCGTTCCAGCCGGGTGAGCTGGCAAAGATCCTCATCGTTCTCTTCCTGGCCTTTTACCTGGCTTCCAACCGAGAGGCGCTCTCCGTCACCGCGCACCGCGTGGGCCCCTTCCGCATCCCGCGCTTCCGCATGCTGCTCCCCCTCTTCATCATGTGGGGCATCAGCCTGCTCATCGTCATCTTCGAGCGCGACCTGGGCAGCGCGCTTCTCTTCTTCATGTACTTCGTGGTCATGCTCTACGTTGCCACCGGTCGATGGAGCTACGTGTTCATTGCCATTGGCCTTCTCGTCATTGGTTTCTTCTTCTGCTACCACTTCTTCTCGCACGTGAAGATTCGTGTGGATATCTGGCTTGACCCCTGGTCCGACGCGCAGAACAGCGGCTACCAGATTGTGCAGTCGCTCTACTCCATCGCCGACGGCGACCTGGTGGGCACCGGAATTGGCAAGGGCATGCCCACTCTCATCCCCTTTGTCGAGAGCGACTTTCTCTTCTCGGCCATCGCCGAGGAGATGGGCCTTCTGGGTGCCAGCGCCGTCATCATTCTCTACATGCTCTTCTGCGTGCGCGGCTTTGCGACCGCAGCACGCGCAAAGTCCGACTCCTCCGCCTTTGCCGCGGTGGGTCTTACCACGGTCATAGGCTTCCAGGCGTTCCTCATCATCGCCGGCGTCACCAAGCTCTTGCCCCTCACGGGCGTGACGCTCCCCTTCATGAGCCAGGGCGGCAGCTCGCTGCTCTCGAGCTTCATCATCGTGGGCCTGCTCCTGCGCGCAGGCGACGAAGGCACAGGCCGCGAGGCGCAGCTTGTTGCCAGCGCTCCCGATACCGGCAACGGCCGCGTGTCGCTGCTGGGCGCCCAGGCGTCCGCCTTTGTCCACGGCTCGCACGCCCGCGCCCGCTTTGAGGTACAGGGCGAGGAGTCCGGTGTCCTTGGCCGCGTGGCCCTGGGCAAGCGCCTCACCGCCCTCATCACTGCCTTTGCGGTGCTCTTTGCGGCACTCATCGCCAACCTCACCTACCTGCAGGTGATCAACGCGAGCACCATCCAGCACATGTCGTCCAACAACCACACCATTGCCAAGAGCGCCTACGTGCAGCGCGGCGCCATCATCACCTCCGACGGCGTGACGCTGGCCGAGAGCCTGCGCCAGGAGGACGGCACCTACCTGCGCTCCTACCCGCAGGGCTCGCTTGCGGCGCACACGGTTGGCTACATCTCCACGCGCTACGGCACCTCGGGCATCGAGTCCACCATGAACGACACGCTCACGGGCAGCTCCAACTACTCGGATTGGAAGAGCGCGCTCTACTCGCTGGCCGGCGTACAAGAGCCTGGCAACACCGTGGCGCTTACCATCAACTCCCAGATGCAGCGTGCGGCAGAATCTGCCCTCGAGGGCTACACGGGCGCCGTGGTAGTGCTCGACCCGTCCACGGGGGCCGTTCTCGCCAAGGCCAGCGCGCCAACGTACTCCTACGACCAGCTGGATGACATCATGAGCTCCGGCGGCTCGGGCTCGCAGTTGCTCGACCGCACCACACAGGCGCTCTACTCGCCTGGCTCCACCTTCAAGGCGGTCACGCTCTCTGCCGCGCTCGACACCGGCACCACCACGCTCGACACGGTCTATGACGCCGAGCCGGCACTGACCATCGGCGGCGCCGAGGTGAGCAACTACGGCTACAACGACTACGGCACCCCCACCCTGAAGGAGGCCTTCGCCCTCTCGTCCAACACGGTCTTTGGCCAGGTGGGCGTGCAGGTTGGTGCCTCCAACCTGGTGAAGTACGCCGACGCCTTTGGCTACGGGACCAACATAGGCCAGGATTTCAACACGCTGCCATCGCTCATGCCCGACCCCTCCGAGATGACCGAGTGGGAGACCGCATGGGCGGCCTGCGGCCAGCCCGTTGGCCAGCACGCAAGCCCCGCCGGCCCTCAGGTGACGGTCATGCAGAACGCCATGGTGGCCCAGGCCGTTGCCAATGGCGGCGTGGTCATGAACCCCTACCTGGTGGATCACGTTCTCTCCCCCGAGGGCGCCGTCATCTCCACCACGCAGCCCAAGTCCCTGGGACAGGCTATCTCGGCCGACACCGCATCCAAGGTCAAGGAGGCCATGCTCGGCGTTGTTGACCACGGCACCGGTGTGAGGGCCAAGGTCCAGGGCGTTCAGGTGGCCGGCAAGACCGGTACCGCCCAGATCGAGAATGGCAAGATCAACTCGTTCTTCATCGGCTTTGCGCCGTACGACAACCCCACGCTCGTCATCTCCGCTGTGATTGAGGGAGAGGACGGCACCGACGTGGAGGGATACGCCGCCGGCGTGGCGGGGCAGGTCCTTGCGAGCTGCCTCAACATTCAGGCACTAGGCGCAAGCTGATGAGAAACGCACGACCACTTCACGTTACGAGCTAGCTGTTACGAACGCGAACCGCAGAGCACTTCAAACGTAGACGCAAGACGCGGTGTTGCCGCTTGGGTGATAGGAGAGGCAGATGGCAGACAGGGTCCTTGGTGGAAGGTACCAGGTCCTCGACAAGGTGGGCACGGGAGGCATGGCCACGGTGTACCGTGGCATGGACCAGGTTCTGGGGAGGACCGTCGCCATCAAGACGATGCTGCCCCAGTACGCAACGGACCCCTCGTTCGCCGCGCGCTTCAAGCAGGAGGCGCAGGCAGCGGCAGCGCTCAACAGCCCGTACATTGTCTCGGTCTACGACTGGGGCAAGGATGGCGACACCTACTACATCATCATGGAGTACCTGCGCGGCACCGACCTCAAGAGCGGCATCCGCAAGCATGGCGCGCTTGACTGCAAGAAGGTCGCGCAGATTGGGTCGCAGATCGCCCAGGCACTCTCCGTGGCCCACAACCACGACATCATCCACCGCGACATCAAGCCGCAGAACATCATGGTGCAGCCCGACGGCAACATCAAGGTGATGGACTTCGGCATCGCGCGCGCAAAGAACAGCCACCTCACCACCGACAACTCCGTGCTTGGCACGGCGCACTACGTCTCACCCGAGCAGACCCAGGGCAAGCCCCTTGGCCCCACCACCGACCTCTATTCCCTGGGCATCGTGATGTACGAGGCCGCCACTGGCCGCGTGCCGTTTGACGGCGACAACGCCGTGACCGTAGCCATGAAGCAGGTCACCGAGCAGCCCGTGCCACCCAGCCAGATCAACCCCAACGTGGACCCGCAGCTTGAGGCAATCATCCTCAAGTGCATGCAGAAGGACCCCAAGGACCGCTTCCAGACGGCCGACGAGCTCTACCACACGCTGCATGACTACCTTGCCGGCCGCATGCAGGCGGTTAACAACGCCACGGCTATGCTGCCCGCCACCCCCACCACCCCGCTGTCGCGTGGGAACGGCTCCACGCAGAGCCTGCCGCGCGCGCAGAGTACCGGCAGAATGCGCCCTCAGTCCGCCACCGAGCAGGCGGCGCAGGAAGAGGAGGAGCGCCAGAAGAAGCAGAAGCGCAACCGCGTACTTGCCATTGTTGGCGCCATCGCAGGTATTGTGGTTGTGGCGCTCATCATCGCAAGCGTGCTGGGGTCTGGCTCCAAGGCCTACTCGGTGCCCAACCTCCTTGGCCTCACGCAGGACGAGGCCCAAGCCCAGCTCGACTCCGATGGCCACGGCTTCCAGATAGGCAACGTGTCCGAGCAGTACTCCTCCTCCGTCGAGGAAGGCAAGATCATCGAGCAGACTCCTGGAGCCGGCCGCACGGCAACCGAGGGCTCGAGCATCGACATCGTGGTCTCGAAGGGCGAGGAGCCAGCAGCCTCGGTCACGGTGCCAGACCTCACCAACTGCACGCCTTCAGAGGCGCAGGACCTGCTCAACAAGTACGGGCTCAAGGGGCAGGCGGGTGACTCCGTCTACAACGCCGACGTCGAGGTTGGCCACGTTGCCGAGCAGGAGCCTGCTGCCGGGACCTCCGCCAAGGCCGGCGATACCATCACCTATCACCTCTCGCAGGGCGCTGAGCAGGTCTCCGTTCCCAACGTGGTGGGCGACTCCCAGTCCACCGCAACAAGCGCGCTCCAGAGCGCGGGCTTTGAGGTGAGCGTCACGCAGTCCTCCTCGTCCAGCGTCGAGAAGGGCAACGTCATTAGCACCAACCCCTCCGCCGGCACGAGCGCCGACAAGGGCAGCACTGTGACCATCACGGTATCGACCGGCCCGTCCTCCGTCTCGGTGCCCAACGTTGTGGGCGAGGACCAGTCCTCCGCCGAGAGCGCACTCAAGAACGCGGGCTTCGGCGTGACGGTAACCACCGAGGCGAGCAGTTCAGTTGCAAAGGGCAAGGTCATCTCGCAGTCCGCCACCTCCGCGACGGCGGGATCGACCATCACGATTGTGGTTTCGAGCGGGTCCGGCAGCACCAACTCGGGCACCAACAACGGCTCGAACAGCAACGGCGGCAGCAACTCGTCGAACACAAACGGCGGGACCAACTCGGGCACCGGCGAAAGCACCAACTCTGGCTCTACAACCAGCGGGACGTAGGGAAGGCTGGCGGTGGGACAAGTCCCCGGTCGCAGCAATGCGGCCGGGGACTTTGTTGTGGAGGGCGGTCAGAGTCATGCGATGACTGGGACACTGTCCTAGCTGTATGCTGATTTGGCTATGTTAGATGCTCCGTTGCCAGGGCTTCTCGTACCGGAGGCAATCGTGGACAAGAACGGCCTTCCATACAACCCCACAAAGATCGAGTCAATCGTCGAGTACGCAGGGAACCTCGTGGGCCACACGCTTCGCGAGAAGACAAGTGCACCCGAGCTCCAAAGTCCAAAACGTCGGCGAGGATCATTTGGAAATGCCCTCGAGGAGTACTACTTTCGCTATAGCCCAAACAGCGAATCTGCACCGGACTTTCCTGATGCCGGGCTCGAACTAAAGTCGACTCCGGTAAAGCAGAACAAGAGCGGCGAGCTAGTCGCTAAAGAGCGTCTCGTTCTCATGCAAATCAACTACATGACCGTGGTGCACGAGACGTTTGAGACCAGCCATCTTCTCAAGAAGGCAAGAAAGATTCTTCTCGTCTCCTATGTGTGGGAGAAGGACGCCGACCCGCTTGACTACAAGGTTGAGATGGCCGAACTGTGGGGTCTCCCCGAAGAGGATATGCCCCAATTTAAGATTGACTGGGAAACGGTCGTCAATAAGGTTCGTGCGGGGCATGCCGAGGACATCTCGGGCTCCGACACCCTCTACCTCGAAGCTTGTACCAAGGCGGCCAACTCTACGGTAAGAACTCCTCAACCTTATTCCGATGTAGAGGCAAAACCTCGTGCGTGGGCGCTCAAAGCTTCCTACATGACCGCAGCAGAGAACAAATTGCGCGAAAAGCGCCAGGCGATTACGCGAACTGAGGACGAGAACGGACTTGGCCTCCTTGCACTCGTACGCAAGCGGTTCAAGCCCTACTTTGGCATGACCCAAGAAGAGCTATGCCGGAGATTCGGCATTGGCACGTCGGGAAAGAATCTGCCAAAGGATTCATGCGCACTCGTGACCAAATCAATTCTTGGAGTTGCCAGGGATGCCAAGATTGATGAGTTCGCTAAGGCAGGCATTCAACCCAAAACCATACGTCTCAAGAAGAACGGGCGTCCGAAAGAGGCTATCTCCTTTCCGCCGTTCGACTACGTCAAGCTCGAGAAGACACCTTTTGAGGATTCGGACTTCCTTGGGTACCTTCAACAGATGTGGCTCCTCGTTATCTACCGAGAAGATCGTGACGGAATCTACAAGCTCTCCGACGTAACTTTCTGGCAGATGCCTGAGAGGGACATCCCGGAGGCACGACGCTGCTACGAACAGATGCAGGCAAACGTGCGCCGCGGACATGCAGAGATTTCGGTTAAGGCGACCGAAAACCGCTGCTGCCACGTACGCCCACATGCACGCAATGCGCGGGATACACGTCCCCAGCCTCACGGTGCTCCAGTAGTTAAGAAGTGCTTCTGGCTCAACGCGTCATACATGCAGAAAGAAATCGAAGGAGCGTTGGGCACAGATAGCCACAATTAACGCCACGGGGATCGGCTATCATGATCGCCTAGGAATTAGTCCACAGACAGCGAACGGAGAAACGTGGACCAGCAGATTACGGTAGCCGAGCTCTTCGCAGGAGTCGGTGGGTTTAGGCTTGGCCTTGAGGGTTATAGCGACAGCGCAAAGGGCTGGCAGCTCCCTGCAGCAGGTCCCTACAAAACCATATGGGCAAACCAATGGGAGCCAGGCTCCGACAAGAGACAGTTTGCTGCTCGATGCTACAAAGACCGCTTTGGAAAGGGCTCCGTAGTAAACGAGGATATTGCCGTCGTCCTGGACGAGTATGACGCTGGCAAGCGAGCTATCCCCAACGTCGATATGGTGGTTGGCGGATTTCCCTGCCAAGACTACTCGGTTGCTCGCCCTCTCTCGCAAGCTGATGGAATCGAAGGTAAGAAGGGCGTGCTGTGGTGGTCAATTTATCGCTTCTTGCGCATCCAGCTCGCCAAGTCCCCCAACAATGCCCGCTGGTGCATATTTGAGAACGTGGACCGGCTTCTCAAGAGCCCGGCGAAGCAGAGAGGCCGAGACTTTGCGATTATCCTCTCTTGCCTGGCTTCGCTTGGCTACTCGGCGGAGTGGCGCGTTGTCAACAGCGCGGAATACGGTTTTCCCCAGCGAAGGAAGCGTGTCTATATACTTGCCGAGCGCAACGTGAAGTGGGATCTCAAGAAGAGGCTCCTGCATGGCGCGATGGCGAGCGCTTTCCCTATGGAGGCGCCCGAGGCAGTCAGCTATGTCGATATCCCAGCTGATCCCTATGTTGCCTCACAGTCCTTCAACGTGGGCGGTAAAATATCGCCTTTCGCGGATGCAGGTGTCATGGTTGGAAACAGGGCAATTACCTGCAGGGTATTGGAGGCCTACAACGGCCTTCGGAAGACTCTGGGGGACGTTCTTGTACCCGAAGCGGAAGTACCCGAGGAGTTCTTCGTTCCCGAGTCGCAGAGGGAGAAATGGGAGTACCTCAAGGGGTCCAAGAAGGAGAAGCGCACCAACAAAGCCACTGGCTTCGAATACAGCTATTCCGAAGGTGCCATGTCCTTCCCTGATCCAACGGACAAGCCTTCTCGAACAATTCTTACCGGCGAGGGCGGTCGAGGAGCGTCTCGATTCAAGCATGTTGTGCAATGCGAGGACGGGCGGCTCCGCAGACTAGTTCCGGATGAGCTCGACCAGCTCCAGTGTTTTCCAAAGGGTTGGACAAATACGGGAATGACTGATGGCCAGCGCGCATTCTGCATGGGCAACGCACTTGTCGTTGGCATACCGCACCGCATAGGCATCGAAGTGGCAAAGGAGCTCTCGTCCCAAGAGGAAATGAACTAGCCGGCTGTCCTGCCGCCAATCCACATCAACAAGGAACTACGCACGGCTGAGGACGAGACGAACAAAAGTCCAGTTATCTGCGAGGTCAGCGCTCGACCGTGCGTAGTTCTCGCTCGGCGGTTATCCGGCAAGCTTGCTACACCTCGCCCAGAAGCTTCCTAAATTGCAGAGTAGCAAGCTCCACAATTGTAAGGTACGTTGGCCCAACGCTTCGCCAACCAAGGCGGCCACGCAGGCAGCGCCAGGCGCAACGCCGTCTTGGGTCTCTCCCCTATCGTTCCCCACTGGTGCTGAGCAGCGCGTTAACCAGCTCCACGTCCTCGGGGTCGGGCGAGCCAAGCGGCAAGCCGCATGCCTCGAAGAAGTGGCTTCCGGCAAACTGGCGCGCACGGAACGTGTCGTGTGCGCCGTCGTCGAGATAGCGGATGCGTGATATGCAGTCGGCTGTCGCGCAGTAGAGGGCCCCGTGCCGCGCGGCGTAGCTGAGGTACGTCTCGTTTGCCGACCACAGCGTAACCCCGGCCATATGCTCGAGCTCGTAGGCTACCGCGTACTCTCGCCAGGACAACCCACGCAGACGAACGTAGCGATCAAGCAGCGACGCCATTCTCGTCACACGACGAAGCGTGGCCGTAGCGTCCATCAGGCGCGCATCTGGCCGCGGCGAGAAGAGCGTGCGTTGGGAGAGCGATCGCAGGGCCTGCTCGCGTTCCTCCCCCGTGACCATTACGGCGGGAACCGAGAGCTTCATCGACTCGTTGGGAAAGAGCTCAATGGCCGAGTGCGCAACGACCGTCTCGTCTCTCTGCGACGTTCTAAATACCAGACTATCGTGCGCATGCTGGACGCGGCAGCCAATCCCATAGCACTCGAAGGCCGCGCGCATTGCGGCGGCTCCCTCGTTGATGCTCGCGCGCGAGTTTGCCTCGTCCTCCTCCGGACCGAGCCTAAAGAGGTACAGGTCAAAGAGGGCAACGGGGTCTGCCGCGTCATCTGCCATGGGATAGTAGACCGTGCGGCGACAGAACCGGCGCACGTCCAGGCGACGACTGGTAGCGCGGTCGTAGAGATCAACCAGCGCCGTTCCGTCCGCCGGCCCTGAGGTTGAACCCTCGCGTATCTCGACGATGCCGTCGGCAACGTACGGCGGGAAGTCCCCCTCGTCCACGCGTACCAGGATTACGCCATGGCTGTCATCCGAGGGATCCGCTAGGAAGCGGACCTCAAAGTGGGGCGCAGGCGAGACGTGACGGCGGCAGAGCTCGCCAATCACCTGACTAACGTCTGCGGTGCCTCGAGGGACGGGTACGACCTCGCGTGAGTCATCCGCAATACCAATCACCAGCCATCCGCCGCGCGAGTTTGAGAACGAGGCCACGATCTTGGGAATCTTCCTACGCACACTGGGCCCAAAGGTCTGCTTGAACTCGAGGGCAAAGCCTTCCTCGAGCTCCGAGAGCTGGGACAGATCCTCCCAGGTCACATTGGCGATTGCCTTTGGACGACCTTGGTCATCGCGAAACGGGCTGAACATGTCTCCCCCTTCGCCGGTGATTGCGGGGCAACGGCCAACGGCCGCAACTTGAGTGTAGCGCTCATGCGGTACCAGCCGTAGGGAGGCGCATGACGCCGAGGGGGTTTGCCCACGTCCTCCTGCGGAAACTCTCTCGGGCGAGAAAACGGCGCCGGAGAGAGCGTTATCGAAGCAATCACGTACAAAACGGCCCTTCGGGCGGCAAAATCTCGCCCGAAGGGCAATTCCTGCAAGTAAGGAGTGGCGATTCCCGCAGGCGCGCTTCTCGCACGGCCTCGCACCAGGCGCGACGGCACAAAAGCAAGCAGGCCAGAACCTCTGAAGGCCCTGGCCTGCGACAATTCGTGGTGCCCCCGGGCCGATTCGAACGGCCGACACCAGGTTTAGGAAACCTGTGCTCTATCCCCTGAGCTACGAGGGCGTGCGAGAAGACATTCTACCATCGAAAAACGGCATATGCCACGGTACGCGCGCTACTTCTTCTTGTTGGCGCGGCGCTGCTTGGCCGCTTCCTTCTCGGCCTGACGTGCGGCATCTGCAGCATTCTCGCGGCGGCGCTGCTCTTCGAAGAGCTCGGCGAGCTTCTTGTCGCTGTAGCTAGCAACTTTACGCTCAGCCGCCTTGCGAACGGGACGACGCACGCGCCAGTCGTACACAAACGCGCCGATAATTAGGCCGTACGCAAGCACCAGCGATGCCACGGACGCGATGCCCACAATGGTCTGGTAGTTCGTGCTGTCAGCGGGGAACGCCCACACAAGGATCAGCGACACAATGGTCATGCCAAAGCCCACGCCGATAAGAATCCACCACGTGCGGTCGGTGCGACGGTACTCTTCGTTGGAGCGAAGGATAAGGTCGTAGCCACGCTGGCGGAAGTCCTCCTCCTCGCGCTGGCGGCGCTTCTCCTCCTTGCGGGCCTCCTTCTCGGCAGGTGTACCGCCACCGCCAAAGAGACCGCCGCCCATTCCGCCCATGCCTGCGGAGGAGCTGGAAGACGCCGCGCGAACCGTCGAGGCGGCCTCGCGGCTGGGCTTGGCACCGGCCGCGGAGCTGTGATAGCTCCTGGTGGTCATGGGGTCGCGCTTCTCGGCCTCGTCCTTGCCGGGCTTCTCGGCCTTTGCGCCACGCTCGGGCTTCTCGGCCTTGGGAGCAGCGGTCTTAACGTTGCCGGTCAGACCACCGGCCTCCTGCGCCTCCTTACGGGCGCCGTCGATGGTATCACGCAGTGACATGGGACTCCTTCATGGGCTCGAACTCGTGGCCGGTGATAATCTGGAACGCCTCCTGGTAGCGGCTGGACGTTCCCTCGATGACGTCTTGAGGCAGGTGGGGCGGCTCGCCGGTCATGTCCCAGTTTGCCTTGAGCCAATCACGCACGTACTGCTTGTCGTAGCTGGGCTGGACGCAGCCGGGCTGGTAACCCTCTGCAGGCCAGAAACGGCTGGAGTCCGGCGTCAGGCACTCGTCGATAAGCGTGAGCTTGTCGTCGATGAAGCCAAACTCGAACTTGGTGTCGGCGATGATGATGCCGCGCGTGGCAGCGTACTCGGCAGCAGCCTTGTAGATGGCGAGAGAGGCATCGCGCAGCTGGGCCGCAGTCTCCTCACCCACAATTTGGGCACAGCGCTCAAAGGAGATGTTCTCGTCGTGGTCGCCCAGGGCCGCCTTGGTCGACGGGGTGAAGATGGGCTCGGGAAGCTTGGAGGCCTCCACCAGGCCATCGGGCAGCTTGATACCGCAGACGGTGCCGTTGGCATCGTAGGTCTTCTTGCCAGAGCCAGTGAGATACCCGCGCACGATGCACTCGATGGGGATGGTCTTGGCCTTCTTGACCAGCATGGAACGGCCGGCCAGGTAGCTGGCGTAGCGGTGGTACTCGGCCGGGTAGTCGGCCACGTCCATCGAGATCATGTGGTTGGGCATGAGGTCGGCAAAGCGCTCGAACCAGAAGGCCGAGATGCGCGTGAGAATCTCACCCTTGTAGGGAATCTCGTCCGGAAGGATGTAGTCAAACGCACTGATGCGGTCCGATGCAACCATGAGCAGGGCGTCCCCGCAGTCATAGATGTCGCGAACCTTGCCATGGGAATCCGGGCGAAGCTCGATGTCTGCCACGATAGACCTCGTTTCCTGTTGATAATGCGCCCGCTGGTCAGGCACGCAGTGAGTAGTGTAGCGCACGGCCGACGGACTCGAGCACATCAGGGCAGCTGTGTCGCAGTACCCCTACTTCTCCTGCTGCTTCTCCTGCAGCGCCTGCTTGAGGTTGCGGCGACCACGGTTGAGCGGCACGCGAATGGTGAACGTGGTGCCCTTGCCAAGCTCCGAGTCGACCGAGATGGTGCCGTTGTGCCGGTCCACAATCTCCTTGGTGATCGAGAGGCCCACGCCCAGGCCGCCGGAGACGCGCTCGCGGCTCACGTCAGAGCGCCAGAAGCGCGAGAAGGTCTGCGGGATGTCCTCCTTGGCAATGCCAATGCCCGTATCACGCACCGAGATGATGGCGTCCGAGTGGTCCGAGCCCACCGAGACAACAACCCAGCCGTCCTCGTCGGTGTAGCGCATGGCGTTGCTCATGAGGTTGACCACGGCCTCGCGAATGAGGTCCGGATCCACGTCTGCCTGGCACTCGCCGTGGGCGGTGTCGTCCTTGAAGCGAAGGTGCAGGCCCTTCTCGTGGAAGAGCTGGTGCTGGGAGCTCACAAGGCTCTTTACCAGATAGACCACGTCGGTTCGCTCGACCTTGAGCTCGGTCGTACCGTTCTCGAGGCGCGAGAGCTTGAGCATGGCGTCGACAAGGCGAGAAAGACGGCGCGTCTCGGACGCAAGGGTCTCCAGGTGCTCGTCGTCTGCTGGCAGCACGCCATCCTGCATGGCCTCGACGGTTGCGAGGATGGCCATGAGCGGCGTGCGCAGCTCATGCGCAACGTCGCTGGTAAGACGGTGCTCGAGCTTGAGGTCCTTCTCGAGCGACGTTGCCATGTCGTCGAAGGTCTCGCCCAGCTGGCCAATCTCGTCCGTGCCGCGCACGCCCGTACGGGCAGTGAGGTCACCGTTCCTGATCTGCGAGGCGGTGCGCGTGATGCGCTGGATGGGCTTGGTGAGCGAGCGCGAGACAAAGTAGCCAATGATCACCGCGAGCACCACGGCAATAGCGGCGGCCGCGGCGATGGCGCTGTAGGAGCTCTCGCGGAACTTGGCGTCAGAGGAGGTGAGAAGCGCATCCGAGCCAAAGGCCCACAGCCGCACCATTCCCACCGTCTCGCCCTCGGAGTCAACCACGCTGGCAGTGACCACAGACTCAGATGCCGTGGGTACCGTGGTTGTTCCCGTGGTGACGCCGGAATCACCGTGGCGAGACAATCCCACCGAATCGTCGTAGAGAATGTTGCCGTCCTCGTCCAGTACCTGGAGGCTCACGTCTGGCGACGAAACCGAGAAGGACGACGCGTTGGCAATGACCTCTGGCGTCCAGCCCCCGGCCGTGTCATACCCAATGGCAAGCGTGTCTGCAGCCGACTGGGCCAGCGACTGCATGTTGCTCCTGGTATAGGCCTTGAACTGGCTCTCCCACACAACAGCCAGGACCATCACGAAGATGGCTGCCGTCATGACCGCGGTAAGTGCGAACGAGATGGCCATCTTGGTGGAGTAGGTCCAGCTGTGCTTGGGATCCGGCTTTATCGTGTTAAACGAACCGCGGCCCGTGGCGACATCAGAGCCGCCATTGGCCGCGCGATCGTTGCTTGGTTCATGCGAGGCCACGCTGGCCTCCTACTCGGCTTTGGCCTTGGCCGCCTTGGCCTTGTCATCGGCCTGGGGAGCCTCGAAGCGATAGCCCACGCCATGAACGGTGTAGAGCCAGCGCGGGTTGCGCGGATCGTCGCCCAGCTTGGCGCGCAGGTTCTTAACGTGGGAGTCGATGGTGCGCTCATAGCCCTCGAAGTCGTAGCCAAGAACCTTCTCGACCAGCTCCATGCGGGTGTAAACGCGGCCGGGATAGCGCGCAAGCGTGGTGAGGAGCTTGAACTCGGAGGCCGTGAGGTCGACCTCCTTGCCCTCGACCATGACCTTGTGGCCGGAGATGTCGATGACCAGGTCGCCAAAGTCCAGGACCTCGAGCTGGGGCTCGGTCTCGGTGTGGGCGCGGCGGAGCAGCGCGCGCACGCGGGCGATAAGCTCACGCGGCGAGAAGGGCTTGATCAGGTAGTCGTCGGCACCAAGCTCAAGGCCAATAACACGGTCCTCAACCTCGCCCTTTGCGGTGAGCATGATGATAGGCACATTGGACGTCTCGCGGATGGCGCGGCACACACGCTCGCCAGAGAGCTTGGGAAGCATGAGGTCGAGAATCACGAGGTCAAACGAGTGCTTCTCGAACTCCTCGACGGCACTCTGGCCGTCGCCGACGCCACGCACGATATAGTTCTCGTGGTCGAGATAGGCAGCCACAACGTCACGAATTGCCTTCTCGTCTTCTACCAGCAGAATCTTCTTCTCGTCCGAAGCCATGCGGCCTCCTTTAAGCTTAGATGTGCTCGGCGGTTAGATAAACCCACCGTTTCCATACTAGTTCCATAGTAGTGTACCCCACTCGGCCCCAAGTCCAACCAAGCTATAGGGGGAAGGTTCTCACAATTACGGCAGCGGGATAGCCGGTGGTGGCGTCCTTGACCGATGAGAACGTCACAAAGGTGTTGCACTCGCCCACGCGCGCCGGGTACTCGCCATAGTCCACGCTTCGGTCGACCGACGAGAGCACGCTGTACGTTTGGTCCGTTGCGTTGATCACAATGTAGGAAGAGCGGCTCTTTATGAAGTAGACGTCGTTCTTGCCGGCGGCCGCGCACTCGAAGGGCTCGCGAGAGAGGTAGAGGAAGTCGCTGCCGTCGCTTGAGCCAATGTAGGTGCCCATGTTGCCAAGAAGCCCGCCCGAGCTGTAGTTTGCCTCAACAGAGACCACGAACTTCTCGCCCATGCGGCAGGCGCGGAAGGGCTTTACCGAGGCGGGCATGACTAGCTGGTCCACCTTGGTCTTAAGGCCATCATCGATGGTGTAGGCAGTGACGCCGTAGTAGGTGCCCTCACTTGCGCGCACGCGGGGCGTAAGGACCACCCAGTCTCCGCAGACGGTAGGCGCCGTGGCAAAGCGACCCGGAGACTCGACGACCGCTTGGGCGTCCGAGGCGCCAACGGTCCACAGGTAGCAGTAAGAGCTCTCGGCAGTCTTTGAGCCAGAGGAAGATGGCTGCACCTGCCAGATGACCGACGTGCCACTACAGGCAACCGGCGCAGGATCCCAGTCTGAATCCGCCTGCCAGAGGGTCTTGGTCTCACCCGTGAGGGCACCATTCGAGAACGCAGAGGCAAAGAGGCTCCACTCGCGGGTAATCATGTCCAGCTCGACCCAGGCATAGACCGAGTCCGAGCAGGCCACGCTGTAGATGACCGAGGTCGTGGTGCCCGTAACCGTCTTGGTGACCACCTCTTTGAGCTCGCCAGAGGAGGTAGAGAACGCCGAGGCGATTACCATGGGGTTGGCAGAAGCCCCTGCCGTAGTGACGGGAAGCCACACGCCCTCTGCCGGGTGGAGGACGTTGCCCAGGGGAAGCGTCCACTGGTTGCTCGCGGAATAGGGCAGGTTGACCGAAGTGAAGGTGTCGAGGACACTCGTGCCCGTGTCCTCTGAGACGTTGACGGGCTCGGCCGTGTCTGCCGTATCCTCCGCGGTGTTTGTGCAGCCCGAGAGGACGCCTATGGTTGCGGCGGCAGAGGCGGCCACGACGCCCGTCTTGAAGAACGAGCGCCGAGAGATGCCCGCATGGCGAGATGCTTGTGTGTGGCGATGGCCCAGCACGTCGAGCCCCCTAGGCGCGCGCTGCAGCCTGGGCCTCGCGCAAGGCGTGGCTCAGCTGGTCTGCACAGGAGGTGCGACGGGGGCCGCAGGTGTTGCCCTCGAGGGTATTGGCAATCTGGTCTACAGGCTGACCCTTGACCAGCTTGCCGATGGCCTTGAGGTTGCCGTTGCAGCCACCTTCGAAGGCTACGCCCTCGATGGTGGTGCCGTCGTCGCTAAGGTCTACGTGGATAGCCTGCGAGCAGACACCCCGCGGCCTGAAGTCGTAGTGGAACATGAGTCCCCTTCTTGTTGGTCGTGCGTAGCGCGGGTGGCAACAGTCTTGCTACCTACTCGAACTCCAGCTTCTCCAGGCGATCGAAGACTACGTCTTTGCGCACAAGGAAGCTCTGCGGGTCGAAGATGGCATCCAGCTGCTGCGCGGTAAGGGTGCAACGACTGTCTGCCGCAAGCTTGTCCTTGAAGGACGTGCCCGGCGTGCAGTCCTGGACTTCGTGCCAGGTGGCCATGGCGTCATCCTGCACGATCTTGTAGGCTTCCTCGCGCGTGATGCCGGTCTCGACAAGGGCGAGCAGGACCTTACTCGAATAGATGAGGCCACGGGTCTTGTTGAGGTTGGCGAGCATGCGCTGCGGATAGAGCACCAGGCCGTCCACAATGCGAATGAGGCACTGGAACATGTGGTCGAGCGCAATGAAGCTGTCTGCCTGCGCGACGCGCTCGGCCGAGGAGTGCGAGATGTCGCGCTCGTGCCAGAGGGCCACGTCGTCAAAGGCAACCTGGGCGTTGGCCTTCACCACGCGGGAGAGGCCACAAACCTTCTCGGCAGTGATGGGGTTGCGCTTGTGAGGCATGGCTGAGCTGCCCTTCTGACCCTTGCGGAAGGGCTCCTCAACCTCGAGGGTATCGGTGCGCTGGAGGTTGCGAATCTCTGTGGCAATGCGCTCGCAGGTGGCCGCTGTGGTGGCAAGGACGCCGGCCAGGTAGGCGTGGTGGTCACGCGAGATGACCTGCGTAGAGAGCGGGTCGTGCACCAGACCAAGGTGCTCGCAGACATACTCCTCGACAAAGGGGTCGATGGAGCTGTACGTGCCCACCGCACCAGAGATGGCACCAAAGGCCACGTTTGCGCGAGCGTCCTTGAGGCGATCGTAATCGCGCTTGAGCTCCCAGGCCCAGCTACCAAACTTCATGCCAAAGGTCATGGGCTCGGCGTGAATGCCATGGGTGCGGCCAACGCAAAGGGTCTCTCGCTCCTCGAAGGCACGTCGCTTGCAAATCTCGCCAAGCTTCTTGCAGTCATCAAGCAGGATGTCCGTGGCCTGGACCAGCTGGTAGCACAGCGCAGTGTCGCCAAGGTCCGAGCTGGTCATGCCAAAGTGAACCCAGCGGCTGGGCTTGGGGTCACCTTCGGGGACGTCTGCGTCGATGTGACGACCCATGTCCGTGAGGAAGGCAATGACATCATGGTTGGTGACGGCCTCGATGGCGTCGACCTCGTCCTTGTCGAAGGCAGCGTGGTTGCGAATCCAGGCAGCCTCCTCCTTGGTGATGCCAATCTTTCCAAGCTCAGCTTGCGCCTCGCATGCAAGGACCTCGATCTCTTGCCAGATGGCGTACTTGTTCTCCAGCGAGAAAATGTGGCCCATCTCGGGACGGGTATAGCGATCGATCATCTGCGTTCCTTTCGCAGCGAGGTCTTTGTTGCCTTGATTCTACCGCGGCGGCTTACTTGGATGTGGAGGCACGGTGCCGCTTGACGGCTCCGCGCGCGGCAGAGCCCGCCCCGCGCACGGCCGAACCTGCCACCCCCTGGGCCTTTGACACGTAGCCCGTGAGATCTGCGCCGGTGAACAGTTTGATAAGCCAGAAGTAGAGCAGGAGCACGGCAAGGGGCACCAGGCAGGACGTCACGATGCTCACGGCCACTTTATCAATCAGCTTGTTGAGCTGCTCGCCAACGGCATTGGCGGCATCCGCCGCGCCGGAGGCCAGCGCATCGATCCCGCTGGAGATAGCAGACCCCAGCATCTCGAGGATGTTCTGGCTCTCCCCAGTGTCTTGGTTGGCATTGTCTTCGTAGACGGTCTCGCTCGTCTGGTCTGCCTCTTGGCTTACCTCCTCTGCTGCCAAAGACGTATGGTACTGGGTGGTGATGATTTGGGTGATACGAGCGCTCACCGGCACAAGCGTTGCCAGCGCCAAGGCAACAAACAGGAGCTTGACACCCCAGACAAAAAGAACCCGGCTGGGGCTCCACTTCCCGTGAAGCCACAGCCACACGCACAGAAGCCCAATGCCCATAGGCACAAGCCACCTAAAAGCGATGAGCCCAAAAGTGGTAAGGAGGAACTTTTCAAGGTAGATGATGGCGAGAACCACCGCGAGTTTTCCAGAGAGGTCTGCCAGCTGGTTAGCGATGGGCGTGCCCACGTCATCTGGAATTGCCGAGACCGCAACGGATGCCGTTGTAGCAGTTGCCACAAGTCCCAGAGCGGTGCTCTTTTGTTCCTCAAGGGTCTGGGTGACACCGGCGTAGGTCTCTGGGGACGAGAAGTGCGTTGCCAGGGGAAATGCCGAGACAATCGCCAGCACTACAAGCACCACCGTCACGATTACGCGCGCCCGCCTGCTCAACTCAAAGAGGCTGTTTCCCGACTGCTGGGGCACCATGTACTCTGGCTCCGACACCTCGAGCTCCTCGACGGCGGGGACTACCCTCTGCAACTTATCCTCGTTGCGGTTGCTATCCATGCGCCCTCCTATCCCGGTGGACTAAGTAGAACATGTGTTCTCATTCCTTATCCTACAGCATTGCTCTGCCCATGTTAGATGGACGGCCGACTTTTAAGGTAAACGGTACCCAACGCACAGAGACTCGCCGGAGCACGCGATACATTCATTGCCCTTAACTTCACGTCAGTAGAACCCCCGCCGCGCCCTTGGGGAAGGCTTATAAATACCTAAACCAATGCACCCGTGAGTTAGCAGTCGACCGTTGGGAGCACAACCAGTGAAGGCGAGAAAATCGCTGCATACAAGGCGTGCAAAAGGCACGCGAGGCAAGCTTCTTAAGAAGAAGGGGCTGCTCGTAGCCCTCATGCTCTTTGTCTTCCTGTGCATCGTAGGGAGCGCAGGAGCCGGAACCCCGCAGGACGCTAGCCCAGACCCCCAGCCTACGCAGGTCTCGCGAGAAGTGACGCCCACGCACACTGGAACGCTAGCGCTCACCGCAAGCGGCGACCAGTCGTTTGACGCCACTGGCTCCCGGGCATGGGCCACCGTGACCAAGAAGGGCGGAGGAGCCCAAACCATCGAGGTCTCTTTCTCGAGCGATACCGCCAAGAACCTTGAGACTGGAACGTACACCGTAACCCCCGCAAGCCACTACCTCCTGGCCACTGACGGAACGCTCATCGAAAGCACCTCGCGCACGAGCGTCACCATCGATAACGAAGCGTCCGCTCGTGCGGAGGTTTCCTACTCGGCAAGCGATCTCTCTGCCATGAGCGACGCGGACATCGATTCAGCCATCGAGAGCGCGGCATCCTTCATGTCCAAGTACATGGACGCCAGCGAGGTAGATTCCCTCAAGGCTGCTGCCCTCGCCAAGAAACCCACACCCCAACCTGTGGGGACGCTCAAGGCGCACTTCATCGACGTTGGGCAGGGGGACTCGGAGTTCATCGAGCTGCCGGATGGCAAGAGCCTCCTTATAGACGGTGGCCCTACGGACGCTGGCGGGAAGGTCCTCTCGTACATCAAGGATCTGGGATACTCCCGTATAGATTACGTGGTTGCCACGCATCCACACGAGGACCACATTGGAGGCTTGACCACGGTCATCTCCTCCCTCGAAGTGGGCGAGATCTGGGCGCCCGACGCTTCCACCAACACACGGACCTTCGAGAACTTCCTCGATGCAATCGAGTCCCGCGGCATAGAGACGCATGGCGCGTCCGCCGGCAAGGCCATTGGCAACAGCGACGCGTACTCGATACAGATTCTGGGGCCGCAAAGCGGCGCCTCATTCGATGACCTCAACGACGTCTCCGCTATCGTGCTGGTAACGTTTGGGCAGAACACCTTCCTCTTCACGGGCGATGCCTCCTCCAGCCTTATCTCCCAGGCATGCAACTCTCACGTAGACGTCCTTAAAGTGGGGCACCATGGGAGCAGGACTTCGACCAACTCAAGCCTGGTGGCGGAGCTAAGCCCAACCTATGCCGTTATCTCCTACGGCGTTGACAACTCCTACGGGCATCCAACCCAAGAGGCGCTCGATGCTCTCTCGGGCACGACGGTGTACGGAACGGGAGCCAACGGAACCGTGACCATCGAGTCAGATGGGACAAACCTCTCGGTCAGCAACGAGAAGGACGGAGCCGTGGTGGCCGGTGACACGGCAGCAACCAGCGCCTCTTCCGCTGCGGCCGCGGCAGAATCGTCCGGGGCCCAGGCTGATACCGGCAATGGTTCTGACCCAACCGTATACGTGACAAAAACCGGCAAGAAGTACCATCGAGACGGATGCCAGTACCTCAAGAAGAGCAAAATTCCTATGAGCCTCTCCGAGGCAAAGAGCGCCGGTCTCGAGCCTTGCTCGAAGTGCCACCCGCCAACCTAGTGCCAAACCCGCCTGGTTGGTAGCGCACTCAGAAAGGAGCACCGCATGGAACGAGTCATCGTGGACCGTTTTGAAGGCAGCTTCGCTGTTGTGGAGGCAGGTCTGGGCCGCATGCGCAACGTACCCCGTGCGCAGCTGCCACTGGGCACGCGCGAGGGCGATGTGCTGCTGTTTGACGGGCGGACGTACCGCAAAGACGCCGCGGCAACCGGCGAGCGCACTTCCACCATGCGCTCTCGCACGCACAAGCTCTTTGGGGACTAGCTCCTAGACCGGAAGGAGGCATGGGTTACCAGGTCTTCTTCCGCCAGGCGCTTCAGCCGCCTACCTCGCTGTCCTTTCGAGTCACCTTACCGGCGCTCGTCCGCCCCTAGGCGCTCCTTGGCCTCGGTGAGCTGGACGCGCACGGCCTTCTCGCCAGTACCGCCGTAGGTGGTGCGGGCGTTGGCAATTCCAGCTGGGTCAAGGTCCTGCGCGATGTCCTCCCCAAAGAGGGGGCTCGCCTCCTTGAACTCCTCCGCGGTCAAATCCTCGAGCCCCTTGCCGCGCTTCTCGCAGTACAGAACAAGCTTGCCAACCACCTCGTGCGCCTCGCGGAACGGCATGCCCTTCTTTGCCAGGTAGTCGGCAACGTCCGTGGCCGCCGTAAAGCCCTTGCCCGCCTGCTTGAGCATGACATCAGCGTTCACGGTCATGGTCTCGAGCATGCCAGAGGCAATGGCCATGCAGTCGAGCAGGGTCTTGGCCGCGTCGGCCGGACCCTCCTTGCACTCCTGGAGGTCCTTGTTGTAGGCCAGCGGCAGCGACTTCATGGTTGTGAGCAGCGCCATGAGGTCTCCGTAGACGCGCCCCGTCTTACCACGCGTGAGCTCGGCAAAGTCTGGGTTCTTCTTCTGAGGCATGATGGACGAGCCGGTAGAGTAGCTGTCAGAGAGCGTGATGAAGCCAAACTCCGTGCTGCTCCAAAGCACGATCTCCTCGCACAGGCGCGAGAGGTGCATCATGCTCACGGCGCAGGCGTAGTCAAGGTCCAGCAGGTAGTCGCGGTCCGAGACGGCATCCATCGAGTTGGGGATTGCGTGGTCAAAGCCTAGGAGCTGGGTGGTGTAGTCGCGATCGAGCGGATAGGTGGTGCCGGCGAGCGCCGCCGATCCCAGCGGGTTGGCATCGGCTGCAGTGCGAGCGGCGACAAGGCGCGTATAGTCGCGCGAGAACATCCAGAAGTACGCCAGCATGTGGTGCGAGAAGAGCACCGGCTGCGCGTGCTGCAGGTGCGTATAGCCCGGCATTACCACGCCCAGGTTCTTCTCGGCAACGTTCAAGAGGGTACGACGCAGCTCTACATTACCCTCGAGAAGCTCCGCGCAGAGCCGCTTGGAATAGAGGCGGATGTCGGTTGCTACCTGGTCGTTACGCGAGCGGCCCGTGTGCAGGCGCGCGCCGGGCGTTCCAATGTCTGCGGTAAGGGCCTTCTCAACGGCCATGTGGACGTCTTCGTCGTTCACGTCCCAGGCAAAGGTGCCGTCCGCGATCTGGCCAGAGATCCTCTCAAGCCCGGCATCGATGGCCGCGGCGTCATCGTTGGAGATGATGCCCTGCTTGGCCAGCATCTTGGCATGCGCGCGCGAGCCCTTGATGTCCTCCTGCGCCATGGCCTTGTCGTCCTCGAGCGACGCACCAAACTCCTGCGTGAAGGCATCGACGCCCTTCTCGAACCTACCGCCCCACAGTGCCATGCGAGCCCCTCTCGATACCGTGCCAGTGTGCCTGCTAGCTTACCGCAACAGCTCGCGCATACGAGCTGGTAGAAAAGCCGCCGCCGGGAACCCCGACGGCGGCATCGCTTCCCACGCGCTTCATGGGCGGACCGAGTCTGTTCCGCCCAGCAGCGAATCTACTGCAGCTTGGAGCCGGGGCCCTGGACGCGAGACCAGGTCTTGGACTGCAGGCCGTGGATGGTGATGAAGCCCTTGGAGGCCGTGTGGTCGAAGGTGTCGCCCTCGTCATAGGTGGCCAGGTTGTAGTCGTACAGGCTATACGGCGAGCGCAGGCCGTCGACGAACAGGCCGCCCTTGCAGAGCTTGATGCGCACCTCGCCGGTGACGTACTTCTGCGTGTAGGCGTTGTACGCGTCGATGGCCTCGCGGTTCTGCGAGTACCAGAGGCCACGGTAGACTGTGGAGGCCCACTCAACGTCGAGCTTGGCCTTCTGCTTCAGGGTCTCGGCGTCGAGGCACAGCGTCTCGAGCGACTGGTGGGCCTGGATGAGCAGCAGCGCGGCGGGGCACTCGTAGCACTCGCGGCTCTTGATGCCCACGACGCGGTCCTCGATCATGTCGATGCGGCCAAAGCCGTTACGGCCGGCGATCTCGTTGGCCTTGATGATGCAGTCGAGCAGCGACATCTTCTCGCCGTTGATCGAGACGGGCAGGCCGCCCTCAAAGCCAATAACCACGGTCTCGGGGTCGGCGGGGCAGTCCTCGGGGTTCTTGGTCATCGTCCAGATGTCCGCGGGTGGCTCGTTCCAGGTGTCCTCAAGCACGCCGCACTCGATGGCGCGGCCCCACAGGTTGTCGTCGATGGAGTAGGGCTTCTTGTGAGTGGTGGGCACGGGCACGCCGTGGGCCTTGGCCCACTCCATCTCGGAGTCACGCGTGGTGAGGTCCCACTCGCGCACCGGTGCGATGATCTCGAGCGACGGGTCAAGGGCACGGATGGAGGTCTCAAAGCGCACCTGGTCATTGCCCTTACCGGTGCAGCCATGGGCGATGTACTTGGCGCCGTACTCGTGCGCAATGTCCACGAGGTGCTTGGAGATGATGGGGCGAGAAAGCGCAGAGAGCAGAGGGTAGATGCCCTCGTACTTGCCGTTTGCCCAGATGGCCTTGGAGACGATGGTCTCGGCGTACTCCTCGCGCATGTCGACGGCCTCGGAGGCGATAGCGCCCATGTCGAGGGCACGTCCATGTTCTTCTCGACCTGCAGCCACTTCACGATGACGGACGTGTCCAGACCACCGGAATACGCGAGGACGACCTTTTCCTTCTCAGCCATGTTGGTGCACCTTTCTGTTGTTGGGCCTTGATACCCCTTGCAGACATGCAAACGAACGAGCGCCGTGGTTGTGCCGCGACGTCACGAAGAGCCCCCGATCGTGCCGGGCGCTGCTGGGTGCCTTGTCTAGAACTGTCTGTGACGAGAGAGACGACAAGAACCTATGCCAGCGCGCGCGACATCGCGGGGCTGATTCGTCGGTTCTGGCGTCGAAGGGAGACCATGCCATGGCTGCGTGCGGTGCAAATCATGCGTTGGTCACCCCTTCAAAAGTGGCGCGCGATATCTCGCGCGGCTGTCGTTGCTATGCGCGACTATAGGCCCGCACGGGGTGGGCTGGCAAGCGCGAACGAGAAAAGATTTCTGCTTGAAACAAAAGGGGGTACGGGGCAAGGCGTCAGGCAGACGCGCTACATGAAAACAGGCCACAGCCGCATGGGCTGTGACCTGCTGTTTTGCGTGGTGCGCCCTGAGGGGGTCGAACCCTCGACCTTGGGATTAAAAGTCCCCTGCTCTACCAACTGAGCTAAGAGCGCGTGACGTGGGCAAAGCCACGGTAGCAGCGCAATTCTACCACGTACCGGACACGGGACTGATCCCTACTCCCATGGCCACTGGCCGTTGATGAAGACCGGGGTCTCGGTGCCGTCGGCGGAGACGCCCCAGATATTGAGGTCGTCGGAGCCAACCATGAAGTCCACGTGCGTGTGGCTCTGGTTGACGCCCGCAGCCATGAGCTGGTCCTTATTCATCGAGAGGCCGTCCTTAACGCACTCGGGGAACCCCATGCCAAGCGCAAGGTGGCAGCTAGCGTTCTCGTCGTACAGGGTGTCGTAGAAGAGGATCCCGCTCTGGCGGATGGGCGTGTTCTTGGAGACGAGCGCGACCTCGCCCAGGCGCACGGCATTCTCGTCCGTCTCGAGAATATGCTGCAGGACGTCCTTGCCCGCCTTGGCACCGTAGTCCACCACGGCACCGCCCTCGAAGCGCAGCCAGAAGTCGCGCACGGTCTGCCCGTTATGCACCAGCGGCAGCGCGGAGTACACGATGCCGTCAACGCGCATACGGTCTGGCGAGGTAAAGACCTCCTCGGTGGGGATGTTAGGGAAGAAGACCGTGCCGTCCTGGAGCTTGCCTGCACCACCCTCCCAGATATGACCCTCGGTGAGGCCAACGGTAAGGTTGGTGCCGTTGGAGGACTCGTAGCGCAGCGCCGAGTAGTGCTTGCGGTTGAGCATGCGTTTGGTCTGCTCGAACGAGGCATTATGCGTCTCCCAAGCACTCTCGGGATCGTCGCCCTCGGCACGAGAGGTCTCAAGGATGGCCACCCACAGACGGTAGACCGCCTCAGCCGGCGAGAGCTACGGGAACGCCAGCAATGCACCAGGCGTTGCGGCCAAAGTCCATTCCGTCGCGGAACGACTTGCACTGCTCGTTGCGAGCGCGCGACGCGGTAGCCGGCTTTGCGGGGTCGATGCCCTTGAGCGACGACGGGTCAGACCCTTCGAGGAAGAGGAACGCGGCGCCACCCTCCGCCAGGGAGTTGAGCTGCTCGCGCTGCCAAGAGGGAACCGTCTCGAACCACGCAGTGGGGACGTTCTCGTAGGTAAGGCGCGTCACCTGGTCGTCGTGCCAGATGACCGTCACGTGGCCTGCGCCAACTCGGTACGCCGCGCGGACAACCCTGCGCGCGAAGTCCGCGCGCTCGACAGGCGCCGAGAGCACCAGCTCCTGCTCGGGATGAAGGGCAACACCCTTCTTTACCAGCAGATTTGCATAGCGGTCGAGCTGCTCCGAGATGGCCTCGGTTGCCAGGCGGCATTCTTCGTCCGTCATGGGGATGGCAGTCATGGTGGTTCCCTTCGGGTTTGGTACGTGCGCCCAATGCTCGGACGCTTGCTCTCATATGGGTTGGTACCCATAAAAAGGGCCCCCGAAGGGGCCCGGCGTATTCTGGAGCGGGCAACGGGATTCGAACCCGCGGATGATGGCTTGGGAAGCCATTGCCTTACCACTTGGCGATGCCCGCATGCGTGGTGATTCTATCACAGCCCACGGCCAGGGTGGACTTACTCCACAAGTTGGCCGTTTGGACCTGCACAAAGCGCCGCTGGACCGAGAGGCCGCCGGCTGCTCGGACTGCTACGATTCACACGCCTACAGGTAGACATCCGCCTCTTCGCGGCCAAACTTGTGCAGCAGCTCGTGACAGGGCCTGCAGGCCGCGCAGTCGCAGAACTTGGCACCGGCCTTCTTGCGCTCCTCGGAGTGGGCCAGCATCTTGGCGGCACCCTCCTCGCCAAAGACCTGCTTGCCCGTGTCGGAACCCACAAAGCCGATAAGGTCGTCGATGGTGGTCTGGTGCGCGCTAATGGCGTCGAGCAGCGTGTTTGTGGCGGCGTCAGCGTCGTCGCCCTTGGCGATGGCGTCCCTCCATGCCTGCGCGGCACGCTTGGTCTCCGCCGAGGCCGACGGCGCGGCGAGCATTTCGTCAACCTTCGAGGCGGTGTAGTCGAGCAGTTCCTTATCCATTCTGGTTCCTCTCTCTCGAGACGTCGCGAACAATGGCACGCGATAGATATACCCGTCGCCACGGTAACTTTCTCGCTACGAGTTTTGGCGGACTGAAGCCTCCTTAAGGCACGTGAGTTTTCCCTGCTCAGACGTATCGCCTGAAAGAACGGTGCCAGCTGTATGACAGCCGGATGCCTGCTGGGGGTCAAGTTGGTGCAAGTCCCTCTCGATAGCCTTGGCCTCCCTGATTTGGCCCATCGACATGCAAGGGAGGACGTATGAGACAAGAGCAACAGGCACGAGAAGTCGAGAGGGGCGAGCGGCGCGCCCACGTGAGGGGAAACGCACCGCGCTCGAGGCTCATTGGTGGAGACAAGCTACGGGGAGGTCCCCACGTGGGACCAGGCCATGCTGGGAGGCGCTCTCTGTGGCAGGGGGTTCTGGCCATCGCCTTGGCAGCCATCCTCACCGTTGAGCAGCTCCTGGGTGGCGGCACGGCGTTCAACGGCATTGCCCTGGCTCAGTCGCCCGCTGCGGGCAACAAGAACATTGGGTACCTGCACAACCCCGATGGCAGCAGGTACATCAGCGACCTCCTCGGCGTTACGCGGCAGCAGGTTGTGGACGAGCTCAACGCACACGAGCATGACAGCTACTACCTGGGGACTCCCTACAAGGGAGTCCAGGAGACAGGCAGCATGCCCCGGCCCAACGGCGACCCAGGCGCCTACTCTCCCGGCATGCAGTGCAACGGATTTGTCGCCTACGTCCTCAACAAGGTGGGAGGCACGCCATACCAGACCTTTGTAAACACCAACGGTCACCGTGGGAACTGGACGTCGCTGCTCAACTGGTTTGCCGTCTGCAGCAACAACGACGTGGTCTCATACACGTTTGACTCGAAGGAGGAGCTACTGGCGTCGGGTCTGCTTCAGAAGGGCGACATCATCTGTGCGGTTCCATACTCGTCTGTGCTACAGGCTGGGAAGGACGCCTACGGCAACACCGCCGACGACCACGTGGGGTTCTTCTGGGGCAGCTCTTCTGACGAGGATCTCTTCTGGCACTCCGCACACCGTTCAAACGGTATAAGTTCCGGAGAGTCGCTCATCAACGGAAACCAGATCTCTGCCATCTCGCCTAAGTGCTATCCGTCATGCTGGGTGCTGTTCCCCATGGGACCGGCAAACGGCCAGGTAGAGCTTGTCAAGCAGTCGGCCAACAAGTCAATCACGGATGGCAATGGCAGCTATTCGCTCCAGGGTGCGCGCTACGGCCTCTACTCGGACGAACAGTGCACTCAGCTGGTGCAATCTGCGACTACAGACGAGAACGGCCATGCCACCTTCGCAAGCGTGCCAACGGGCAACTACTACGTGCGCGAGATTCACCCCTCAAAGGGCTACCTGCTCGATGAGCAAATCTACCCCGTCTCTGTGAGCGCGGGATCAACAGCGCAGGTGCACGGCGCACCCGTCGAGGAGGTACCAGCAAGTGCGCCGGGCGGCGCCATCGTGCAGAAGCTCGACACCAAGACGGGAGGAGCAGCACAGGGCAACGGCTCGTTGGCAGGGGCGCAGTTCACCGTCTCCTACTACGGAAACACCACGGGAGATGTATCTGGCAACCCGCTTCGAACCTGGGTCTTTGCGACGGACGAGTCTGGCGTGGCAACCTACAGCAGCTCCCAGCTCGTTTCCGGCGACCAGCTCTTTGCCAACTCGCAAGGAGAGGCGGTCTTCCCCCTGGGCACCTATGGCATCACAGAGACCAAGGCACCCGAGGGCTATGTGCTCACGGACTCGTCCACGCACGCGGCCGTGGTCACGCTCGAGAATGGCGCTGCCATCTGGAAGTCCCTCGACGGATGGAACAACACCAGCGCCGTGAAGGACGTGCAGGGTAGGGGCGTAGACGATGAGGTTCTTCTCGGGTCGATACGTGTGGGCAAGATAGACCACCAGCTCAAGGAGGGCGTAGCACAGGGCGACGCCACCCTGGCGGGGGCACGCTTCCAGGTACGCAACGTCTCTGATCACCCCGTATGCGTGGGTAACGCCACCTATGCCGTTGGAGAAATCATCTCTTGCCTTGAGCTCGTAACGGATGCCAACGGTACGGCAACAAGCGGGAACGTCCTTCCCTACGGCACCTATGAGCTGCGAGAAGTCCAAGCTCCGGAGGGCTACGAACTCAACTCTAGCTGGGTAGGCGTTGCCACGGTTACCGGGTCGCAGGACCCGGCCAACTCCGGCACCGTAGACGAGACTGTCGAAAGGCCCCACACACCGCCCCTGGTGAAGGTGGACATCAACCTGGGTTCGGATGGTCCTCAGGGAGACGCCACCTTCGAGGGAACCGAGGTGAGCATAACCAACGTCTCCGAGGGAAATGTGGTCTACAACGACAAGATCATCGCTCCAGGCGAGGTAGTATGCACGCTCACTGCCAACGCTGAGGGAGAGTTCCCCGTCATCCAGCTCCCCTATGGCACGTACGTACTCCGGGAGACAAAGGCCCCCGAGGGCTACCTTCTCAACGAACAGTGGGCTAGGACCATCGAGCTCCACGAGGAGAGCGAGGAGACCGTTGAACTTCCGGACACTCCTGTCACTGGAGGACTCTGCCTCGACAAGATCGACCGCGAGCTTGCAGTAGCCGATCCCCAGGGAGATGCGTCGCTTGAGGGAGCGCACTTCCAGATAACAAACGAGTCCAAGCGTCCCGTGGTAATTGCGGGTGTTGCCTACGCGCCAGGCGAGGCCATTACAGGCATTGATCTTGTCACCGACGTTCACGGCCACGCAACGACAACGGCTAACCAGCTGCCCTATGGCAGGTACTCCGTGCGCGAGGTCGCGGCGCCAGAGGGATACCTGCTCAATGAGACCTGGAAGGCGGAGGTGAGCATCACCGAGAACGGGACAGTGGTCTCGGCACAGAGTCCCGTCGATGACCAGGTCATCCGTGGCGGCGTTCGTGTTGGCAAGATCGACCGGGAGACCCTGGGCAACGTTCCCCTAGGCTCCGCCACGCTTGCGGGGGCCACGTTCACGGTGACCAACGACTCCTCACATCCCGTTCTTATCGGCGATGCCACGGTAGGCCCAGGCGAGGTCGCCCTCACGCTAACCACAGATAAGAACGGCATTGCATCTACCAGCACAGACGTGCTTCCGTATGGGACCTACACCGTTCGAGAGACCGCCGCTCCGGCGGGATACCTCCTGGACAGCGAGGCAAGGCTCTGGTCGGCAACGTTCCAGGTGGAGGAAGACGGGAAGACCATAGACCTCACGAACCCTGCCGACGCGGTACACGACCAGGTTGTACGCACGGACATCCGCCTTGTGAAGCGGGACGAGAACTCCCAGAAGCCCATGGCCAATGTTGCGTTTCTCATCACCAGCCTTACCACGGGAGAACAGCACGTTGCAGTGACGGATGAGAACGGAATCTTTGACTCCTCCGTCTATGCCCTCGAGCAGCGCACGAACGCTAACGATGCAGCACTTAACGAGAACGGCGCAGACTCCTCGGAGCCCTTGATAGACTCAACCAAGCTCGACCCCTCAAGCGGCGTGTGGTTTGGGAGCGCCGCGAATGCCAACGGAACGGCTATCGAGGGCCTCGCAGCATTTCCGTATGACCGCTACGAGGTGCAAGAGCTCCGGTGCGATGCCAACCGCGGGCATGAGCTTGTCTCCTTCGAGCTCACCACCGAGTTCCCCCAGTCACGTCACAACGCCGTCCTTGACCTGGGCACCATAGACAACCGCGAGGAGAGCGCGCCTTCCATCCAAACAACCGCAACAGACGAGAAGACCGGCAGGCACGAGGGCGAGGTCCAGGAGAGTACCGGCATCGTGGACGTTGTGGCCTTTGAGGGGCTTCTCCCCGGCACAAGCTATGAGCTTCACGGCACTCTCATGGACGCCGAGAGTGGCAAGCCGATTCTCGACACAAACGGGAATCCCGTTGAGGCGACGCAGCAGTTTGTCCCCGCAGAGGCAGACGATACCGTCGCTATGCCATTTGAAGTTGCAGGCGCTGCTGTCGATGGAAAGAGGGTGGTTATCTTCGAGACCCTCTATCGCGATGGGCAGGAGGTTGCATCTCACATGGATCTGAATGCAGCGAGCCAGACCGTGGACTATCGCGGGGAGGCTCAACCAAGCGGGCCGGAGTCCAAACAGTCCAACGGCAAAACCCAACGAGAAGCAAGCGGAATTCCCCAAACGGGAGACACGACGGCTCGAGTTGCCATCGGAGCCTGCGCTGCACTCGGATGCGCCGGAATCATCCTTGCACTCTGGCGCAGAAGGAAAGGCTGACGAGAAAGAGCGGCATCCCAGTACGGACGGGTGCGCGTGTAGAAAATGCGCAAGAGGGGGCCGGCGATGGCCGGCCCCCTCGGGCTCGAAAACCTCATTGGAGAGTGGCGCAAATGCAACTACGAGCGGCGGATCATCTCCGTGACCAGCTCGGCGACGGAGGCAGCCTGGTCACCGTCAACGTTCTCGGGCGCGTCCTGCTCGGTGCGCGAGAGGGCAGGCAGCCCGTTGTCGCCCATGCCCATGACCGTGACGGCACGGACGGACGTGCGCATGGCCACGGAGGCATCGGTGTCCGCCCAGTCGAACGGCTGGGTCTTGAGATTCACGTTGAGGTCAGAGGCCGTACCGGTGAGGAGCCTGAGGAGCCTTCTGTCCGCGCGACGGGTGGGCTCGAAGCCCTCGTGCGTCAGAAGCGAGAGGTTGCCAGCACCCACGCAGTCCAGGTTCACGAGGAACGCACCGCGAATGGCAGAGCGGTGCTCGGAGAGGAAGGAGCGCATGCCGGCATGGTCAAGGTCGGAAGCGCCAAGGGCGACAAACCAGATGTCGTGGCAGACCAGCTCGTCGTCACCCATATGAAGCACGGCGGCACGAAGGTCATCCTCGGTGGGAACGTCAGCAGGTACGTCGACGGGGGGCTCACCGTCAGCAACGGGCTCGGCGGTCACGTCAGAGAGGGGTGCGGCACTTGCCTGGTCGCCCTCATAGGGAGGCTCCGGCGCCTCGGAAGGAACGTCCTCGACAAGGCGAAGGCCACTTCTCGTGGTGGCGCCGCCCTTCCAGGGGTCAGAATCAGAGCTCTCGTCCCAGTTCTCGGGATCCTCGCTCAGCCAACTGCCGCGGCCCTGACCGCGAGAGCGTCCACCCTTGTCCTTATTGCGGTTGAACAGGCTAAAGTGATGCTTCTCGGCAGGATGCTCGGGTACCTCCTCCTGCATCCCCAGGTCATCTGCGCTAATGACATCAAGGCCGTCCTGCTCGCCACTGGCAACGTTTTGTGCTGGCGCCGCGGCAGTGGTGCCAGGGGTAATCACAGGCACGTCCGCCTCGGTGGCACCGCCGCGAATGCGCTGGGCGTTTCTGGCGTCTGCGTCGCTCAGCAGGTTCCCCATGCTCCTCCGGGAAGGAGTCGCAGCTGGGTGGGCTGGCGCGAGCTGGGTTGCAT
Source organism: uncultured Coriobacteriaceae bacterium (assembly GCA_902773995.1). GTDB lineage: Bacteria > Actinomycetota > Coriobacteriia > Coriobacteriales > Atopobiaceae > Tractidigestivibacter. Next base: position 27,845 of record CACYGL010000007.1, on the reverse strand, counting down.
CGGAATCGGACGCAAGGGGGTCAGACAGCTCAGAGGGGTCAGGAAGGTCAAAGAGGGCTGCGCGACGTGCCACGTCAGAGACCTGGGGCTTGAAGCTCGACTTGCCCCAGTTAGGGTCATCGGGCTTCTCGGGACGCTTGCGCGGGGTCGGGGCCGTTGGACGCGTGGAGCCAAGGTCGTCGTCAGGCGTGGCGGTAAGACCGGAATCATCCTTCTCACCAACGCCGCGGCTCTCGAAGCGGTCGAACATGCTTGCAAGCTTCTTGCGGTCAAAGAAGTGAGTCTTCTCGGGCGTGGCGGCGGTTGCGTCGGCGTCTGTAGGAGCGTCGATAGGGGCAGGTGCGGCGGCCGTGGAGTCTGTGCTGTCCGTAGGAGCAGCAACAGGCTCGGTGCTCGCATCTGTAGTGCGGGGAGCCGAAGGCCTAGGGAGACTCTCAGTGGAGTCCGCAGCGTCAACCTTGGTCTGGACGTCGATGCGGGCGCTGGCACGCACGGGGCTGCCGGGGAGTTCACTGGTCTCGTCGGCGTCAATCGAGGACGATCTCATGTCCTTGGAGGAGTCAACATACTCGATTTCGCAGTCAGCAGGAAGAATGCCCAGGGCAGCAATGACGTCCTTGCCGTGACGGACGCCGACGATCTCCTCGGCCTGCGGCGCTGGCGCAGGAGTCTGCGCGGCTGCAGCTGCCTGCTCGGCCTCGGCCTGGGCGGCCTCCTTCTCATGCTGCTCCCTCTCGATGGCGCGCTGAGAGACAGGCTTATCGCCAGACGGGCGGACGTTCTCAAGGATGCCGAGAAGCGCCGCAACAGAGGACTTGTTGTCGTTAGAGCCCAGCGAGCAGGTAGAGAACTTCTGATAGATGCCATCCGCGCCAAACGCTACAAGCGGAATGGCCAGCAGGATGCCGGCAACCCAGAGAACCGAGCGAAGGGGTGCGGGCAGGAAGGAGAACGCCTGGAGCAACGCACAAAAGGCGACCGCAGGAACAAGCCACTTGAGCGCCTTTCGAAGCATGGGTATGTAGCGGGAGAGTGGGCTTCCGTACAGGAAACTGTCGTGCGGAGAATCGTAGTGGGCAACAACGACGATTGGCCTGTTGCCCTTGGCGACCAGCTCGCCCGTGGCATGGTGCACCGCAACCACGTTCTGGCTGCGTGCCGCAGGGCCAAGCTTGGAGAGAAAGTCCCCACCAACTCCAAGGACATCAAGAATGAGCAGGACGCCCGGAACCAGTGCCAGTACGACTCCCAGGACAGAGATGCCCGTGCCCGAGAGGATGACCCCCACAAACATCAGCACGAGAAGCACGCACCGCACAAAGCGTCCGCTGCCGGGAGCATCGAACTCCTCGACGTTAACGTCGACGTCATGCTTCTTCATGAGGTCCGCAATAGTCTGAGCCGCCTGGAGCTCCTCCTGGCTGTTCGCAGGGGAGATGCCAATCTGGTCCTCCAGGTAGTCCAAATAATCATGTGTCATGGCCATGCTGTACGTCCTCCGCTGGTCACGCAGCCGTTTAGGTCGCGAGAATGCGCATATGCGGTATTGAGTATACGTCTTGAGGGACAGCGATATCACCCCGGCACCCCCTGGACGGTCGTCTGCACGGCAATTCCCCCACAACGAGACCACATGCGGCACCGTTCATCATGGTGCTCGGGTCCTGCATATTTCTCCGCGCGCACAACTCGCCGGGTTCCCTCCTTTCGACTATCGTCTAAACGTGATGGCGCACACGCAACGGCATGGGCCACGCGTCTACGTGGGCCACCAAAGCAGAAGTGGGAGGACTGGGTTGGACGAACGAGAAGGCTATTCGGCGCTTTCGAAGGATGACGAGCAGGCAACGAGGATTGCCTCGCTCGCACTTGCCTTCATGAGCTCGGACACCATAAGCGATGACACCATCTGGCACTCGTTCTATCCGGACCTCACCAAGCCAGACTCATATCGCACTGCCTTTCGGCGGGATAGGGCTGCGCTCGCCGAATGCGGCATTATGGTGAGCCGTGCTGACGGCCCGGAGACGCTCTGGTGCGTAGATAGTGCTTCGTTCGTCGAGAGCACCGAGCTCTCGGACGAGGACGCCATGGCCCTTGACGTTGCATGTCTCCCGCTTGTCGATGATCCGGACTTCCCCTACGGCGCCGAGCTTCGCATTGCGCTCTCGAAGATCGATGACGCCTTCGACTATCCCGCATCGGTCTCCCTGCCCGCCGAGGAGAGAGCACCCAGTCGACAGCTTGCAACTCTCCAGGAATGCAGCCTTTCCGGGCTAGTCGCGCAGATAGACTACGTGCGCGCCGATGGAACCACGGTCAAGCGTCGGGTAGCTCCCTATGGCTTCTTTGGCATGCGCGGTCATCTCTATATGGTGGCGGCATCTATTGACGAGAGCGGCGCGGTCATCGAGGGCTCGGCACACACGTATCGCATCGACCGTGTTCGACGAGCTTCCAAGGTTGTGGGGCCGTCCTTCGAGATCCCGGAGGACTTCGACGTTCGTGACTGGCAGAAGTTGCCTTTCCAGATTGGGCCGGTCACATGCGATGGGGTGTTTGCCGTGCCGGTGCAGGCGGCACAGGAGTTTTCCAAGGTCACGCTTGGCAAAGGCACGTTCCTCGAGCCTGATGACACCCTTGGTGCCAATGAGGTCGCGACTACGAGCCACTCTCCCGCCTCCCTCCTTTGGCGCATCGAGATAAGCAGCCTGGATGACGCCGCCTCGTGGGCCATCGCGGAGGACATCACGCCCATCGCGCCGTCAGAGCTGGTCTCTGCCTGGCGTTCCAAGCTCAAGGGGGTCGTTGCATATGGCTAGTCGCAGGCAGGGCGCCGGCCGCAAGGGAGGCCTGCAGGAGGCCCGCGAGCTTGTCGCCATTATCTCGTCGCTCGACCACGCGGGTGACAGCCTGGACGTGGAGACCATAGCTGGTCGTCTGGGAATCAGTGAGCAGGACGCACGCCATCGCATGGACCTCATCCTTGCCGCGGGCGGCGAGGGTGCGGCGGTTCTCCCGCTCTCCGAAGGCCAGGACAACGACCGCCTCACGCTCGAGGGCAGCTCAGGCAGCCACGCAAGAAGGCTTCGCCTCACCAAGTCCGAGACCGTCGCCGTTAAGGCGGCCCTCGATCAGATGGAAATCCCAGCAGACGCCCCATTGCGCCAAAAGATCGCGGCATCGCTCTCGTCCCAGCACTCCACCGAGGCCCAGGCGCCGGCGGCGCCTAGCGAGGGCAGCGACGAGTCGGGCAACCACCGCACGGCCGAGGCCCTCCTCCAGTGCTCCAAGGCCATAGCCCAGCTCGGCATGCTCGACTTCTCGTACCAGGGCGTGACTGACAAGGCTCCGCGGAGGCGGCACGTGGATCCGCGCGGGCTGCGCAACGCAGATGGCGTCTGGTACCTTGACGCCTACGACCCCTCGCGCCAGGGCGAGCGCGTCTTTCGCCTTGACCGCATGACGGATGTGCTCATTGCGCCGGCAGAAGAGCTTCCGCCAGAGCCACGGCAGACCAGTCCCGAGCGCGAGGTGCGCATCACCTTTCGTGACAGGCACTACCTTGAGCTTCTCGCCTGGCCTGGCCTGCACGTAGAACGCGATGACGGCTCCGTTGTCGTTACGCGCATTCCCTACTACGGCGGGGAATGGCTACCGCGGCGCATTGCGGCCTGTGCCGGCGCTGCATTCACAAGTGACGGCGAAGTCAAAGCCCTCGCCGTCGCCTATGCCCACCGTAAGCTGGGAAAACAGTAGCTGCGCTTCTATCGCTCGTGCGTCGAGCGCCACATCTCTATGTAGCGGCCCACGTTCTGCATCTCGAGCGTAGTCACGCTCTTAGAGGGCAGCGATCCGGTGAACGCCCGTCCGTAGCGCTTCTGCACCACGCGCGAGTCCGCAAGCACCAGCACGCCGCAGTCGCTCGACGTGCGGATAAGACGACCCGCAGCTTGCTTCACCGAGATGACCGCCTCGGGCAGCGAGTAGCGCCACCATGCGCGGTCCTCGCGCAGGTCGCGCTCGCGCACGATGGGGTCATTGGGACTTGCAAACGGCAGCTTGGGGATGACCACACACCTCAACGTGTCACCCGTGGCGTCAAAGCCCTCCCAGAACGACCGCAGCGCGAGAAGCGACGTGCGCTTCTCAGCCAGGAACTGCTGGCGCAGACGTCGCGGAGAGGAGCCACGCTCCTGGCACACCAACGCCAGTCCCACCTTGGTCAGGCGTGGCTCAAGTTCTGCGTACACGCGCTCCATGTCACGCCTATTTGTGAACAACGTGAGAACCGAGCCATCCATAGAACGATGCACGCTGTAGAGAAGCTCAACAAGTGCGTCCAGGTAGTTGCCATCGTTTGGCGCGGGCATATCTTTGGTCACAATGACCGACATACTCTTATCGTAATCAAAGCTTGAATCAAGACGCACGTCTTTGTGCATGCTTGAGGGCAGGCGGTCGAGACCAACCGCATGGTCAAAGTGCGAGAAGTCGTCCCTCACTGCCATGGTGGCCGAGGTAAACACCACGCTCTTCATCTCTGGCAGCCAGTTCTGGGCAAGGTCCGCACCCACGTCGAGCTTCTCGGCAAGGAGCTTCTCGGCACCAATGCGTCTCTTGGAGCGGTACAGCTCCGCGGAGTACACGTATGTCTGGTCCTCTCCGCCCAGGATGAGGCGCAGGCTCTCGAGCAGCTCAGACACAAAGCGTCCGGACTCCGTGAGATCCGCGGCAAGCTGCGGCGCGACCTCGGCAAGCTTCTCCTCGGCCTCGCCCAGGTTCTTTGCCGCCTCATCCAGGTGTGCAACGGCAGCAGACCCGGCCTCCGCAACGGCACTCCACTGCGACGTCTCGCGGACCTTCTCGTCAATCCAAAGGGTCACCATGTCGTAGCCGCCATCGCCCCTGGCAAGCGAGCCGAGCTCGTGCACAGCCATGAAGAGGTCGGCCGTGGACACGGCAGCGCGCGAGACGGACGCCGCAGTCTTGGTGAGCAGACCCTGCACAAGCGTGGCCCCTTCGAGTTTGGACACCGAGACAGATGTCATCACCGCGTGCAGCGCACCGCTCTTGGTGCCGCCAAGCAGCTCAAACGCCGCACGAGCCACGTCACCGGAGACCTCGTGCGCCCACTGGCGGCGTGCCTCGCTCTCGAAGGAGTGGGCCTCATCGATCACCCAGTGGCGAATGGGCGGCAGAATCTTTCCCTCAGCTGCAACGTTGCGCAGCAGCAGCGAGTGGTTGGTCACCACCACGTCGCCGCTAGCGGCACGACGGCGCGCGCCATGGACCAGGCACTCGTTGGGGAAGTACGGGCATCGCGTGCGCAGGCACTCGTTGGGGGTGGTCGTGAGCATCTGCCGCGGAACGTACCGCCAGCGGATCCCCAGCGCGTCCAAGTCGCCGTCAGGAGACTGGCAGGCGTACGCATACGTCACGGCAATGGCGGTGAGCATGTCACCCGCGATGGCATTGTCAGAGCGCCCGTCGTTGCGCGCCAGCTCAAGCGGCAGGTCCTCCACAGCGGCGCGGTCGAGCCTGTGCAGACACGGATAGTGCTCGTAGCCCTTCAGACTGTGGAAGGTGAGCCCCTTTGGCAGCGCGCGGGCCAGCGCCGGCAGCTCGTGGGAGACAAGCTGGTCGGTGAGGGCGTTGGTCTTTGTCGCAATGCCCACGGTTACGTTGTTGCGCTGGGCGAAAAGGACCTCGGGTAGCAGGTAGGCAATGGACTTTCCAACGCCTGTGCCAGCCTCTATCGTGCGGTGCGTCGAGGTGGCAAGGGCGTCTCGCACCTCGAGCGCCATCGAGACCTGCTCCGGGCGCGTCTCGTAGTTCTCGTACATGTGCCCAACAACACCCGCAGGCGTGAACTCGTCCCTAATGGCCTCAGGGGTTGGGGCGACAAGGGCCTCGTCGCTCTCGGCGGCGTCCGCGCGCTGGTGCGTCTCCTCGCGGGAGACTAGCCCGTGACGAAGCGCCTTGAGCGAGAAGGTCTCTGGGCCCCTCTCGGCGGCAAGGTGTGCAATGACAGGCCTAAAAGGCCACTCTACCTCGGGGTGCATCTCCGAGAGCTTGCCCAGGAGCCCCGCCGGCAGGTCAGAGAGGCCAAGCAGGATGATGCGCCACATGCCGCAGAGCGCGTCGACGTCATCGCCCGCACGGTGCGTGACAGAATCGCAGCCAAACGCCTCCGCCATGTCCGAGAGCCGGTGGGACGAGAGACGCGGGAGCGCAATGCGAGAGAGCGCAAGCGTGTCAATCCAGGTGTCAGACACCTCGGAGCCGCCGCGCACACCCTCGATGAAGGTGCGGTCGAAGGTGGCGTTGTGCGCCAGCACAGGAGAACCGCCCACAAAGTCCGCCAGGGCGCTCACGGCCTCCTCGGGGGTGGGTGCGCCAGCAACGTCTATGTCGCGTATGCCTGTGAGGCGCTGAATCTCGGGCGGGATTGGCCTGCCGGGATCAACAAAGGTCTCGAAACGCTCCACAGCCTCGCGGCCCGAGATCCTTGCGGCAGATATCTCTATGAGCTCACAGTCCTTGAACGAGAGGCCCGTAGTCTCCGTATCGAGCACCACGATATCCTCTTCAAGCAGGTCAAACTCATGGGTGCGAGCCCGCTCGGCAAGACTTTTATAGTTGGCACGAATGTCCTCGGGCGTTCCAGGAAGAAGCAGCCGCTCGAGGGCGGCTGCAGCTCGTTCCGTGTTCTCTTCTCGCCCGCCAGCACTGGCAAGGGCCATGCTATTCCTCCGACTTCCCGTGAGCCTCGAGCGCATACTCCACGAACTTCTTGCAGAGTTCGGGGAACTCAATGCCACCGTGACGGGCGGAATCGGGCAGGAGGCTGGTCTCGGTCATGCCCGGAATGGTGTTGGTCTCGAGAATCACCGGAGTGCCATCCTCGCGCACAATGAAGTCGCTACGCGAAGCCCCAAGGCAGCCAAGGGCGCGGTGGGCGCGAACGGCCAGCTCCTGGGCGCGGGCGTAGACGCCAGCCTCCAGGCGAGCAGGAATCACGTGGTGCATGGACGAGGGCTCGTACTTTACCTTGAGGTCATAGAACTCTGCGCCGGTCACGATCTCGACGATAGGCAGTGCCTTGGGGTCATCGTTGCCAATCACGGGGACGGTAATCTCGGTGCCGGTGATGCACTCCTCGATTAGGGCGCGATCTCCGCCTGCCGACGCGCGGTCCACGGCATCGCGAAGCTGAGAAGCACTGGTCACACGCGTGACGCCGTAGCTCGAGCCGTTTGCCGCAGGCTTCACAAAGAGCGGCAGCCCAAGCTCGTCCACGATGCGGTCGATATCGTCATCTGTGAGCTTTGTGCCGGCTGCAACGTCGGTTCCGCGCGGCGTGGGGATGCCCGCCTGGCGATAGAGGGTCTTGGCGACCTCCTTCTCGGTGCTCACGGCGCTCCCAAGCACACCCGAGAAGGTGTAGGGCATGTGCAGAATCTCGAGGAGCCCCTGGATGCACCCATCCTCGCCGTAGTGTCCGTGCATGGCGACAAAGGCCACGTCGTAACCGCCGGCAACGAGCTTTGACACAAACTCGCCATCTGCGGCATCGAGCAGGTCAACGCCCTTGAAACCCGCCTCGGTGAGCGCCTTCTGGCACGCGCGCCCAGAGTCCAGGGAAATTTCCTTCTCGTCAGACCAGCCGCCGGCGATAACGACAACCTTGAGGCCCAACACGTCCTGACTTGTCATGTGCTCTCCCTCGCATCTCTCCGCCGTGCGGTAGACTCAACTCACACGGAGACAGTAACTCAAAGAGGATACTCCACCACACCATACGACAAGGGCAAGGGGCCAGAAATGCAGACGGAAGACGTCAACCGAAACAACGAGAAGCTCGACCTAAGAAACTGTACGCGCGGCCAGCTTGAGACCCTTCTCGCAGAGCTGGGTCAGCCCAAGTTCCGTGCAAAGCAGATCGAGGACTGGGTGTGGGTCAAGAACGCCACCTCACTCGACCAGATGACCAACCTGTCGAAGGCGCTGCGAGCCGAGCTTGCGGACTACGTCACGCTCGGAGGTGTCGAGGAGGTCGCGCGGCAGGTCTCTATGGACGGCAGCCGCAAGTACCTGCTTCGCTTCCCAGATGGCGTGGCCGTGGAGTGCGTTGGCATGCCCTCAAAGAACCGGCTTGCCGTGTGCGTCTCTACACAGGCGGGCTGTGCCATGGGCTGCGCGTTCTGTGCAACCGGCGCCTCGGGTCTTACCCGCTCGCTGACGGCTGGCGAGATTTACGAGCAGGTCATGCATGTTCGCGATGACTTCAACACGCGCGTTACCAGCGTTGTGATGATGGGGCAGGGCGAGCCCATGATGAACTACGATGCTACGCTCGCCGCGCTGCGGCGCCTCAACTCTCCTGAAGGTGCGGGGATTGGCGCGCGCCACCTCACGGTGTCCACCTGCGGCGTTATCCCCATGATTAAGCGTTTTGCAAACGAGCCCGAGCAGTTCACACTCGCCGTCTCGCTTCACTCCGCCAACCAGAGCACGCGCAACATCCTCATGCCTGGCGTCAAGAAGTACTCCCTTATTCACCTCTATGACGTGATGGGCGAGTATGTTGACAAGACTGGACGCCGGCCTACCTACGAGTATGCGCTCATTCAGGGCGTCAATGACAACGAGGACGAGCTTGGCGCGCTGTGCGACTTCTGTCGCGGCACTCTGGCACACGTCAACATCATCCAGCTCAATGAGGTTCCCGGTTCTAAGCTCAAGCCCGCAAGTCCTGAGCGAGCCGAGGAGTTTGTTGCTCGTTTGGCTTCCGTTGGTGTTGAGGCTACCATCAGAAACTCCCGGGGCGCAGACATTGACGCTGCATGCGGGCAGCTAAGGCAGCGCATGCAGGAGCTTTAATCCTCTTAACGCTTTGTTAGAATGAGGGGCGGTCACCCGCTGGTGATCGCCCCTCTTTATTAGAACACGTGTTCTTAAGTTTATCTTCTTACCGTTCCCGCAGATTCCCTAGTATCCAAGGTCTTTCCACTGCTGCATGGTTGTCTGGACGTTAGGTAGAGGTCCATCGTCCGGCATAACGTCGCCTCTCACCGAGTTGATAACCTCGTTTATACGCTCATAGGAGGTCTCGACCGTCTCTACCATTTTCTTGATATTCTGCTTGGCCTCATCAGAGAGAACCTCTTTGTAGAACACATAGCCAACGCCTGCTGCAGTCGCGATAACTACCACACCACGAAGTAGCTTCTTCATTCCTGCTCCTAGTCCCTCGTGAGAAGGTCGACAAGGTGGGCGAGCGCATCCTCGTCTTCGAACTCGATCTCCACCTTGTTCCTTCCACGTACGGTCTTCACCTTTACGTTGGTGTCTAGAGCAAGCCTCATCTGCCTAGCTGCCCGCTTGAAGGACTGAGGCACAGGTTGTCGATGGACAGGCTCCGCCTGGCTGTTGTCAGAAAACAATGGAGCAAGGGTTTCTGTCTGTCTTACTGACAAACCCTGGTCTACTACTTTCTTTGCCAGACGAACTCGTCCCTCTTCAGAGGGGACGGCGAGAATTGCCCTCGCATGTCCAGCCGTCAGCTTACCTTCACTCATGAGCTCCTGGACTTCGTCTGGAAGGTCAAGCAGTCGGAGCGTGTTAGTTATTGCTGACCTCGACTTAGATACGAGACGGGCTACCTCTTCCTGAGTTAGGCCGTTTTTATCAAGCAGCTGCTTATATCCCTGTGCCTCCTCGATAGGGTTGAGGTCAGAGCGCTGGAGGTTCTCGATAAGAGCAAGCTTGAATACGTCCTCATCACTAATGTCTCTGATGACAACAGGTACTTCATCTAGACCAGCAAGTTTTGCCGCTTGATAGCGCCTCTCACCCGCGACGATCTCATACGTAGTTCCCTTTTTGCGAACAATGATTGGCTGGAGTATGCCATTCTGCTTGATGGAATCAGCAAGCTCGGCAAGCTCATCAGGATTGAAGTTCTTGCGTGGCTGACCTCTGTTCGGTTTAATCTTGGAAATTGGCAATGTCGAATCTGCGGCTGGAGCACCTACCTCTGCGTTCGCTTCGCCCATCAGTGATTCCAGTCCCTTGCCCAAACCTGATTTCTTAGCCACGGCGAATCACTTCCTTAGCAAGTTTTGTATAGGCAGAAGCGCCCTTGCTCATTCTTGCGTACATCGTTACTGGCAAACCATGGCTTGGTGCCTCAGCAATTTTGACATTGCGAGGGATGTACGTCTTGAAAATCTGCTGTCCAAAATAGTTCTCGCACTCCTCGACAACCTGGTGAGAGAGCGTTGTGCGCGTGTCATACATAGTCATGACAACACCAAATATCGAAAGTGATGGATTAAGGCGACTCTTAACCATTTTCATTGATTCGATGAGCTTTGTAACTCCCTCTAGGGCGTAATACTCGCACTGTATAGGAATTAGCAGTTGATCTGAAGCAACAAGTGCATTGATTGTGAGTAATCCAAGCGATGGGGGGCAGTCGATAAAGACGTAGTCAAATTCTTCTTTAATGTTTTCGACAACGCTTTTGAGGATGCTTTCGCGCGCCATTGCAGATACAAGCTCTATTTCTGCGCCCGCTAGTTGGATCGTCGCAGGAGCTACAAAGACTCTATCCTCAACTGTATCGATAATTACATCCTCAATTGGGAAGTCTTGGAGCAAGACATCATACATATCGTGCTCAAGATCTTCTTTCTCGATGCCATATCCGCTTGTTGTGTTCCCCTGAGGGTCTAAATCGATTACAAGTACCTTCTTCTTAGCCTCTCCAAGCGCTGCAGAAAGGTTTATCGCCGTCGTTGATTTTCCAACGCCGCCTTTTTGGTTGATAATCGCAAATACTTTCGGGTCTCTATTGGTAAATCCGCGTTTTACGTCTTGAAAGCCCACGAATGACCCCCAATTGCCGAGTATGTTTACGTCTATACTGTGTTTGCTCACCAATGTGGTGTGTGACAATCATAGGGTATTGTTTCACGTGAAACTTCGAGAATCTTTTTCGAATCAGCCATGTTTTCTACTCTGGTTTGTCAACATGCTTGTTTCACGTAAAACATTCTTGTTTATCTCTACATTCATCATGGTGTTTGCTGCCTTTTCATGTGAAACAATACTGGCTTAGAGTCTTCGTTTGAAATGAATGCATATCGCAAATGATCAATGTCTGAGACTTACTCCTATCATTGTCAATAAACTGCGTTTCACGTGAAACATACAAAGTTCGCTCTCTGGGGTTATTTGGATTTATCCAACTACAACAACTTTCAATTGCGAGTCTGATCTACAAGGAAGCAGTTCCACTTGAAACATGAAAAATCAATCTCTAGCCGTAGTTGAAATCAAACAATATGCAACTACCTCGGATTGTAAGTCTGAGCTAGAGTGTTTCACGTTTCACGTGAAACGGGTTGAATGCGCACAGAAGACAATGAAAATCTAAAGATTTGGACTGTATTGTTATGCAGCCATTCAAGAGTCGTGTTTCACGTGAAACGGCGGAATTCTGCTGCGTCATAGAATAGCGGTCCTCATCAAAGCGATTCGATGAGGACCGCAACAGATACATCCAAAGTGCTGAGAAGTAATAAGATTCTTACAGCATCTTACTGGAGTCCAAGGGGGCTCCTCTTTGCCATGCCGTTCTGACGTGGAAGCTTAATACGAGGGTTGCCAGTCTTTGTATATGCAAGAATGGTTCTGTGTCCAAGCTCATGAGGGAGATCATATTCAAACCGCCCTGATTCCTCAAGCCCGCAAATCTTTGCAGCACGAGAAGCAGCTTGAGTCTCCTCATCGCTAGGGTTGCCCTTGCCAACAAGAAGAGTGCCATTCCTTCTCAAACAGGGTGTAGCGTACTCTATCAGAACATTCGTTTGGGCAACAGCACGAGCAACAACAACATCAAATCGAGAGTGACAAACTTCGGGGACTTCCTCCGCACGAGCATGCAGACATGAAACACGATCAGAGAGCCCCAGCGCTTCAGTAAACTCTTTAACGGCATTGACCTTCTTGCCAACAGAGTCAATGAGAGTGCTCTGACAACCACTCACAATTGTGAGAGGCAGTCCTGGATAGCCAGCTCCAGTACCAATATCCAATAGCTTCTCACCTGGCCCCAATACAGTGGGGTTATGAGCAATAAACAACAGAGAGTCGAGAATATGGAGGACAATTGCCTCATGTTCGTTGGTAATCCTCGTGAGATTAAGGCTATTGTTCTTCTCAACAACGAGCTCTAGATGTTGAATGAGTAGCTCGGCCATTTCTTTGGTCACGGTAAGCATCGAAAGATCTGTATCGGAGGCGAGAAGCTCAAGGAGCTCATCCTTAAGAATCTCATGGGAGTTTTGGTCCATCTTCACTCCTTATAGCAAGACATACGATTCCATAGAGTATTACATACTGCCAAAAACTCTCGAGTCAGAAGGTTTTGGCAAGAAAAAAGGGAGGGTGACTTCCTCACCCTCCCAAACTGTAGCGCATGTAGAACCAATGAGAGATGGACTACAGCTTAACCGGCGTTACCACTACGTACCGGTCAGGGTCATCGCCCTCAGAGTGTGTGGTGACCTCGGGATCATCACGCAGTGCAAGGTGAACCAAACGACGGTCGTATGCATTCATGGGAGCGAGCTTGACGCTGGAACCATGACTCTTGGCACGAGAAGCAGCGTTGAGGGCCATCTGCTCAATCTTCTTCTTTGCCCGGCTGCGGTAGCTCTCAATGTCAACAACAATGGGATAGTAGAACTTGAGACGACTGCTCACGAGCGTGGAGATAACCGTTTGCAGAGCCTCAAGCGTGCGGCCGTGGCGGCCAATGAGAACGGCAAGGTCTCCACCGCTCACATCAAGAATGAGCTCACCCTCATCGCCATCGTACTCATCAATGGAGGAGTGTGTCTCACCAAAGAGATTGAGAATGCCGCGCAGGTATTCAACGGCAACATCGGCAATGCGGTCGGTCTCGTCATCAGTCAGAGCAACGCCAGCCTCATAGTGCTCACGAATCTGCGCAAACTCATCAGTAGAGGAGTCCTGTACATCGGCATCAGCCGATACAACCTCCTCAGACTCGACAACCTCGTCGAGGATTCCTTCCTCCATCACAAACCTCCTAAGCAGGTAGGTATAAAGTACGAAAAGTACTTTAAATTATGCATATTCACAGCAGAATATTGAAATTTGCTGAGTAATACAGCCCTAAGCTAGTTCTTCTTGTGCGGACGGGGCTTCTTCTCCTTGCGCACCACATCAACAGTGACGGAGGACTGGTTCTGCATGCTCTGCTCAGCCTCTGCCTTGGCCTTCTCCATGACCTTACGCGTCACGAAGTACTGCTGCACAATGCCCCACAGCGCAGAGGCGTTGTAGTAAAGAACAACACCGGCAGGGATGCTCCAGCCAAACCAGGCCATCATCACGGCCATGATGGCGCCCATACCAAGCTGCTGCTTGCGCTGGTCCTCAGAGACCTGGCCGGAGTTAATGGCCATCTGTAGGAACGTGAGGACACCAAAGAGAATGACAAAGAAGATGTAGATAGCAGCGGGACCCCAGCCCTCGGAACTAATCATGCCGCCCGCAGAACCAGCAAGCGAGGGAATGATGCCATAGAAGCTTGCATCCGAGGGGATGCGGTCGCGAGCAACCGTGAACAGTGCAAAGAAGACGGGCATCTGGAGTAGCACAGGCAGGCAACCCATAACGGGGTTGAAGTGGATGTCAGAGTAGAGCTTCTGCATCTCCTGGGCCTGGCGCTCGGGGTCATCGGCATACTTGGCCTGCAGCTCCATGATCTTGGGCTGTGCGGCCTGCATACGAGCCGAAGACTCAACCTGCTTGTTCATCAGCGGCATGATGAGCACGCGGATGATGACGGTGAGGATGATGATCGCGAGGCCCCAGTCCCCGCAGAATCCCTCAATGCCCGCGAGCACGCCGGCGAGAAAGTCAATAATCCAATCCCACATGGTTCCTCCGTGTGTGTCCCCAGACTGTTAGGGAACGGGGTCGTATCCACCGGCGTGGAAGGGATGGCACCGCAGGATGCGCTTCACGGCAAGCCACCCACCCTTCGCCAGACCGTACTTGGCTATGGCCTGTCGAGCGTACTCCGAGCAGGTTGGCGTGTAGATGCAGTGCGGCAGGAACAGGGGCGAGATGCGCCGCTGGTAGAACCTAATGGCTCTTGTAGCAGCACGTGAAAGTGCAGACTCCCCCTTGGCCTCAGCCACACACCACACCGGCCCTCTCGAGCAACCTCTCAAGGGACGTCGCCACGCGCTCGGGGGAGCTGTCATGGGTCTTGTCGGTCGAGAAGAGGATTACGTCGTAGCCGTCATGCGGTAGCGAACAAGCGCGTGCTGCCTCTCGCAGGACGCGCTTGCACCTATTTCTGTAGACGGCGTTTCCAAGCCTTTTTGGCGCAACGAAGGCGACCTTCGGCAGGTCGCCTTCGCTCGTTGGCACCACTCGAATGCGCAGTAATGCGTCGTTGTAGCGCTTCCCGCGCGAGAAGACCCTCTCAAATTCGGCACGCGATTTGATGGTCTCCATGATGCTGTGTTAGACGGTGAGCTGCTTACGGCCCTTGGCACGACGACGTGCGAGAACCTTGCGGCCACCCTTGGTGGCCATACGGGCGCGGAAGCCGTGGGTCTTGGCGCGCTTACGCTTGTTGGGCTGATACGTACGCTTCATGATGTATTCCTCCCATACGGGTCTAATGTCTTGAGCACTAAGCCCAAAGATTGTAAGGGTCTCTCCGTCAAGATGTCAATTTAATGCAGAATAACTGCACGGATTCTCGGTGGGTTGTCTCATGGTAGGGCTCGGCGCCAGCCGCTTCCCCGCAGAAAAGCTTTGCAAGAAATCTTCCATGGAGCGAAAAGACCATGCCAACCTACTGACAACTTTCTTCCTGATGCTATGATTTTCCAGCCGGTATTTCACGTTTAGACCCAGTTATCAACCATGTTTCATCCGTTGTTGAAAACTTTCGTTCACATAGAAATCCGAGTGAAAGTTTTCATCCAAGGTTCAAACGAGGTTGAAAAGTCAGAGCTGGTGAAAAGAATCAAGAGGTAAAGCGGGATGGACCACGCGTTCTATCCGTTCGTCGACAACACACCCCAAGATGCGGGCGAGAAGGACGAGAAGTCCCCAGAGAGCTCCCAAGATGGCAGCAGTGCCTCCCAGGGTGAGCTTGGGGCCGTGCGCTATCCCGCACGCATTGCCATCTACGACGACGCGGCGGCGGCCCCTCGCGTGGTGGTCATCGAACCTACGGACATCCGCAGCTACCTCGAGGAAATCACGGCAACCGTAAACCGCCTCGCGCACGAGCAGGGAAGCCAGATTCCCTTCACCGTGATTCGCGAAATTGTCGAGAACTTCATCCACGCCTACTTCATCGCACCCACCATCACGATTCTCGATGGGGGCAACACGCTGCGCTTCTCGGACCAGGGACCAGGGATCCAGGAGAAGGACCTGGCCATGGAGTATGGCACGACCTCCGCAACCGAGGAGATGAAGCACTACATTCGTGGCGTTGGGTCGGGTCTTCCTTACGTGCAGCAGTACATGACCGACAAGGGCGGCAGCCTCACCATAGAGGACAACATCTCCGGCGGAACGGTGGTGACCATCTCCACCAGGCCCAAGGAGGACGCCGAGAGGTGCGCGGCGCCTGGCAAGCCCGCGGGTACCGCACCACAGGCAGCACAGCCACAGATGCCGCTGGGCTATGGGCAGGTTCCTTACCCCTCCCAACAGGCACCAGGTGGCTATCCGCAGCCCTACATGCCGGGGTATCAGCAGTACTATCAGCCAGTGCAGCCCCAGGTCCAACAGGGGTTCTACCCTCAGCAGGGCTATCCGCAGCCGGCCTACCAGCAGCAGGCGCCCATGCCCGCACCAGCGCCAGCTGCAACGCCAGCAGCCGCGCCCGCGCCGGAGCAGCAGCCTCCCGCGTGGGCGGCGGAGCTTGGCCGCATTAACCTCTCAGATCGCTCGCAGACCATTCTCGAATACCTCTCGGCACACGAGATGGCCGGCCCCACGGAGCTCGTACGGACCTACGGCAGATCTGCGCCCACGTGGTCACGAGAGCTTGCCAACATGGTGCAGATGGGAATCCTCAAGAAAGTCGGCCAAAAGTACTACCTCACACAGCTGGGGCAGAATTTCGTGTAGGCCGCTCGTCATTCTGTAGGCCGTTCAACCTTCTGTAGGTCGTTCGCCCTTCTCGCCAGCCTAAATGTAGGGTTTTCAACATTTCTCGTGGTTCTCGACGCTCGCGGGGTTCATAAGCCAGAGTTTTCAACATTTTCCTTATAATGGGCTCTTGCACGAGAGAAGGGCGCTGCATGCGTCCGCTGACGCCGAGAGGGACACACAGGCATGGAACCAGAGATCGACTCAGATACCGAGGCAGTTTGGCAGGACATGTTCGACCTGGTGAGCAAACGCCACCTGCCTGGCTCGGTCATGGCAATGCTGCGCAGTTGCGTGCCCGTGTCACTTGATCCCGGCGTGCTCCACGTAGAGACGCACAGTCGCACGGTGAAGAACCGCCTCTCGAAGAACCTTAACGTTATCAACGAATGCCTCACCGAAGCCGCATTCGAGCCAACCACGCTCGACATCTCCTTTGTGCAGGATCCTGACGCGGCGCCGCTCACGACAAGCTCGGCGGTGACCCCCGAGGAGGCACGCAGGTGGATGGCACCATCGCCGCAGGCAGCTGTACCTGCGCCGGCCGCGGTGCCCACGCCTCAGCCACGAGCCCCCGAGGACGCGTGGCTCGACGAGAACGCCGCGCGCGAGGCCGCGGGCCATGAGCGCCGCGCGGCCAACCCCCTGGTGGACGACATCTCTGAGATGGACTCAAAGCTCACCTTCGACCGCTTTGTCGTGGGCGACGAGAACACCTTCGCCTACCAGGCCGCGCTCCAGGTGGCAAACGGCGAGAACCGCACCTACAACCCCCTCTTCATCTACGGCAAGAGTGGCCTGGGAAAGACGCACCTCCTGCGTGCCATCCAGAACTACATCTCAGCGAACGACCCCACGCGCGTGTGCGTGTACAAGGACGGCTCGTCCTTCATCACCGACTACACCACAGCCATGTCGCACCGCGAGAGGTCGGCGCCGGACATCCTGCGCGACCACTACTACGACATCGACGTCCTTATCATCGACGACATCCAGAAGCTCGCCGGTAAGGCAGGCACCATCGACTTCTTCTTCGACGCCTTCAACCATCTCACCAGCGCCGGCAAGCAGATTGTTCTGGCAGCGGACCGCTCGCCCTCGCAACTGGGCGCCGAGGCGGCCTTCGACGAGCGTGTGACGAGCCGCCTGGACTCGGGCTTCTCGACGTCAATCCAGGTGCCAAACTATGAGCTCAAGCTGCGGCTCATCACCACCTTTTGCGAGCGCATGCACGAGGACGCAGCCGAGGGACACGTGGGGCTCGCCATCACGGGCACCATCTCGAAAGAGAACATAAGCTACATGGCCGAGCGCGCGGGCACCAACATCCGCGTGATCGAGGGCTTCTGCCAGCGCTGCCTCATCGCCGAGACCCACCGCGAGCAGCGTGGCGAAGAACTCTCGCGCGAGGACATCAACCGGCTCGCCAAGGAGTCGTGGCCAAACGGCGAGAAGCAATACAAGATCGAGGAGATCCAGCGCGCAGTGGAGCAGTACTTCGACATCTCACACTCGGACCTCGTGGGCGAGAAGCGCAACAAGGACATCATGAATGCCCGCCACATCGCCGTGTGGCTCTCCAAGGAACTCTGCGACGCCACCTACGCCGAGATTGGCGAGCACTTTGGCGGCAGGAGCCACGCCACGATGCTCAACAGCATCCGTGTGGTGGACAAGAAGCGCAAGGAGGACAAGATCTATCACGACCGCCTAGTACAGATCCGCGACAACATCACCGAGAACACGTAAGTCAAAAAGATGGGAGAAAGGCGTAAGAAAACCCTCGAAAAGTGGGCGCACAATGTAGAGAGAGTTATCGACACGCCTTCGACCGTCGAGAACCGCAGGCTCAAAGAAAACGAGCAAAAAGATTTGTTAAACTAATAGATAAGAGAGGGCAGCCATGAGGTTCACCGTAAGTCAGTCTTCACTTCTCAAGGCACTGTCAGTCGTTGCCAAGGGCATGGGGACAAACTCAACCCTTCCCTTGCTCTCGGGCATCTACATCAAGGCCGAGGAGGGAACCCTCGAGTTCCAGACTAACAACCTCACCATCACGATCCGCCATCGCATCCCTGCAAACGTTGAGGAGTCCGGCGAGACGGTCGTCTCGGGCAAGATGCTCACGAGCATCGTGAAGACGCTGGACGACGCTGCGGTGACCTTTGACGGCGGGGAGCGTACCATCTCCATCTCATGTGAGAAGTCCTCGTTCCGCCTGAACACCCTGAACCCCGCTGACTGGCCGGCGTTCCCCGAGTACTCCCTCGAGGACGCCACGGAGCTCCCGAGCGAGCTGCTCTCCAGCATGGTCGACAAGGTCTACAAGGTGACCTCCAAGGAGACCACGCGCCCCATCCTGCAGGGCATCCTGCTCACGGCCTCTAACAACACCATTCGCCTTGTTGCCACGGACTCCTACCGTCTGGCCGTCTGCGACGCCTCCGCCGAGACCGGCGAGGGCGAGTTCCGCACCATCGTACCTGGCTCCGTCTTCCACGACGTGCTCTCGATGCCCAACCTCGAGGAGCGCATCTCCATTGGCACCACCGACAGCCAGGTGGTCTTCACCTTTGGCAACACGACCTTCATCTCGAGCAAGATCGAGGGGAACTTCCCCGACTACCGCCAGCTCCTGCCTTCGAGCTGCAACACCTCGGTCCACATTGAGGTCGAGGCCTTTGCCGCGGCGCTCAAGCGCGTCTCTGTGGTGGCCATCTCTAACGCCTCCGTGCGCTTTGACATCGATGCAGATGGCAAGGTCATGCGTCTCTCGGCGTCCTCGCCCGACCAAGGCGAGTCCACCGAGCTTCTGCCCGTGGAGGTCGAGGGCCAGAGCCTCTCCATCGCGCTCAACTACCACTACGTCTTCGACTGCGTGAACGCCATCTCCGACAAGAAGGAGCTGGTCCTGGAGCTGCAGAGCAACATGCAGCCCGGCATCTTCAAGACCAATGGCAAGGTCAACTACCTCTACATGCTGATGCCCGTCCGGATGTAGCGTGGGTCTTCTCGTAGAGAGCCTAGGGCTCGAGCAGTTCAGGAACTTCCGCGAGCGCGAGGTATCCTTCTCGCCCACGACCACGATTCTTGTGGGGAGAAACGCGGTGGGCAAGACCAACACCGTCGAGGCGCTGCAGATGCTTACGGCGGGGGCGTCGTTCAGGCACCCCACGCCGTCGCAGCTCATCCTTGCTGGCTGTGAGCGCGCCCGCATTCGCGCCCGGCTCGCAGGAGACGGCCGCGTGGTGGATGTTGCCTGCGACATCACCCCGCAGCGCAGGCAGTTCTCGCGCAACGGCAAGCACTGCCAGGCGGCGGACATGCCCACCTCGCTCATGAGCGTGCTCTTCTGCCCAGACGACCTCTCGCTCGTTAAGCGTGGGGCGTCCTTCCGTCGCGCGGAGCTGGATGGCTTTGGCTGCCAGGCGGCCGTGGGCTACTCAAAGCTCCTCGCCGCCTACACCCGTGCCATCGAGCAGAGAAACCGCCTGCTCAAGGACGAGAGGCCCGATCTCTCGCTGCTGAGTGCGTGGGACTCGTCCGTGGCCGTGGGCGGAGCGACCCTGCTCCAGGCCCGCGTGCGCCTCTTTAGGCGCCTGCGCGAGAAGATCCTGGACGTCTACGGGAGCATTGCCGGCGGCGAGGAGCTCACCTGCACCTACGAGAGCACCGTCTGCGACGACCCCCTCGCGCTCTCGCGCGAGGGGCTGGCTGAGCGCTTTCTTGCACGCCTTGAGGACGCGCGTCCGGATGACCTGCGCCGTCAGCAGACCACGGTGGGACCTCACCGCGATGACGTGGTCTTTGCCATCGACGGCAGAGATGCCCGCAGCTTTGGCTCACAGGGTCAGCAGCGCTCCATCGTCCTGGCGCTCAAGATGGCCGAGGTGCTTGTCTCGGAAGACGTTACCGGTTCCAGGCCGCTGCTACTTCTGGACGACGTGATGTCCGAGCTGGACGAGACACGCCGGCAATCCGTGATCGAGTTTGCCCAGAGCGGCATCCAGACGGTGGTCACCACCACTAACCTTGGGTACTTCTCGGACGAGCTCCTTGGGCGCTCGAAGGTGGTGGAGTTTGGTGAGTGAGGACTACGAGGGCATATCGTCGCTGCTCAAGGGCATGTTCTCAAGTCCCGGGGCGCGACGCTCGATGAGCGCTAACCAGCGTGCGGCCTACGTGTGGCACAACGTGAACGGCGATGTGGAACGCGCCCACACCACCGGTGTCTTCCTCAAGGAGCCGCACGTGAAGGGTGCTGCTCCCATACTGGGCGTCTACGTGGACTCGCGCATGCGAGCCGTGGACTTTAGAGCGAACCGCGAGGTCTACAGGGCGCGCCTCTCCATGGGTGGCCTTGAGGTCTCTGAGATTGAGTTCATCGTCTCTCAGTACGGGCACGGGGCAGCACCGCGCAAGGAACGCGTAAGTGGTGCCGCCACGGGCGAGACGCCCAAGGCACCTCTGCCGGAACTTACCGGAAGCGAGCAGGATACTGTCAAGAAGCTTGCAGAATCCGTACCGGAATCTCTCAGGGGGAGCGTCTATAAGGCCATGAGCCTGTCATTTAGGCGCGAAAAGAGCAGAGACACGAACGACGGAATTTCTCGGCCCTAACACGCCTCTCCGTGGCGCTGATGCGCAGGGATTCTGTTTTAGACCCCCCAAATTCTTGCGTGCCGAGAAGGAAAGTGCCCATGGAGTACACTTGACTCTGTATTTTGCTGAGCTCTGAGGGGAGTCACGTGGCAAAGAAGAACGACAACTCGTACGATGCGAGCGAAATTAAGGTCCTCGAGGGCCTTGAGGCCGTGCGCAAGCGTCCTGGCATGTACATTGGTACCACTTCGTCCGCCGGCCTGCACCACCTGGTGTGGGAGATTGTCGACAACTCCGTCGACGAGGCCATGGCGGGCTTCTGCACCAAGATCAAGGTGACGGTCCACCCTGACAACTCCGTGACCGTCGAGGACAACGGCCGAGGCATCCCCGTGGCCAAGCACCCCCAGAAGAAGATCTCGACTCTCGAGGTCGTCCTCACCATCCTGCACGCTGGCGGCAAGTTTGACAACCAGGCCTACAAGGTCTCCGGCGGCCTGCACGGCGTGGGCGTCTCGGTGGACGGCGGCATCTACGAGATGCAGTTCGCCCGTGGCAAGACCACCGAGAAGCTCAAGGAGCTTGGCAAGACCAAGACCACCGGCACCACCATCACCTTCTGGCCCGATGACACCATCTTCGAGACGACGGTCTACGACTACGACACCCTGCACGACCGCCTGCAGGAGACCGCCTTCCTCAACAAGAACCTCAAGATCGTACTCACCGACGAGCGCGAGCTCACGCCGCGCGTGGACGAGTTCTGCTACTCGGGCGGCATCATCGACTTCGTGAAGTACCTCAACGGCTGGAACGGCCAGAAGTACGAGAAGGAGGTCCTCCCCGGCCTCTCGAAGCCCATCTACATCGAGGGCAAGTCAGACCCCGACGCCCCCTTCTCGCAGATGGGCGAGGTCGAGGTCGCCCTGCAGTGGAACACCACCTACTCCGAGCACACCCTCTCCTTTGCGAACGACATCTACACCGAGGAGGGCGGCATGCACCTCGAGGGCTTTAGGACGGCCCTCACCAAGGCCGTGAACGACTACGGCAAGCGCCAGAACATCATCAAGGAGAAGGACCCCAACCTCACGGGCGACGACATCCGCGAGGGTCTCACCGCCGTGGTCTCGGTCAAGCTCCCCGACCCGCAGTTCGAGGGCCAGACCAAGGCCAAGCTCGGAAGCTCCTACATGCGCACGCTCACCAACCGCATCGTGAGCCAGGGCATGGCGGAGTACCTCGAGGAGCATCCCAACCAGGCCAAGGAGATCCTGAAGAAGGCATCCCAGGCCGCGAAGGGCCGCCTTGCCGCGCAGAAGGCCCGCCAGGCAACCCGTCGCAAGGGCCTTCTCGAGAGCGCGAGCCTGCCTGGCAAGCTGGCCGACTGCTCCGTGCGCGACCCCGAGATGACCGAGCTCTTCATCGTCGAGGGCGACTCCGCAGGCGGCTCTGCGAAGATGGCCCGCGACCGCTCCATCCAGGCGGTTCTCCCCCTGCGCGGCAAGATCCTCAACGTGGAGCGCGTGCAGGAGCACCGTGCCCTCTCGAGTGACACCATCACCTCGCTCATCACTGCCATCGGCACGGGCGTGGACCAGGAGTTCGACATCGGCAAGGCTCGCTACCACAAGATCGTCATCATGACCGATGCCGATGTCGACGGCGCGCACATCCGCATCCTGCTCCTCACCTTCTTCTACCGCTACATGAAGCCCATGATCGAGGCAGGCTACGTCTACGTGGCCCAGCCGCCCCTCTACCAGCTCAAGCCCAAGGGCAAGAAGCACGGCAAGTACATCTACACCGACGAGGAGCTTGCCGTGGAGGCCAAGAAGTTCGAGGACTCCACCAAGTACACCGTCCAGCGCTACAAGGGCCTGGGCGAGATGGACCCCGAGCAGCTGTGGTCGACCACCATGGAGCCCAAGAACCGCATCCTCCTCCAGGTGACCATCGATGACGCCATGGCGGCCGAGCGTGCCGTCTCTGACCTCATGGGCACCCAGGTCGAGAAGCGCAAGGACTTCATTCAGACGCACGCCAAGGATGTGCGCTTCCTCGACATCTAAGGCCTTCACCAGGCGCTATAAGCGAGAGATGAGAAAGGCAACTCGTGGCAGACGATAACAACAGGAACCATGGTCCCGCCGATGACGAGGACGACCTAGAGAACGGCCTTACGCCCGACGAGGACGATGACCTCGAGGACGAGGAGACGGACGACGAGGACTACGACGTCGCCGACGATGATGACTCGGACGATGACGACGATGACTCCGAGGACGTAGGTCACCTCGCCGGTGCAGACCTCGACCACACGATCTCTGACGAGGCAGGCACGCGCCTCGACCTCACGGACATCCACGGCGGCACGCTCAAGCCCACCGACATGGCAACCGAGATGAAGCAGTCCTTCCTCGAGTACTCCATGTCGGTCATCGTGGCGCGAGCCCTCCCGGACGTGCGCGACGGCCTGAAGCATCCTCTACGCCATGAACGAGGCGGGCATCACGCCCAACAAGCCCCACAAGAAGTCGGCCTGGACGGTCGGCGAGGTCATGGGTAAGTACCACCCCCATGGTGACGCAGCCATCTACGACTCGATGGTACGCATGGCGCAGGACTTCTCCATGCGCCTGCCGCTCATCGACGGCCACGGCAACTTTGGCTCCATCGACGGCGACCCCCCGGCGGCCATGCGTTACACCGAGAGCCGCCTCACGCGTGCGGCCATGGAGATGCTCGCCGACCTCAACAAGGAGACCGTCGACCTCCAGCCCAACTACGACGAGTCGCTCACCGAGCCCGCCGTCCTCCCGTCGAGGCTCCCCAACCTCCTCGTGAACGGCTCCTCGGGCATCGCCGTGGGTATGGCCACCAACGTGCCGCCCCACAACCTCCGCGAGGTCGCGGCAGCCGTGAACATGCTCATCGACAACCCTGAGGCAACGACCGACGAACTCATGACCGTGCTTCCCGGGCCGGATTTCCCCACCGGCGGCGTCATCATGGGCACCGAGGGCATTCGCGACACCTACGAGACCGGCCGCGGCTGCATAACCGTGCGCGCCAAGGTCCACGTCGAGCAGGTCAAGAACGGCCGCCAGCGCCTGGTGGTCACCGAGATTCCCTACGCCGTCAACAAGGGGCTTCTCCAGGAGAAGATCGCCCAGGCGGTCAACGAGAAGAAGATCGAGGGTATCTCGGACATGCGCGACGAGTCCAACCGCAAGGGCATGCGCATCGTCATCGACCTCAAGCAGGGTGCCGTCCCGCAGGTGGTGCTCAACAACCTCTACAAGAAGACGGCCCTGCAGTCCAACTTCAACGCCATCGACATCGCCCTGGTCGACGGCGTGCCCCGCACGCTCACGCTGCGCGAGATGCTGCAGTACTACATCGACCACCAGATTGACGTGGTGACCAGGCGCACCCAGTTCGACCTCGACAAGGCGCTGAAGGACGTCCACATCAAGGAGGGCCTGCTCATCGCCGTCGACAACATCGACGAGATAGTGCACATCATCCGCTCCTCCGAGACCGAGGCCGAGGCAAAGCACCGCATGAACGAGCGCTTTGGCCTGGACGACCCGCAGTGCGACGCCATTCTCGCCATGCGCCTGCGCAAGCTCACCGGTTTGGCCCGCGAGCAGCTCGCCGCCGAAATCGACGAGCTCCACAAGCTCATTGCCTACTACCAGGACCTTCTCGCCCACCGCGAAAAGATTCTCGGCGTCATCAAGGACGAGCTCGGCCAGATCGTGGAGCGCTTCGCCGACAAACGCCGCACCAGCATCTCCTCCCAGGAGGCCCAGGACCTCGACGTCGAGGACCTCATCGCCGAGGAGGACATGGTGGTCACGGTCACCCACTCCGGCTACATCAAGCGCCTGCCGGTTGCGACCTACCGCTCTCAGCGCCGCGGCGGCAAGGGCGTCCAGGGCCTCTCGCTCAAGGACAACGACTTCGTTGAGGACCTCTTCGTGGCCTCGACCCACGACTACGTGATGTTCTTCACCAACTTCGGGCGCGTCTACCGCCTGAAGGTCCACGAGCTGCCAATCGGCAGCCGTCAGGCACGTGGCTCGGCGATCGTGAACGTGCTCTCGCTCGCCGAGGGCGAGCACCCCGCCGCCGTGATCACCTGCCGCGACTTCCCGGTCGACGACTACCTCATGTTCGCCACCAAGAACGGCATGGTGAAGAAGACGGCGATGGCCGAGTACGACCGCACCCGTCGCGACGGGCTTATCGCCATCAACCTCAAGGCCGGCGACGAGCTTGTCAACGTGAGACGCGTGCACCCCGGCGACAAGGTCATTCTCGTGACCACCGATGGCAAGGCCATCCTCTTTGACGAGTCCGACGTCCGTGCCATGGGCAGGGACACCTCCGGCGTGCGTGGCATCAACCTCAAGGGCGACGCCTCCATGCTGGGCATGGAGATCTCCAACGGCAACGGAGACCTGTTCGTGATCACCGAGAACGGCTACGGCAAGCGTACCCCGGTGGCCGACTACCCCGAGCACAAGCGCGGCGGCCAGGGCGTCTTTACCATTGCCATGACGGCCAAGAAGGGCAACCTCGTGGCCTGCCGCGTGGTGGGGCCCCAGCACGAGCTCATGATCGTCTCGGTCGACGGCGTGGTCATCCGCGTCAAGACCAGCGACATCCCCAAGCTCGGTCGCTCCACGCAGGGCGTGAAGGTCATGAATCTCTCCGAGAGCGATCACGTCTCGGCGGTGGCGCGCATGGTCGCCCACAAGAAGAAGGCACCCAAGCACGACGCCAACCAGGGCATGCTCGACCTTGCGGCGGCCGGTGCCAAGGATGCCGACGAGGAGGAGTCCGTCGACATCGGCGGTGACGAAGAGGTCTCGCCCGACCTTCTCGACGAGGACGAGTGAGACAGAGGGACAGTCCCTTTGTCTCATACAAGAGGGCCCGACAGCCGGTAAGCTGGCTGCCGGGTCCTTTTCTTGTGACTCGATGAGACAGAGGGACTGTCCCTTTGTCTCATTTTTGCGGTGCGCCGTCGCCGCCGTCGGTTACGTTGAAGTCATCCGGCGAGAGGCCCTCAACAAAGTCGTGGAAGTCTTTCATCTCCTGGTCATGCTCCTGGTCCTCGATGGCGCCAAAGTCCGGCATGGCAGCCACGTCGAGAACCGCCTGCTCGGCAAAGAGCGGCGCCCCGCAGCGAACAGCCAGGGCGATTGCGTCTGATGGGCGGCAGTCGACAAGAACTTGGCTGCCCTTCTCGTTCACAATGTCGAGCTGCGCAAAAAACGTGGTTCCAGAGACGTCACTAATGATGACGCTGCGCAGGTGTCCGCCTAGGGACTCAAGCACGGACTTGAGCAGGTCATGCGTCATGGGCCGAGCGCTGCTGTCGGGGTTCACGCCCATGCTGATAGCCGTTGCCTCTACCGATCCAATGCGGATGGGAAGGCTGAGCGGCTCCTTCTCATCCTGTTTCGATGGCATGAGGACGATGAGTGAGGAGACCGGGCCCCCGCCAATCACCACTGTCTTGATATCCATTTCTACGAGCATGCGGTACCCCCTGTCGTGCTGTTGCCCGCCTATCCTACCCAAACTGCGAAAACATACAACGGAGGTCACGAAAACTTCTACGTAGAGCTACCAAAACTGGAACAACGGAGCAGAGTGGATGGCCCAGGCGGGTGCCAGAAGCACGAGGAGGGAGCACCGTCTTCAATCTCCTTTGTTGCACCACTACGAATCCCCCAAAATTTCTCGATATATGTTGTTGACCTAGCCTAGGACGGGGGTGTAGTATTCTTTCTTGCGTTGGGCCTGTAGCTCAGTTGGTCAGAGCGTCCGGCTGATAACCGGGAGGTCACAAGTTCGAACCTTGTCAGCCGCTGGGGTGATTATTTATAAGGGGACATAGCTCAGCTGGGAGAGCGCGGGCTTTGCAAGCCTGAGGTCGTGGGTTCGAACCCCATTGTCTCCACCACATGTTCGAGGGCCCTGCGGTTGTTGCCGCGGGGTCCTCTTTTCTCTCGTTCCCTGGTATCCCCCTCACCCCTTCCCTCCCTTCTTTATCGGTATCTGTGAGACAGACTTCACGTTTGCCCAGTTGCCGGCTAACAAGATTCACAGATACCGATAAAGAAGGGAGGGAGGATAAAGAAGGGGGGTTGGGTAAAGAAGGGAGACCGGCTAAAGAGGGAGGGCTAGCTAAAGAGGGTGGGGTATAGTGAGAGTAACTGATTCAAAGGGGCGGGAGCCCCTGACGCCAAGGAGGTGCCATCCATGAGCGACGGTAGTCATGCTCGAGAAAACGCAAGCTCAGTGAGGTTGGCGCCTGCCAAAAGGGGAGACGGGCGCCGCCGGTAGCGCTGGCGCGGCCCCACCCTGCTCATTCAAGCCTATTGTGTGCCCGCCTTGCCGCCGGTTCCTACGCAGATGACGTCGTACTGCGTCCCTGCGCGCATCCCCGGATCGGAGGTGGCCCATGAGGCTGCTCACCAACGGGTTCCTGTCCAGGCTGACAAGGACGGGGCTTATCGCTCACCGTGCGGAGACGCAAACGGGGAAGTCGTCCCAGCTCGATTGGCTGCGCCGTGTCTCCTCGCTCGAAACGGAAGAGCTTCTCAACGAGTTCAACACCAGCCATGACGGCCTCTCTGCCGAGAAGGTCGAGCTGTCCCGTGCTGCATGGGGTTCAAACGAGGTCGCGCACGCCCATCGCGACCCTGTGCCGGTGCGCTTTGCGAAGGCCTTCGTGGACCCCTTCACGGGAATCCTCGCGCTTCTCGCCGTGGTGTCTCTTGTCACTGATGTGATCCTGGCTGCACCCGCCGAGCGCGACCCTTCGACCTTCATCATCATTTTCGCAATGATCGCCGTCTCCGGCACTTTGAGGTTCGTGCAGGAGGGCAAGAGCGACGACGCCGCGGCGGCGCTCGCCAAGACGATACAGACCACCTGCAACGTCGAGCGCGCGGACGAGGGGCGCGTGGAGATTCCCCTGGCAGACGTGG
>CACYGL010000006.1 GCA_902773995.1 uncultured Coriobacteriaceae bacterium | reverse complement strand
AGCAGTCCGCCAAGTTCGAGAGCGTCGACATGCGCACCCGCGAGATGCAGTACCTCTACGACGACGGCACCTCCTTCTGGTTCATGGACACCGAGACCTACGAGCAGATTCCTGTCGACAGGGCGCTCATCGGCGACAACGACAAGTTCCTCAAGGAGAACGACATCTGCCTTCTCCAGTACGCAAACGACGTCCTCTACGCCGTTCAGCCCCCCACCTTCATCGAGGTCGAGATCACCCAGACCGACCCTGGCTTCAAGGGCGACACCGTCCAGGGCGGCACCAAGCCTGCCGTCATCGAGACCGGTGCTACCATCCAGGTCCCCATGTACCTCAACCAGGGTGAGAAGATCAAGGTCGACACCCGCGACGGCAAGTTCGTCGCCCGCGTCTAGCATCGAGCGCAGGCGCTGACGGCGCCAACTTCAACCCGCACACGCGCCCGCGTGGCCACTGCCGCGCGGGCGTCTGCTTCCCAAGTGCCGGCAACGTCTATACTGGCAGTGTTTGGGGTCTGCGGCGGACAAGCACGCCCGTCGCGTGGCGGCAACGAACCGAGCACAAGGAGGGCCACCTATGGCCGAAAGCGAGCTTTACGTTTCTGGCATCGGCATTTCCAAGCGAGTCATCTCGACCGTCGTGTCTCTCGCCGCCAAGCGCGTCGAGGGCGTTGCCTCTGTGGGTGGCAACGACATCACCTCGAGCCTCATCAGCGTCTTTACCAGCAACTCGGTTGCCCCCGAGTCCGCCGTCGAGTCCGCCGTCGAGGACGGCGGCCTACGCGTCTGCGTTCACCTCGCCGTCTTCTACGGCTATCCATTCACCAAGCTCGCGGCTGACGTCCGCAGCGAGGTTGCTAACGCCATCACTGAGCAGGTGGGCGTCGGCGTGACCGCCGTGGATGTGTGCATTGACAGCCTCGTCTTCCCCAAGGAGTAACGTGTCCGGTCGCTTTGGAGGGCGCACCCTTGCTCGCGCCCAAGCCCTACAGCTCCTCTTCCAGGCCGATGTCAACAACCGCACGGTGGAGGAGGTGCTCTCGAGAGACTACGCCATTAGCGACGGCCCGCTCGATCCGTACGGCGAGCAGCTCGCGCTCGGCGTGGATTCGCGCCGCTACGCCATCGACGCCGTCATTCGCGCCAGCTCCGCGAGCTGGAGCCTCTCCCGCATGCCCATCGTCGACCGCAACATCCTGCGGCTTGCCCTCTACGAGATGATCGAGGAGGACGACATCACGGTTGCCGTGGCCATCGACGAGGCGGTCGAGCTCGCCAAGGCCTTTGGCACCGACGAGTCGCCGCGCTTCATCAACGGCGTGCTGGGCAGCGTCGCTGCCGACGTTAACGCCGGTGTCGACGTGTACGAGAAGGCTCGTCAGGTGCTTCACTCGGCTGCAAAGGCGAGGACAGACGCTCCGTTGGACGAGACGGGCGAGGAAGGCGAGACGGGCGAGGAAGACGAGACGCTCGAGGCTCCGTACGACGAGGCGGCCCCCGCAGGCGGTGCCGACGGCGAGGTCTCTACCACCGAAGACGCCATGGAGTAGCCATGGCCAAGCCGGACGTCTCACAGTACCAGAGCTTCGACCAGATTACGCGGCGCCTCGACGACATCGTGGGCGCCGTGCGCGACCGTGACGTCTCGCTCGAGCGCTCGCTTGACCTCTTCGACGAGGCTATCGCCCTGGGATCGAAGGCCGTCGAGCTCGTCGATGCCACGGACTTCTCGCCAGAGGAGAAGGCGATGCTCGCCGACGAAGGCGCCCCCAGCGAGAAGGCCGCCGATAAGCCCGCGGACACCGCCGCGCCTTCCAATGACGCTGTGCCGGATGCCGCCGAGGGCGGCAGCGTCTCGTGACACGCCGCCGGAGGCTCGATGACGAGCTGGTCGAGCAGGGCTTCTTCTCCAACCGCGAGGACGCTATGCGCGCCGTGATGGCTGGCGAGGTCTCGACGCAGGACCGCCGCCTCGAGCGCGCGGGTGAGCAGGTCGAGCCGGGCATCCTCCTCCATGTGCGCGGACACATCCCCTTTGTGAGCCGTGGGGGCCTTAAGCTCGAGCGCGGCCTCGAAGCCTTCGACATCGACCCAACGGGTTTGGCCTGTCTGGACGTGGGATGCTCCACCGGCGGATTCACCGACTGCCTTCTCAAGCACGGTGCCGCCTCGGTGCTCTCGGTGGACGTGGGCTACGCGCAGTTCGACTGGTCGCTCAGAAGCGATCCCCGTGTGACCCTCCTCGAGCGCACGAACATCGTCGACGTCCCCACCCCGGAGCGCGCGGGCACCATCCGGCTCGCCGTCTGCGACGTCTCCTTCACCTCTGTGACAACGGTGCTCCCTGCGGTTCTTTCGCTCCTCTCGTCAGACGGGGCATTCCTCACGCTGGTGAAGCCCCAGTTTGAGGCAGCCCGCAATGAGGTGGGCGAGGGTGGCGTGGTGCGAGACCCCAGCGTTCGCCTGCGCGCGCTTGAGTGCATTGCCGCTGCGTTTTTGGCTGCGGACCTTGGCCCCGTTGGCTGCTGCGAGAGTCCCGTGCGCGGCCACAAGGGCAACGTCGAGTACCTCCTCTACGGGCACCGTGGTGCAGCGCCTGCCACCCTCGACCTCAAGGCGGTCGTTAACGGGGGAGCGGTGTCCCTGGCCTAGCAAGTGGGGGTACACTCTAGGTTGTGCTTCGTACACCTGTTTGGCTGGAGGTTTGCGTGAAGGTCTTTATCGTCCCAAACTATGCGCGTCCGGATGCGGTCGAAGGCGCGCATGCCCTTGAGCATTGGCTTGCCGGCCAGGGCGTCGAGGCGGTGTGGGCGCATGACAAGAAGCGCTTCCCCGATTACGCCGAGGACCCTTCCGGCTGCCAGCTCGTGGTTTCCCTGGGGGGCGATGGTACCCTGCTACGCGCCGCGCGTATCGTGGGCTACTCGCAGATTCCCATGCTGGGCATCTCCTATGGTCACCTGGGCTTTCTCACCACGGCAGGTCCGGACCGGCTCATCCAGACTGTCGAGAGCGCCCTTGCGGGGAAGCTGCACGTCTCGCACAGGGCAACGCTTGCCATAGAGAGCACCTTCGCGTGCGAGGACGGCAGTTCCTACCAGGTGGAGAGCTTTGCCCTCAACGACTTTGCCGTCTCGCGCGGCGGTCAGGGCGACATGGTTCAGTTTGAGGTCTCGGTCTCGGACAACCACATCGACACGCTGCGCGGCGACGGCTTTGTTGTTTCGACGGCAACCGGATCCACGGGGTATGCTCTCGCCGCCGGCGGACCTATCGTGACGCCCGAGTTCTCGGGCATGGTCTGCGTGCCCATCGCGCCGCATACCATCATGGCCCGCGCTTTCCTCACGGCGCCGTCGGACGTTGTCGAGATTGAGATGAGTCCCGAGCGCCCGGTCGCGCGCCACTTCTTTGCTGACGGCCAGAACGTTCGCCAGCGCCAGGACGGCGTGCCCGTTCACGCCACGGTACGTCGCGGGCCCGGTGACATTCTCCTGCTCGACCACAGTGCCCAAAGCTTCTACAACTCGGTCTCGCGCGTGTTCTACGGCAGGGCTGGTCGCTGATGCTCGACGAGCTGCATGCGCGCGACGTCGCGCTTATCAGGGACGCAACTATCCAGCCCTCCGCCGGTCTTACGGTGCTCACCGGCGAGACGGGTGCCGGCAAGACGGCGCTCCTCTCGGCCATTAAGCTTCTGGTGGGAGAGCGTGCCGATGCCGGCTCGGTGCGTGAGGGGGCAGACTCCCTCGAGGTCGAGGGCCGATTCTTCGAGCGTGGGGGAGATCCCGATGGGTGCGTGGTACGCAGGCGCGTCTCGGCAGACGGCCGTGGCCGTGTCGAGATAGACGGCCATATGGGTTCGGTGCGCGAGCTTGCGGCGGGCGTAGGCCGGACGGTCGACCTCTGCGGGCAGCACGAGCACCAGCGGCTCCTCTCGGTTGCCTCGCACGTGGAGATACTCGATGCGTGGCTGGGCGCCCCGGCCACCGAGGCGCTCGATGCCTACCAGTCCGCGCTTGCCGCGGCACGCGCGGCCGCAGATGAGCTCGAGCGCGTTCGCGAGCTTTCGCGCTCGGGGGCCGAGAAGCTCGAGGAAGCCGAGTTCACGCTGAGGAAGATCGACGAGGTTGCCCCGCGCGAGGGCGAGTACGAGGAGCTCGAGGAGGCCCTGCCACGCGCCGAGCACGCCGAGGCGCTCGTGGCCGCCGCATCCGGCGCGCACAACCTCGTTGCGGGTGACGATGGGGCCTCGGACTCGCTCTCGGCTGCAGTGCGTGCGCTTCGCGATGCCTCTGCCTATGACACCAAGCTCGGTAGCTGGGCCGACGCGCTCGAGTCTTCGCTCATCGACATCGAGGACGTGGCGTCGAGCCTGCGCGACTACGCGGATGGCGTCGAGTGGGATCCGGAGTCTCTCGAGCAGATGCAGCAGCGCCTCTCTCGCCTCGAAGGCCTGCGCCGCAGCTTTGGCCCGCGCATGGAGGATGTCTTTGCGCGCCGCGAGAAGGCCGCTGCCGTGGTCGCCGCAAGCGAGGGTGGCGACGAGGCCGAGAAACGCGCCCAGCAGGCGCTCGACGCCGCGGAGGTTGCGCTTGCCAAGGCGGCGGATGCGCTCGATGCCGTGCGCGAAAAGGGCGCGCCGCGCCTCTCGGCCGAGGTCAGCGCGCAGATGTCGCGTCTCGAGATGGGCTCGGCATCGCTTGCGGTCTCGCAGACGCGTCTGCCGCCCGACCAGTGGGGGAGCATGGGGCCAAGCCGCGTGGAGTTCCTCTACCGGCCTGCCGCCGGCCTCACTGCGCGCCCGCTGCGACGCATTGCCTCGGGCGGCGAGGTGAGCCGCGTGATGCTCGCCTGCAAGGTTGCCTTGGGCGATGCCGATGGCTGCGATACGCTCGTCTTCGACGAGGTCGACGCCGGCGTGGGCGGAGCCACGGCCGTGGCGCTCGCACAGGTGCTGCGCGACCTCGCGCGCACGCATCAGGTCATTGTGGTCACGCACCTGGCACAGGTCGCCGTCATGGCCGACCGTCACTACCTGGTACACAAGGTGACGCTTGCCGAGGGCGAGGCGCCCGAGACAAAGATCGACGAGGTCACAGGAGATGCACGTGTCGCCGAGGTCGCCCGCATGCTCTCGGGCGATACGGGCGAAGCGTCGCTCGCCCATGCGCGCGAGATGCTCGAACGCGCAGGTAACAGCTACGGAGGGGATTCCGATGGCACAAGATAGGGAACGTCAGCGTCAGCGCAACGGCAGGAACGCGGGTGGCGAACGGCGCGGACCAAGCCGCACACAGCTTGCCACAAGGCACATCGCCCAGATGGACCAGCTTTTCTCGGCAGAGATAGCGGCGTCGCTTGACGGCACGCGCGAGGTAAGCGGCATGCCTGCCGCGCCCGCCCGCGAGGGCGTGGTGCCTCAGGTTGAGGTGGTTGAGGAGGACAGCGCCTCGGCGGTCCTGCGGCTTGGCCGTGGCATCGCGAGCCGCTGCGACATGGCGATGCTCGACTTTGCATCGTTTGTGAACCCCGGCGGTGGTTACGAGCACGGCGCGTGGGCGCAGGAGGAGGCGCTCTGCTCGGAGTCGTTCCTCTACAACGTGCTCTCGCAGAAGCGCGACTGGTACGGCGAGAACCGCCGACGCAACATCAACTGCGAGCTCTATCGCAACCGGGCCCTTGTCGTGCCTGCCGTGCGCTTCGAGCGCGACAAGTATCACTCGTACTCCGACGTTATTGTGTGCGCGGCGCCCAACGCGGTGCGCGCGCGGGCAGACTACCGCGTGGCGGACGATGCCCTGCTCACGGCCATGCGCGAGCGCATTGCCTTCGTGATGGCCATTGCAGACCAGCTTGGCTACGACAAGCTGGTGCTGGGGGCCTTTGGCTGCGGTGCCTTTGGGTGGGATGCGGCAACGGTGGCGGAGCTCTTCCGCGCGGAGCTTGCCTCTGGTACGCACGTGGCCTCCAAGATCACGTTCCCCGTGCCACGCGGTCGCGCCGACGAGAACCTCGAGGTCTTCCAGCACGCGTTTGCCACCTTCCCCGAGAAGAACGACGCCCCATACCAGAGCCGCGCCGAGCTTGCGGCGCGGCGCGCGTCTCAGCGCGCCACCGAGGCGGAGGACGCCGACGACGAGGATGACTGGCGCAAGTACCTCTAGGATGTTCGCTCCCAGCGAAATTCGACTTTCCACCGGGCCTCGGATGCACGCATCCGAGGCCCGGTGGCAGTTTTCCGCGTCCTGGAGGGAGACTCTTGCCATCCAACGGATGCGGCCTGCCCAAAATTTGCGGTTGCCGGTCAAAATTCGGGGTTCCGCTTAGTATCACCCCAGAGGTGCCATTTCTCTACCTGCGGCTCCGTAAAAAGTTAGAGCTTCGTACTCAGAGATTCGCCCAAAAAGGGCCGGCAACCGCAAATTTTGGGCACAGGGGGCTTGCGGGGTAGGATGGTCCAAGAGATCGTCCGCAACCCCAATCACTTGCGACCCCCCTGAAAACCACGCGCGCTGCGGCGAAGCGAGGGCTCGAATCTGTTTATTCGGTCTAACCACCTGAACAACCGTGTGCAGTCGGTGAGCGGTGTCACGTCCGCAAGGTTCTCGCGCTAGAATAAAGACCCGTAGAAACGGCAGCTTCACTACGGGAAGGCAAACCCACATGACAAAACACATCTTTGTGACCGGCGGCGTCGTATCCTCCCTCGGCAAGGGCATTACGGCGGCATCGCTCGGCCGCCTGCTCAAGGCCCGCGGCTACAAGGTCATGATGCAGAAGGCCGACCCGTACCTCAACGTTGACCCTGGCACCATGAGCCCCTTCCAGCACGGTGAGGTCTTTGTGACCGAGGACGGCAAGGAGACCGACCTTGACCTCGGCCACTACGAGCGCTTCATCGACGAGAACCTCACCCGCGAGTCCAACTTCACCACGGGCCTCATCTACCAGTCGCTCATCCAGCGCGAGCGCGCGGGAGACTTCCTCGGCGGCACCGTGCAGGTGATCCCCCACGTCACCAACGAGATTAAGTCCCGCTTCCTGCGCATCGAGGAGCAGACCCAGGCCGACGTCGTGATCACCGAGCTCGGCGGCACCATCGGCGACATCGAGGGCCAGCCCTTCGTCGAGGCCATGCGCCAGTTCCGTAAGGAGAAGGGCGCCGGCAATACCCTGGTCATCCACGTGAGCCTGGTGCCCTACATCGCCGCCGCGCACGAGGTCAAGACCAAGCCCACGCAGCACTCCGTCAAGGAGCTGCGCTCCATGGGCATCCAGCCCGACTTCATCGTATGCCGCTCGGACCACGAGGTCGACGCCTCCATCCGTGCCAAGATCGCGCACTTCTGCGACGTGGACGAGGATTGCGTCTTCGAGAACTCCGACTGCCCGTCCATCTACGACGTGCCCATGCACCTCGCCAAGCAGGGCTTTGACGAGAAGGTCTGCCAGAAGCTGGGTCTCGAGCCGCGCGAGCGCGACATGAGCGACTGGAATGACTTCACCGACGCCATGCACGTGGCCAACTCCCTGCCCGAGAAGACCCGCATCGCCGTGGTTGGCAAGTACACCCAGCTGCCCGACGCTTACCTCTCGGTCATCGAGGCCCTGCACCACTCCGGCGTCTACTACGACCGCCACGTCGAGATCAAACTCGTCGACGGCGAGGAGCTCACCGAGGAGAACGTGGACGAGGAACTCGCCGGCTACGACGGCATTCTCGTCCCCGGCGGCTTTGGCCTGCGCGGCACAGAGGGCAAGATCCTCTCGGCGAACCGTGCTCGCGTGAACAAGGTGCCGTACCTGGGCGTGTGCCTGGGCCTGCAGATGGCCGTATGCGAGTTTGCGCGCAACGTGGCGGGGCTTCCCGGCGCCATGTCCAGCGAGTTCGAGCCCGAGTGCACCTATCCCGTGATCGACCTCATGCCCGACCAGGAGGACGTCACCGACAAGGGCGGCACCATGCGTCTGGGCGCCTACCCCTGCAAGGTCGTTCCCGGCACGCTCGCATCCGAGGCCTACGGCGAGGAGCTCATCTACGAGCGTCACCGTCACCGCTACGAGGTCAACAACGCCTACCGCAAGCAGCTCACCGATGCCGGTATGGTCATCTCGGGTCTCTCGCCCGACAACCGCCTGGTCGAGATGATCGAGCTTCCCGAGTCCATGCATCCCTGGTTCGTGGCGTCCCAGGCCCACCCCGAGTTCAAGAGCCGTCCCACCAAGCCGGCGCCGCTGTTCCGCGAGTTTGTCCGTGCCGCCATCGCTCACCACGAGGGCGTTGACCGTCACGACGTGAACCCCAGGTAGCGGCTGCCGCTCTGCCGGGCTCATGGCCACGATGGACCTCTCGCGTGCGCTGCGCGAGTACCTCAACTACCTCTCCATCGAGAGGAACGCTTCACCCAATACGGTCGCGGCCTATGGCCGCGACCTTTCTCGTTACCTCTCGGCGCTAGAGGGGGAGGGCATCACCAGCCCCGACGCCGTGACGCGCCAGGCGATAGAGGCGCACGTGGCGGCCCTGGTGGATGTGGGGCTTGCGCCCGCTTCTGTCGAGCGCGCGGTGTCTGCCATCAAGGGCTTCCATCGCTTCATGGTGGCGGACGAGATATGCGAGAACTTTCCCACGGCCGACCTGCCGCTGCCCGCCAAGCCCGAGCGCCTCCCCGACGTCCTGAGCGTGGAGCAGGCCGAGGCCCTTCTCGACCAGCCCTTCCCCAAGACATCGCCCGGTCAGCGCGACCGTGCCATCCTGGAGACGCTCTACGGCTGCGGGCTTCGCGTCTCGGAGCTCACGGGGCTCGATTTGCGCGACGTGCGGCTGGACGAGGAGGTCGTGCGCGTCTTTGGCAAGGGGTCGAAGGAGCGCGTGGTGCCCATCATGGGCTCCGCCGCGCGCGTGATGGGGGAGTACCTCGAGGAGTGGCGCCCGGGGCTTGTGGGACGCACGCCCACCCAGGCGGTCTTTCTCAACCAGCGCGGCGGGCGCATCTCTCGCCAGTCCGTGCACGCGATCGTGGAGCGCGCCGGACGCATGGTGGGCGTCCAGGGGCTCCATCCCCACACCTTGCGGCACAGCTTTGCAACGCATCTCCTGGAGGGCGGGGCCGACCTGCGCGTTGTCCAGGAGCTCCTGGGACACGCCGACATCTCGACAACCCAGCTCTACACGCACGTTGACCGCACGCACGTGCGCGGCGTGTACCTGGCGGCGCATCCCCGGGCGCACGTGCGAGGGTAGAGGACGTCATCGTAGCCGCCTCGTTCCTTAGCGACACCGCTCGAGCTCTTGGGACAACTCCTCAAGGCTGGGTCGCTCGAATGGCTTTGGGCGAAGGCCTGCCATCACCGTCTCGCAGAATGCCTCGTCCGCCGGCTCTTGGGGGACAAGGCGCTTTGGCAAATAGTTTGCCTTGAGGCGGAATACCTCCGACACGTTTCGTCCCGCAAACTCGTAGGGCAGCCTCCCGCAATAGAGCTCGTAGAGGAGGCTGCAGAGTTCGTAGGCGTCCACGCTCTCCAGTAGCCGCGCTTCTCTCAGCCGGGGTATCTCGTGGGTGAGCATTTCTGGAGGGGCATATTCCGGCGTGGCGCTTCTCCATACCCTTGGCCTTCCTGCGCCTTCCTCCTCCCGGACACTGCTGCAGACGCTGCTTCCAAAGTCGATAAGGCAAATATCGAATTTGGAAGTCGAAAGCTGGCTGGATACCGACGAGTTTCTCGTTCGCAAGATGACGTTCTTGGAAGATATGTCGCGGTGTACGAACGCTGCGTCCCGTTTGCGTGCCAGCTGGAGCGA
The DNA here is from genome assembly GCA_902773995.1 of uncultured Coriobacteriaceae bacterium. GTDB lineage: Bacteria > Actinomycetota > Coriobacteriia > Coriobacteriales > Atopobiaceae > Tractidigestivibacter. Next base: position 53,924 of record CACYGL010000006.1, on the reverse strand, counting down.
GCTGGCAATGCTCGCTCCGAGAGACGCGCAGGTGCCCATGGGAAAGCCGCTTCTCGCCCTGGATGGCCAGAGGTTCCGCACATCGTAGAGCGAGACGCCCTCGACCCACTCCATGAGCATGACCGGCCCGCCCGCATAGCTCCCGCGGCACAGCAACCGTGGGAACCCCCGTATGCCCGACACAACGCGATGACAGAGGTACTCCGATTGGAAGGCGGCCTCTCGTCCCTCCACAAGCTGCCTGACCCTATCGCCCGAGACCCTCGTGCGGACGCGACCGAGCGGCAGCATGCACTTGAGGCACAGGCGTTCTCCACTGCAGGTAAATACCTCGATCGCTCGCCCTCCTCCACCATGCCTTGTCTTGCTCGGATCGATGAGGAGCAGCGTTCGAACGCGTCTCAGCGCATCGCTTCTCGCTATGCCCGATTTCTCTTCTGCCAGCTCGACGTTATCAAGGCGCACGATCAGTGGCTGCTGCGCGCCCATGAGGAATCCAGCTCTCCCGTCTCTGCCTTGACCCTCATGACGAGAAACTCGGTGCTCGTGCCTAGCAGCAGCTTGTCTCCCTCTCGGAGCTCCTGCGGCGGGTACTCGATTTTCGACGAGCGCTTGGAGCGTGGTGGCTCCACGCAGATTGGCTGCCCGTCGACCCCCGAGATGAGGGTCGTGCCGTTGGTCGAGTGCATGCCCTGGCAGAGCCAGATGTCGTCGTTCCTCCAGATGCGCAGGTGTTGGCGGGAGACGTCACCGCCTACGTCCCTAATGGCGCCGGGGCCGTCAGCCAGGGAGCCCACGATGGTGCCATTTGGGTTAAGAGGGAGTATTGGCGGATATGCCACGTCACCAATGAGCCTTAGGAGGCCAAGCGTCACCGGGGCAAGGGACATGCCCTGTCCCGCTTCGGGACCGTAGTCATCGGAAATCGTCTCGATGTCCTCCGAGAGCCTGTGGCGGGAGTAGTCCTCGACAACCGCTACCGCCTCCTTCGCGTCCGCAAGGCAGCCCGTTACGAGGAACAGCATCAAGAGAAGCGTGGAGCGGTACTCCTCGCGCCTGAAGTTGGCCCCAGAAAGTCGGCGCAGCTCGTTCGAGTAGAGCTTCGAGTCCCTGCCCCAGTCGTTGAGGGCAGTGCACATCCTAGACGAGACGTCACCCAGATAGTGCTCCACGATTGACCGCCGGTCATGCCCATGCCTTGCCAGCAGCCTCGATGACACGTTGAGGGTGCTCACCTCAAAGTCTGCGAATTGGCTTGCGTCCACATCGTCGGGCAGCAGGTGCACCACGTTGCGCGAGAGATACGTCCTGTCCTCAGCCCTGTCTCGGGGAGATGTCCCGCCGTACGAAATCTTCGCGGAAAGCAGCATGCGAGCTGCCTCAATGTTCGAGATGCCGCCAAATTTGCGCAGGTCGTCAAACATCACCGAGCTTGGGGTATCGCGTCTGAACAGCATCGCTTCACTCCAACAATTGAAATAAAGTCCTAAAGTCGACCAGCCATCTACAACTTTGCGCAAAATTCAATATAGTCCAAACATAAAATTACAAACGTGGGTTGTTGGAGGAACGCCCGTCTGTACTAGATGGAGGAAGATCATGTTTTGTCCTAACTGTGGTAAACCAGTCCCCGACGGTGCGGCAGTCTGCCCTAACTGCGGCGAGCAGCTTCCCGATTCAGATGCCGGTGGCTCTCAAGATTCTGCTGGCAGTGTGCCAACTACCGCCTATGACTCCCTTGGGACGAGCTACCAGACCCCGCGTACGGTGGTCGAGACCGAGGGCGGCAAGAACGACCGCAAGGCCCCCAAGAAGAAGTTTCCCGTCGGCGTCATCGTCGTAGCCGTGATTGTTGTGTGCCTGCTTCTCGCCATGGTCTTCCGGGAGAGCATCCCCGAGCCAATTCGCAACGTGATACCCGACGTCCCCGGAATCACGCAGCACACGCATGCCACCCAAACCACTGACGCCACCAACTCGACCGAGACGGACAATGGCGAGGGTGTTGTTTCCACCGGCACCTCCGACACGTCTGAAGTTTCGGATACCAGCTCAGCCAATGGTTCGGAGAGCGTCGCGAACGGAGACTCCACCAGCAGCTCGACTGGTAGCCCCAGTAGCGACTCCACCAGCGGCTCAAGCTCCAAGCAGGGTACCTACAGCGACCTCGTCGGGACTTGGACCGGAACGTTCAAGGGCAATCCGGAATGCTATGGTTCGCAGGTGAACGTACCTGTACTCACAATCAAGTCCGTTGACGATTCCGGCAAGGTTCACTTTGACGTTAAGCTCAACTTCCACAACCACGACTCTCAGCAGAACGGATCGACTGACGGTGACGAGATGCTCGAGTTCGACGACCTTGTCGCTATCATCCAGAACGATAGCTTCACCTACAAGTTTGATGTTTCCAAATATGGCGATAAGGCCCAGCTTGCAATGACCGTCGCCATTGGCGGCACCAAGGAAAACCGTGAGATGTCGGCGGAGGTATATTCCTACCTGACGACCGACTATTACGACGAGTACCTGATGACAAAGTAGATTACGAGAAGAGCGAGGCAGGAGGGCTCTGGTGAGCTTTACCGATGATGCAGGCTCTGCTCTGTCCTCCGGCTTGGGCATGGCAAACAGGGCTGGTCAAGCAGCAAGGATTGGCATCGAGAGAACGCATCTTTCTCAGCAGCGGCAGAACCTTATGAGGGAGCTTGGCAACGTTGCATACCCAACGTTGAGGAGCCATCCCGAGCTGGTTCCAGAAGCGCAGGAGCTGCTGACGAGGATCATTGCCCTTGACCAGCGTATGTCGAGCCTGGATGAGGAGCTGAAGTCGGCAAAGTCGGCCTCTGCCCCTCTCGCAACCAGGCAAAGTCCCTCGTCGGGTGCCCGGGGTGTGGCGGTTGTCTGTCCGCGTTGCGGCAACACGATTGCTCCAGGGGCTCATTTCTGCATGGCATGCGGTCTTTCTCGCGCGGAGGCGGAAAAGCAGACGAGGGGCGCTCGTTGACGCCCATTTGGAAGCGACGCATCTGGTCGTTGTGAACAGATCCTCGTGGGTACGAGGAATCGAACGGTATGGCTAAGTTCTGGCCGTGTCCCAAGGGACGCGGCCAGAACTCTTTTTCGGCAAGGCCGCTGCTCAGATGAGGGGCTGCTGCCCCCGTTGCGGTCACTGGGCTAATTGCAGGGAGAAGCGCTTCATGCGGAGCAGACGGTCTCTCTGCCCTGTTTGGTCAGCCAGCTAAACCTTGCGCGAAGTTTTCTTCTGCTTGGCCCATACGCTGGATATGTCAGGAGGAGCCATCCAATGCATTGCGTGCGTCGACGAATTGGAGCAACCCCTCAGTTCCGTTTCTAGGTGGGCGATTGGAAAATGTCTGGTCCAAAGTGCCGATTGACCATTCCCGAGGGGAGCAGCTTCGGTCCCTAGCTGTGGTTGGAAGGTCGAGTCGCGACGATAGTCGTCAAACAGGGAGGGCGTTGCAGCAAGCGCTGCCCAAGTCCTTGTCGGCAAAGCAAGTGCATGTTGGTCTGAGGAGAGAGGATGTTTGTATGAGCGAGAGCAAGAACACAATGCCGGCACCAAAGTGGCTCCTGTATGTGGTTGCCGCAATCATGGCGTTCATGGTAGCTACTGTTCTGGTAAAAACCGCCGGGATAAAGAATGGCGGGTCCAAGGAGTATCTGGGTACCTGGTATGCCAGCTACGAAGACGTAACTTGCCAACTTGATGTCAATAAAGACAACACTTTCACTCTGTTAATAATTGGTCCTGATTCATCCAACGTAACCAGTGGAACCTGGACTGCCTCTGATGACACGCTCACGATCGTGAGCTCGGATAAGGCGAAGAAGGGCGTCCTCTCCCTGTCGGAAGACAAATCAACTCTTACCGGTTTTGCTGACGGCGATGCGCTTGTATTCTCTCGCAAGACTCCATCGGGGGCGACTACGGGTTCCAATGCCAGCTAAACGGCTCATAGAGACTATCGTGCGTCTGGGATTCCGCGAGGTTCGTCCTGACGCGCCTTGATTGTGAGGTCCCGCGTGTCAGTGGAATCCAGGGCTTGGAACCAGATTGAGTTCAAGCAGCGGGCCGTTGCATACGGTGTCCAGTTATTCATTGCCGGCACATCAATAAATAAAGTAAACCATTGGAAGGAGAACGACATGGCAATCGTGTCGCTGGTGCTTGGAATCTTCTCGTTGGTCATGGGCTTTGCTGCTCAGGATGGTGAAGTGACCGCAGCGTTTCTCGGAGCAGCCGGCATCTACTTTGCTTACAAAGCAATGGAGAATGGGGAGGCGGAGGCAATGCCTGGCATCAAGAAGGCGGGACTTATTTGCTCGGGGCTTGGATTTCTGCAAGGCGTCGTGACGGTGCTGTCTATAATGTTCAGCCTGCACTGAGCTCGCTCACGTGAGTGGGGATGCAAGTGGCAAAAGGCAGGTTGACCAACGTGGGTTAGACCGTCTGCATTGAAGAAGGAAACGAACCAAGCGTGGCGGCCAGTATCGGATTTTCCGGTGCTGGCCGCCATTTTTTGTTATTTGAGAATTACGGTCTACCTGTCGGGCGCAATTGACGCCGGACACGCGACTCCACCCCGCACCCGCCCCCCACACTTTGCCCCACCGTTACCTTCACCCCACCGACACAATTCGTTTCTCGGTGTTCGTCCTTTTCGCCGTCGGCATTGTGCCCCGGTCATCCTCCACCACAACATGTGGGGTCGAGCCGACTTCCTCACGCCCCTCTCTGAAATCCCTCTGCAACCGTCGGTGGCCGAATTCCACCCTTGTGTGTTGCAAAGTGTTTTTAGGTGTGGCTAGGTGTCGGTTTTGGGCTATAGTATGTTCACGTTCAAACGTGGGCGCGAGCGGCAACGAGAGGAGGGCGACATGCTGACTGGCCAGTACCAGCGCAGCCTCGACTCCAAGTCCCGTGTCACCCTTCCCGCCATCCTGCGCAAGCAGTTTGGCGAGCTCGTGCAGCTCATTCCGCGCAAGGACGCGCTCTACGGCTACACCCCCGAGGCGTTCGAGGCATGGGTTAACAGCCTGAACCTCGACCCCAGGAGCCGCAACGACGCAGAGACCCTGCTTCGTCTCAATGCCATGGCCACCACGGTGGAGATCGATTCCGCCGGCCGTGTTGCCCTCGGCAAGATCGACGAGACGACCCGCGGCCAGCGCCAGCGCCTGGGCCTCGACGGCGACCTCATGATCGTCGGCGCGGGCGACCACTTCGAGATCTGGAACGCCGATCGCTGGAACGAGAAGTTCGCCTCCGACGACGCGGTGGACCGCCTCGAGTCTCTTCTCTTTGGCGAGTAGGCAAAGGGGAGGGTGAGCGCCTTGACATCCGAATATCGGCATGTACCTGTGATGCTCGACGAGGTCCTCGCCGAGCTCGACCCTAAGCCGGGAGAGGTGGTCTGCGACTGCACCCTCGGTGGGGCCGGACACTCCATCGCGCTTGCGCAGAGAATCGCCCCGGACGGCCTCTCCATTGGCATCGACCAAGACGACATGGCCTTGAAGGCGGCGACCGAGCGCTTCTCGCGGGAGGCGCCCCAGGCGGAGTTCCTTCCGCTCAAGGGCAACTTCGGTGACCTTGACCAGCTGCTCGTTAGTGCCAGGGTCCCCGGTGTGGATTGCTTCCTCTTCGATCTGGGGGTTTCTTCTCCCCAGCTCGACATTCCGGAACGGGGCTTCTCGTACAACGAGGACGCCCCCCTAGACATGCGCATGGATTCGGGGAAAGACACCCCAACCGCACAAGAGGTCATAAACACCTACAACGAAGCCGACCTCACCCGAATCCTTCGCGTGTATGGCGACGAGAAGTACGCGGCACGCATCGCCCGCGCCATCGTGGAGACGCGCGAGAAGGCGCCCATCGAGACGACCTTCCAGCTCGTCGACGTGATCAAGCGAGCGATACCCGCCGCGGCCCGCCGCCACGGTGGTCACCCTGCACGCAAGACCTTCCAGGCCCTGCGCATCGAGGTGAACCACGAGCTTGACGCCCTCGACCAAGGCCTTCGCGCCGCCGTCCGCTGGGCAAACACCGGTGGCAGGATCTGCGTAATCTCCTACCACTCGCTCGAGGACCGCATCGTGAAGCACGTCTTCTCCGAGCTCTCGCAGGGTTGCATCTGCCCGCCGGACCTTCCGGTGTGCGTATGCGGCCACGTGCCGATAGTCGACGTCAAGACCAGAAAGCCGCTCGTCGCGGGCGAGGAGGAGGTCTCCTCCAACCCACGGGCGAGAAGTGCGCTCATGCGCGTGGCGGTCAAGCTTGACGTCACGCACGAGGGCACGGAATCGTCGCACCCGACCGCAAGGTCGTCTGCATAGCACCACAAACGAAGCAGTACGCACCACAAACGCAGCTTAAACGCACCACCAACGAAGCACCAACGCACCAGCACGCACAACGTCCGGCACAGCCGGGAGACAAGGGACAGCAATGAGGTATCAGGGTTCAGAGGCCGTCAGGATGGACGCAGCCGAGAGGAGCCGCGAGCGCCGCGACGAACGCGTCGAGCAGCGCCCGTCGTTCTCGGTCGTCACTGGTGGCGGACTCGACGCCCGCGCCCGCGCCGGCGTGAGTCCCCAGTTCCTCCAGCGCATCCGCGTGGTTGTCGCCTGCGCCCTCGTCTTCATCGCACTCGGGGCCTGCCGCGTCGCGCTCTCCACGGCAACCGTCTCGGCTCTCCAGGCCAACTCGACGCTGCGCTCCCAGATCCAGGAGGCGCAGACGCTCAACGAGGACCTGCAGGTCGAGAAGTCGGTGCTCTCCTCGTCGAACCGCATCAGCCGCATTGCCACGCAGAACTATGGCATGACCCTCTCGACCAACCGAGAGGTGATTGACCTCTCGTCCACCAGCGACTCCGCGGACGCCGCGTCGACCGATGCCACCACTGCCAACACCTCCGCCTCCGCGGATGGGGATGCTGCGCAGTCCGTGACGAACACCGATACGGCCTCGCCCGAGGCGTAGACTACTCCCTCGTGAGAGAGAGCATGAGACAGAGCCGCCAAGGGCGGCGTGGAATGCCGGAGGCCTCGTATGACGAGGCCTCTCGTGCCCGTTACCGTGCCCGCGCGTCAAGGCCGGGCGGGTCGGGCCCTGGTGGCTTCGACAACGGCACGCGCACGATCTTCCTCGTCCTCATGATCGTCTTTGCCGTTGTGGTGGGGCGCCTGGTGTGGCTTCAGGTGATCGACGCCTCGAACCTCTCTGATGAGGCTGAGCAGCACCGCACCAACGTGATCACGCTCCACGCCAAGCGCGGGACCATCTACGACCGCAACGGCAACGTGCTTGCCATGAGCGTGGACTGCAAGACCATCTACTGCAACCCCAAGGAGGTCACCGACCCCTCGGGCGTGGCGCAGATCCTTGCCGCCAACTTGGGTGGCTCCGCGAGCGACTACACCGACGCGCTCACCACGGACTCGACTTTCGCCTACGTGCAGCGCCAGGTGGACACCGACGTAGCCGACACCATCAAGCAGCAGCTCTCCGACGCCAAGCTCAAGGGCGTCTACTACCTCGATGACACCAAGCGCGTCTACCCCTACGGTGACGTGGCAAGCCAGGTGCTGGGCGTGGTGGGCTCCGACGGTGACGGTCTCACCGGCCTGGAGTACTACTACAACGACGTCCTCTCGGGCACCGATGGCCAGATGATCGTCGAGACGGGCCTCACGGGCACGCCCATCGCCGGCGGCACCTCGCAGATCACCGAGGCCAAGAACGGCGAAGACTTGGTCCTCTCCATTGACATCGACATCCAGGAGAAGGCCGAGGAGGTCATCTCCCAGGCCGTCGATGACTACGACGCGGACTCTGGCTCGGTCATGGTGACAAACCCCAAGACTGGCGAGATATACGCTGCATGCTCGACGCCCCTGGCTAAGCTCTCGGACCTGGCCAACACAAGCTCGGACGCACTCACGCTCAAGCCCGTGTCCGCCTCCTACGAGCCTGGCTCAATGTTCAAGATCCTGACCGTTGCCATCGGCGTCGAGAATGGCCTCTTCAACGCCAACAGCGTCTACAGCGTCCCCGTGCGGATCCTTGCCGGCGATGACTGGGTTACCGACGACGAGCCACGCACCGGCGCCGAGGACATGACGGTGCGCACCATGCTCGTGCGCTCCTCGAACGTTGGCGTGTCGCTTCTCGCCCAGGAGGTCATTGGCGCGCAGCGCTTCGCCGAGGGCGTGGACAAGTTTGGTATCGGCCACACCACGGGCATCGACTACCCCGGCGAGTCCGCGGGAATTGTGACCAGCTACGAGAACTACACGGGAGCAACGCTTGGCGCCATGGCGTTTGGCCAAGCCCTTGCCGTGCCCATGGTGCAGATCGTGCGCGCGTTTGGCGTTGTTGCAAACGACGGCATCCCCACCACGCCCCACTTCCTTGTCTCGCATGGCGGCGAGGAGGTCAGCTGGCCCACGGGTGACCAGGTCATCTCCAAGGACACCGCCGACGAGGTCACCGACATGATGACCTCGGTCATGACTGACGGCACCGGCAAGCGCGGCCAGGTGGACGGCTACACCATCGCGGGCAAGACGGGCACGGGCGAGCAGGCAAGCGAGTCCGGCGGCTACCAGGCGGGCAAGTACGTGGCATCGCTCTGCGGCTTTGCCAACGCCGACGACCCCGACGTCCTGGTCTACGTTGGCCTCAACGGAACGCCGCATCTGGCTCTCTCCTCCGCAGCGCCCACCTTCAAGCAGATAATGGAGGCGGCTGTCACGGACCTTGGCATCTCTCCGGATGCCTCCACGACCACCGCATCGACATCAAACTAGGTCAGGGGGAACCTATGCTTTCCATGGACATCGCAGACCTCGTGCTTGGCACGGGGTCGCAGCTGCTTGAGGGAACACCCTCGGCGCGCGTCGAGGGCACGGTCGAGATTGACTCACGCAAGGTTGGCGCGGGCTCCGTCTTTGTGGCGTTCCTTGGCGAGAAGGTCGACGGCAACGACTATGCGCCTGCCGCCGTCGAGGCGGGCGCATCCTGCGTCGTGGTGACGCGCGAGCCTGATGCAGCGCTGCTCGCCCTCGCGCACGAGCGCGGCTGCGCCGTCGTGCGCCCCCAGGACGACGACGCCGAGGAGTTCCTGCTTCGCCTTGCCCACGAATGGCGCGCCCGTCACCCCAACTGGCTCGTAGTGGGTGTTACGGGCTCGGTGGGCAAGACTACGACCAAGGACCTCCTGCGCGCGGGCATCGCGAGCGCGCGCCGCGTCCACGCCACCCAGGGCAACCTTAACAACCTCATTGGCCTGCCGCTCACGGTGCTCTCGGCACCCGAGGACGCCGAGGTTCTCGTCTGCGAGATGGGCATGAACCATCCCAACGAGATCCGTCGCATGGCAGCCTGCTGCGCGCCCACGCTTGCCGTGATCACCAACGTGGGCACGAGCCACATCGGGCTTCTCGGCTCTCGCGAGAACATCGCCCGCGCCAAGGCCGAGGTGGTCTCGGGCATGGTGGCTTCAGGCGGTGTGGAGCCGCTGCTGGTGCTTACGAGCGCCAACGACTACACGCCCTTCATTGCCGAGAACTTCGCGCGCCCCGCGGGCATTGCCGTGGAGTACGTGGGCGAGCGCGAGGGCGACGACGTCCGCGCCACCAACGTCGAGCTTACCGGCACGGGTGAGGCGTCGTTCACCGTCACCTGCAGGGACGGCTGGTCCAGGCGGGTCACGCCCTCGGTTCCCGGCCGCCAGGTGGTGCCCGACTTCCTTCTCGCCATGGCCGTGGTGGAGGCCCTGGGCCTCGACCGCGACGCTGCTGCGGACGCCATGGCCGCGATGCCCGCCGCGAACATGCGCCTGGCCGTCTCGGAGTCCCCGCGCGGCGTGCGCGTGATCGACGACTCCTACAACGCGAGCCCCGCCTCCATGGCGGCCGCCCTCGACGTCCTCTCCGAGATGGATGCCACAGGCATGCGCGTGGCAGTGCTGGGCGAGATGGGCGAGCTTGGCAGCGAGGAGCGCCGTCTCCATGGCTACGTGGGCGCCTATGCCGCGGCCAAGGGTCTTGATATGCTTGTGTTCATTGGCGGGGACCTAGCCGGCGAGATGGCCGAGGCGGCGCGCACGATGGGCGCCTCCGAGGACCGCCTGCAGCTCTTCCCCACGGTTGACGCTGCCGTGGAGACTCTCGCCCCCGTCTTCTCGCGGGGCGACCTCGTGCTGGTCAAGGCGTCTCGTTCTTGCGGTCTAGATGCGTTCGCGAGGGGAGTGCTTCGCTGATGTTCATTGTGGGAAATCCCGCATACCCTAGCTACCAGGTGCTTCTTGCGGCAGGCGTTGCCGCCGTCATCACCGCCGTGGTGATGCCATTCTTCATCAAGCTCATGCGCCACGAGGGGCTGGGCCAGCAGGTGAGGGCAGACGGCCCCAAGCGCCACCTCGTGAAGCAGGGGACGCCCACCATGGGCGGCATTGTGATCCTTCTCGGCGTGGTGGTGACCACGCTCCTCATGGCGCCTTGGTCGCCCATGCTCTTCCTTGCGCTCTTCGCCATGCTCGCGACGGGTGCGCTGGGTCTTCTCGACGACATCGAGTCCGTGGCGCACAAGCGCTCGCTGGGGCTCACGCCCTCGCAGAAGATGGTGGGGCTCACCATCGTCTGCGTGATCTTCTGCCTGGTTGCGGTGAACTACTGCGGAATCGCTCCCACCATCGAGTTCCCCGGTGGCGCGACGCTTGACCTGGGCGTGCTCTCCACCACCATCGGTGGCGTGCGTGTGCCCTGGCTCTACATGATCTTCGTCTTCCTGCTTTTGGCCGGCCTCTCGAACGCCGTTAACCTCACCGACGGCCTGGACGGCCTCGCGGGAGGCACGGTGCTTGTGGTCATGGTCGTGATGGCCATGGTCGCCTACAACGAGGACCAGCTTGGCCTCTCGGTGTTTGCCGCCACCATCGTGGGCGCCTGCGTGGGCTTCCTTTGGTACAACTGCTACCCCGCCTCGATCTTCATGGGTGACACGGGCTCGCTGGCCCTGGGTGGCGCCTTCGCCGCCCTCGCCGTGCTCACCAAGACCGAGATCTGCTCGCTCGTCATGGGTGGGCTCTTCATCGTCGAGGCGCTCTCGGTGATCATCCAGGTCGTGAGCTTCAAGACCACGGGCAAGCGCGTCTTCCTCATGGCCCCGCTCCACCACCACTTCGAGAAGAAGGGCTGGAGCGAGACGAAGGTCGTTATCCGCTTCTGGATCGTCTCGGCCGCCTTTGCGGTCCTTGGTTTCGCGCTGTACTTCCAGCTTGGCTAGGGGGCATCTCATGCAGGACAGCAGTTCCTTGGCGCGTCTTGGCAACGTCGCCGTTCTTGGCATAGGGCACACGGGCGAGGCCGTCTGCCGCTACCTGGTGGGGCTTGGCGAGAGGGTCTCCTCTGTCACGCTCTTTGGCGGCGCCTCCTCGCACGAGGGTGACGTTACGCATGAGCTCGAGGCTCTGGGCGTTCGCTGCGTCCTGGGTACCGAGGAGATCGAGGGCACCTTCGATCTGGCCATAGCCTCCCCGGGCATCCCTGTAGGGTCCGCCTTCTTCCGGGCGGCGGCCGCGCACTCGGCAGAGATCATCGGCGAGCCCGAGTTTGCCTGGCGCGAGAGCCCTTCCAACTGGGTGGGCATCACCGGCACCAACGGCAAGACCACCACGACCACGCTCACCACGGCGCTCCTGCGCGAGGGCAGGCGCGCCGCCGAGGCCGTGGGCAACATTGGCACCATCATCACGAGCCGCCTTGCTGAGCGCCAACCCGGCTCGTGGTTCGTGGCCGAGCTCTCGAGCTTCCAGCTGGCAACCACGCGCCTTCTGCACCCGCACGTCGCCTGCCTCATGAACGTCACACCGGACCACGTGGAGTGGCACGGCAGCATGGAGGCGTACGCCCAGGCAAAGGAGAAGATCTTTGCCAACCTCCAGGCAGGGGACCTTGCCGTGGTCTCTGACGGCGACGACTGGTGCCGCACCGTGATTGGCCGCCTCGACGCGCGGGGCCTGCGCGTGTGCCGCGTGGACGTGCGCCAGGACCCCGGCACGCCGTGCGCCGCCTTCGTGCGCGACGGCCGCCTTGTGGTGCGCCTCGACGGCGCCGAGCACGTCCTTGTCCCCACCGACGAGCTTCTCATCAAGGGCGAGCACAACGAGGAGAACGCCCTCGTGGCCTCTTCCGTAGCGCTCGAGCTGGATGTTGCTGATAAGGACGTGTGTCGCGGGCTTCTTGCCTTCTCGCCGCTCGAGCACCGCATCGAACCCTGCGGCGAGGTCGCGGGCGTGCGCTTTGTGAACGACTCCAAGGCCACCAACACGGACTCGGTCGAGAAGGCCCTCACGGCCTTTAGGCCGGGGAGCATCGTGGTGCTTCTGGGCGGCCACGACAAGGGCACCGACCTTACCTCGCTGGCGCACGCGGTTGCCGCGCGCTGCCGCGTTGCCGTGTGCTACGGCGCCGCCGGTGAGAGGATCGCCCGTGCGCTGGAGGATGAGGTCGATGCCTCGGGCTCTGCGCTTGAGGTCGTGCGCGAGCCGCACATGCGCGAGGCCTTCTCGGCTGCCTGCGGGCGCGCACAGGCTGGCGACGTGGTGCTTCTCTCGCCCGCGTGCTCGTCCTTCGACGAGTTCCACAACATGGAGGAGCGTGGCGAGCTCTTCAAGCGCCTGGCCGCCGAGCGTGTGGCCTCAGGGAGGCTGTGCTAGTGGCCCAGGCGTCCACATACCGAAGCTCTGCCGCAGGGCGGCCTCGCACCTCCACCAGGCGCAGCAGCCAGGGGAGGAGCGCGGGGCGCTCGTCGGTCGAGAAGACCATACTCGGCGTTCCCGAGAGGTTCATGAAGCCGCGGCTTGTGCTCATCGCCGTGGTGGTGATCCTCACCTGCTTTGGCTTCCTCATGGTCTACTCGGCTTCGTCCATCACGTCGCTCACGTCCGAGGCTCTGGGCAACGACCCTGCCTACTACCTCAAGCGCCAGCTCATCTTTGCCGCATTTGGCACGGGCATTGCCGTATTCATCGCAAAGAGCGACTACCACCTCTGGGGAAAGACACTGGTCAGGATCATCTGGATCTTAACCATCATCCTGCTGTTGCTGATCTTCCTGCCCATCGCGGGCACGGATGCCTACGGAGCCACGCGCTGGATCGCCATTGGCCCCTTCACGCTCCAGCCGTCAGAGTTCGCCAAGATCACGATTATCCTTGTGGCGGCCGACCTCGCCGAGCGCTACTACGACGAGCAGACCATGGGCTTCACGGAGTTCGTGAAGAACCTCGCGGTCTTTGTGGGCGTGCCGCTTGCGCTCATCCTGCTGCAGCCCGACAAGGGCTCCACGCTCATCATTGGCGCCACGCTCATCGTGATGGGCTACCTTGCCGGCATGGATCGCCGCTGGATCCTTCTCGTGCTTGGCATTGGCATCGTGGGTGTGCTTGCGATCTCGCTCAAGGACGACTACTCGCGTGCCCGCATTGTTGCCGTGCTCAACCCCTGGAGTGACCCAATGGGCTCCGGCTACCAGCTCATACAGGGCTTCTATGCCTTTGGCTCGGGCGGGCTCTTTGGCGTGGGCATTGGCATGAGTAAGCAGAAGTACTCCTACCTGCCCATGGCCTATAACGACTTCATCTTTGCCGTGGTGGGGGAGGAGCTTGGCCTTGTGGGCACGCTTGGCATGCTCGCCGCCTTTGGAGTCCTTGCCTGGGCGGGCTTCCGCATCGCACGCTATGCGCCCGACATGTGCGGCAGGCTCATCGCTGCCGGCTGTACCTCGCTTATCATCATCCAGCTGCTCGTGAACGTCTGTGGCGTGCTGGGGCTCATCCCGCTCTCGGGCAAGCCCGTCCCCTTTGTCTCGTACGGCGGCTCGACCATCATGAGCTGTCTCATGCTCGTGGGCATGATCGTCTCGGTGTCCAAGCACTCGACGCTGCCCGAGACTGTCCACGACCGCAGCCGCCAGTCCTGGCAGTTTGCCGGTGGCGACGAGGGGCCGCGGGGCGCTGCACCCGCGACCGGCCCGGGCATCTCGCTTGTGGGCAGCCCCACGCCGCGCTCCTCGCGGCAGCGCGGCGAGCGCGGAGGCTCCGGCTCTGGCCTGCGCATGGTCGACGGCGGCGGGCAGAGACGTCCGCAGCCACGGCAGCGTGGCGGCTCAAGCGGCCGGAGCAGCAGGCAAGGCAGGTACGAAGGCGGACGTATAGACCTCGGCCCCAGCGCCGCGGAGAGGCTCCGCGGGCGTGGGTCCGGAAGAGGGGATGGCAGGCGTGGCAGGAACTAGTCTTGAGGTGGCAATCGCCGCCGGAGGTACCGCGGGTCACATCAACCCGGCGCTCGCGCTGGCCGAGGAGCTCTCTGCCCGCGGGCACCACGTGCGCTTCTTTGGCCAAAGCGCCAAGCTCGAGGGCACGCTCGTTCCACAGGCCGGCTTCGAGCTCGAGCCCATCCACGTGACCGGCTTTGATCGCTCGAGGCCCTGGACGCTCGTCTCGGCCCTGGTACGCGAGGGGAAGGCCTCCTCGCGCGTGGGTGAGGTCTTTGCCGAGAAGGGTGCGCCGGACGTTGCCGTGGGGTTTGGTGCCTACGTCGAGCTTGCCCTCATGGACCGCTGCCGCAAGCAGCACATCCCCTATGTGCTCCACGAGCAGAACTCGGTGCCGGGCCTTGCCAACAAGACGCTTGCACCCCACGCGCGCTACGTGTGCGTGTCGCTGCCGCAGGCGCGCGCGGCCTTCGAGGGCCACGTCCACGACGATGACGCCATCGTGCTCACGGGCAACCCCGTGCGCCGAAGCGTCCTTGACGCCTCGCGCGAGGCGGGGCGCGCGGCCTTCTCCATCCCCGAGGACGCCACGATGCTTCTGGTCTTTGGCGGCAGCCTTGGCGCCCAACACGTGAACGAGGCCGTCGTGCGCCTCAAGGAGCGCCTGCTTGCCAATCCCGGGCTCTACGTGGTGCACTCCACGGGCAAGGAGCTCTACGACGACGTTGTGTCCTCGCTCCACCTTGCGGATGCCGAGCGCGAGCGCTGGCAGGTCGTACCCTACATCTCCAACATGGGAGAGGCCCTTGCGGCGGCAGACCTCGTGGTCTCGCGCGCCGGTGCCTCCTCCATCGCCGAGATTGCCGCGCTTGCCGTGCCGAGCGTGCTCGTGCCCTACCCGCTTGCAACGGGCGACCACCAGACCACCAACGCGCACTACCTGGTGGACGCTGGCGCAGCGGACCTCTTCGCCGATGACACCATCGACGGTGACGAGTTTGCGCGCGACCTTCTCGACCTGGTGGGCAACGGCGAGAGGCGCGAGCACATGCGCGCGTGCGCGCGTGGCCTGGGCCAGGACCAGGCGGCCGCCAAGCTGGCAGACGTCGTGGAGCGCGCGGCCGCGCGCTAGGCAGTCGCCAATAGCTCGAGCGCGCCTGCGGAGTCCGTGGTGGCTTACCGTCGTGGGCCGCGACGGGCCGTCTATCGGCTAGAGTAAATGGGTTAGGCGAACCAGTTTCCGCGGCGGGTCTTCTCGCCGCGCACCTTTGGAAGGGGTAGCCATGGCAGACATCGTGGAGAAGCCCGGCGCAGATGCCGTCGAGAAGGGCAAGAGCATCGCGAGCGCCCACTTTGTGGGTATTGGCGGCGCGGGCATGAGTGGCATCGCCCTCGTGCTCAACAAGCGCGGCTGTAAGGTCACCGGTTCCGACCTCAAGAGCTCCCACTACGTGCGCGAGCTCGAGGACGCAGGCATCGACGTGACCATTGGCCACGACGCCGCGACCATCGACCGCGTCTCGCCCGAGGTCGTTGTCACCTCGAGCGCCATCCCCGAGACCAACCCCGAGGTCGTCCGTGCCCGCGAGCTGGGCATTCCCATCTGGCCGCGTGCCAAGATGCTGTCATACCTCTCCAACAACGCCATCACCGTTGCGGTTGCCGGCACGCACGGCAAGACCACCACGTCGTCCATGATCGCGACGATGCTTGACCGCCTGGGCTGGGACCCCTCCTTCCTCATTGGCGGCGTGGTCGA
Organism: uncultured Coriobacteriaceae bacterium; assembly: GCA_902773995.1. Lineage (GTDB taxonomy): Bacteria > Actinomycetota > Coriobacteriia > Coriobacteriales > Atopobiaceae > Tractidigestivibacter. The sequence continues at coordinate 37,854 of CACYGL010000006.1, read as the reverse complement.
GGGCTATGACACCAACGGCAGGAACGGCGAAGGCGGCTACTTTGTGTGCGAGGCGGACGAGTCCGACGGCTCCTTCCTCTACCTCAACCCCGACGTGGTGGTGGTCACCAACATCGAGGCCGATCACCTCGACCACTATGGCACCCTCGAGAACATCGAGAAGACCTTCTGCACCTTCATGGGCCTGGTGGGCGAGAAGGGCACCGTCGTGGTGAACGGCGACAACCCCCACTACGTGGAGCTCGCCCGCTCGACCGGCCGCCACGTGGTGACCTACGGCTTTGATAAGGGCAACGACTACGTCTGCACGCCCGAGGAGGGCCTGGCACCGCACCGTCTGGCCATGCGCTTCTCGGTGAAGACCCCCTCCGGCGCCTCGGTCGACGTGACCATCAAGTCGAACCCCGGCCGCCACAACATGGCAAACGCAACGGCCGCCATCGCCGTGGCAGACGTCCTGGGGGCAGACGTCTCCCAGGCCGCCGAGAAGCTCTCCGAGTTCAAGGGCGCGCGCAGGCGCTTCACCCACGTGGGTGACATCGACGGCGTCACCGTGGTGGACGACTACGGCCACCATCCCACCGAGATTGCCGCCACGCTGGACGCTGCATCGCAGCTTGGCTTTGACCGCATTGTCTGTGTGTTCCAGCCGCACCGCTACAGCCGCACCAAGGCGCTCGAGCCGCTCTTTGCGCACGCCTTCGACAAGGTGGACGTCCTGCGCGTGATGGACGTCTTTTCAGCGGGCGAGATGCCCATCCCTGGCATCTCCGGCAAGACCGTCTCGTCTCAGGTCGAAGCCGCGGGAACGGTGCCTGACGTGGCCTACATCCCCAACCGCCACGAGCTCATCCAGAACCTCTGCGACACCTGCCGCCCGGGCGACCTGCTCATTACGCAGGGCGCGGGCGACGTCACCCAGATTGGCCCTGCGTTCATCGCTGCCATGCGCGAGCGTGACGAGAAGAGAGACGAGCAGTAGGCGTGAGCGTCTTCAACGCATACATGAGCCTGTCGGGAGCCATCGACGCGGACGTGATTCGCGGCGAGCGGCTCTCGCACCGTACGACGTACCGCATTGGCGGCCCAGCCGCGCTCTTCGTGTGCGCGAATACCTACGAGGCCCTGCTCAAGACCGTCGAGGTTCTGCGCGAGGAGCGCGTGCCCTGGGTGGTCATGGGCAAGGGCTCCAACATCCTCGCCGCTGACACCGGCTACGACGGCTGCGTCATCACGCTCGGCCGCGAGTTCTCGCGCATGAGCTTTGCCGATGACGGGCGCGTGACAGCTGGCGCCGCGCTGCAGCTCTCCAAGCTCGTCTCCGAGTCTATGAAACGTTCGCTCACGGGTCTCGAGTTCTGCGCGGGCATCCCCGGCACCGTTGGCGGTGCCGTCTCCATGGACGCGGGGACCCGGCATGAGTGGGTTGGCGCCGTCATTGAGGACGTGGTGAGCCTGCGACCGGGCAAGGGGCTAGTGCGCCATGCGGCCTCCGAGGTCGAATGGGGCTACCGCGTGACCTCGCTGCCCACCACCGAGATCGTCCTTGAGGCAACTTTCTGCCTCCAGCCGGGAGACCACGACACCATCGCGCACGATGTGGAGGAGCGGCTGCGCCGTCGCAGCCAGTCCCAGCCCATGGGAAGGCCCTGCTGCGGTTCGGTCTTTAGGAATCCCGGTTCGCGCTCTGCGGCTGTCATGATCGAAGCCTGCGGTCTCAAGGGCTACCGCGTGGGTGGGGCCGTGGTCTCTGACGTCCACGCCAACTTCATCGTGAACGACGGTGGCGCGCACGCACACGACGTGGTGGAGGTCATGCGCCACGTCCACGACGCCGTGCGCGACAAGTATGAGATTGACCTCCAGCCCGAGGTCAAGCTGCTCGGGTTTGGGGCATAGGGAGAGCACGGCATGGCGTCAAACGACAGAAGAAGGCCAACCTCGCGCAAGGCGACGCAGAGGTCGACGCAGGGGCGCTCGACGCGCTCCACGCGACCACCCCGCCCTTCCTCTGCACCGCGCGCCCGCGCTCCTCGTCCCACCCGGCAGCCTTCCGCACCGCGCATGCCGCGCGCGTCTCGTACGCCCAAGCCTGCGGCGGCTCCCAGGACAACGCAGACCCGTCCGTCAGCGCTGCGCCCGCAGCGCACGCCCCGCCCCCAGAGCGGCAGGGAGGCAAGGGAGGCGCGTGCCCGGCAGGTGCGCACTGCAGACGCCATGGGCATAGCGATGCGCGTCGTGGTGGTTGTGGCCATCGTCGCTGCCGTTCTCGGCGTGGTGTTTCTCGTGCTGAGCAATACCTCGACCTTCCAGATCACCTCTATCGACGCTGTGGCCAGCGACCATGTGAGCGCCGACGACATCCAGAAGCTCGCCAAAGTCGAGGAGGGTACGACCCTTCTTAACGTGGATACCAACGCCATCACCCAAAACCTCATGAAGAACCCCTGGGTGGAGTCAGTGAGCGTAGAGCGCGAGTTTCCCGACAAGCTCAAGATCTCTGTCACCGAGCGCACGGTCGAGGCCGTCGTGGTGATGAGCTCGAGAAGCGTCGCGTGGTACCTGGGCGAGGGGGAGGTCTGGCTCGAGCCTGTGAACCTGGATGTCTCGGACGGGCAGTCCGCAGACGACGTTGCCCTTGAGAAGGCCACGTCCGTGGGAGCCATCCTCATCACCGGGGTCCCCGCGACAGTCGACCCGGTGGCGGGCTCCAAGGCGACCGATGACGTCATTACCGCGGTTCGCAGCTATCTGGACGGCTTCTCGTCCGACTTTGCATCCCAGATTGTGAGCTTCACGGCGCCGAGCGAGGCGAGCATCTCGTGTGTCCTCTCGAGCGGGGTCGAGGTCTCCCTGGGTTCTCCTACGGACATCTCGTCCAAGGAGGAGGTCGTCACAAGCCTGCTCGCGGAGTATCCGGACGAGCTCACCTACATCAACGTGCGCGTGCCCTCAAGCCCCTCCTACAGAAGGATTGACTCAACCAACGTGACAGCGGGAACAGGTGCCACCGGTGGTTCCACGACGACGGACTCGACGTCGACCACGAGCACTACGACGAGTGGCACCACGTCCTCTACGGGTGCGTCGACCACTGGCTCAACGTCTTCAACCGGCACCTCCAGCACCGGTGCCACAACCTCTACCGGAACGTCGACAAAGAGCTCAAACTAGGCAAATAGCCTGAGCCTCAAGCTCTACTGGAGGGTTTCTCGCTCTCAAAGTGGTACCGTTTACCTGCGGTTTTCACCGTTTGCACAAAGTGTTTGACGAGGGCACACCCAATGTGCAAATATACGTCGCTTCGTGGGGAGCATCTGGCTTAACCTGAGGTTTAGGGTTTCTAAGCACGAACGCACCAGCAAGGGCGCTGGCACAGGGCCGCCGCCAACGAGGAGGAAACGATGAAGGACACCGAGGTCCCCAGCAACTATCTCGCCGTGATTAAGGTTGTTGGCGTGGGCGGCGGCGGCACCAACGCCGTGAACCGCATGATCGAGGAGGGCATCCGCGGCGTCGAGTTTGTCGCCATCAACACCGATGCGCAGGCGCTCGCCATCTCTGACGCGGACATCAAGGTCCACATTGGCACCGACATCACCAAGGGCCTGGGCGCTGGCGCCAACCCCGAGGTTGGCCAGGAGGCCGCCGAGGAGAGCAGGGACGAGATCAAGCAGGCGCTCGCCGGCTCCGATATGGTCTTCATCACCGCAGGCGAGGGTGGCGGCACCGGTACCGGTGCGGCACCCATCGTTGCGGATATCGCAAAGAACGACGTGGGCGCCCTTACCGTGGGCGTCGTCACCAAGCCCTTCTCGTTCGAGGGCCGTAAGCGCTACAACTCCGCCGCCGAGGGCATCAAGAACCTCTCCGAGAACGTCGACACGCTCATCGTGATCCCCAACGATCGTCTGCTCGACCTCTCCGAGAAGAAGACCACCATGCTCGAGGCCTTCCGCATGGCCGATGACGTGCTGTGCCAGGGCACCCAGGGCATCACGGACCTCATCACCGTCCCTGGCCTCATCAACCTCGACTTCGCAGACGTCTGCACCATCATGAAGGGCGCAGGCACGGCCATGATGGGCATTGGCACCGCTTCTGGCGACTCCCGCGCAACCGACGCCGCTGCCGAGGCCATCTCCAGCCCGCTGCTTGAGACGTCCACCGATGGCGCCACACGCGTGCTGCTCTCCATTGCCGGCAACAAGGACCTTGGCATCCAGGAGATCAACGACGCCGCCGACCTCGTCGCAAAGAACGTCGACCCCGAGGCCAACATCATCTTTGGTACCGTCGTCGACGAGTCCCTGGGCGACCAGGTCCGCGTCACCGTCATCGCGACCGGCTTCAACGACGCCAACATCCAGCCGACGCTCCCCACCATGCCGGTGGCGCGTCCGCAGGCCCAGGCGCCCAAGTCCAAGCAGCGTCCCTACAGCGCGCCGGCTCCCGTGAGCCGCCCCGCCGCTCCCGCCGCGGGTGGCGACAACAAGGAGTTCGACATCCCCGACTTCCTGAAGCGCAGCCGCATCTAGCGCCATGTCCGAGCCCACGCTCACAAGGTACCAGTCGCACGGCGTGACCCTCCTGGGGGACGAGCCCGTTCCCCAGGGGGTCGCGTTTGCGTTCACGGAGCGTACGGGCGGCGTGTCTCACGGCTGCTTTGCCTCCCTCAACCTGGGAGGCGCCTGCGGAGACGAGCCTTCCTCCGTGGCCGAGAACCGCCGTCGCGCGCTTGCCGCGATGGGGGCCGACGCCTGGGAGGGCGCTCTCGTGAACCCGCACCAGGTGCACGGCGACCGCGTGGTCGTGGTGCGCGCCTCCAGTGCGGAGGAGGTCAGCGCCGCCCAGGCGGACGCCGCCGCCGGCGCCGACGCAATCGTCTGCACCGCCAATCACGTCCCGGTGCTGCTTTGCTTTGCGGACTGCGTGCCGGTCGTGCTCGTGGCGCCCGGAGGCTTTGCCGTGGTCCACTCCGGATGGCGGGGTACCATCGCCCGCATCAGCGCCAAGGCGGCGCGCGTTCTCGCTGAGGAGACCGGCTCGCCCGTCTCGCAGATTCTTGCGTACGTTGGCCCGCACATTGGGCGCGAGGACTACGAGGTCTCGCCCGAGCTTGCCGAGCGCTTCTCGGCGGAGTTTGGGCCTGGCGTCATCTGGGGCGAGAGGAACCTCGACCTCGGTGCCGCCGTCTCGGCGGCGCTCGTCGCGGAGGGGGTGCCCGCAGGCTCCATCGCCTGCTGCGACGTCTCGACCGCCTCGGCAACCGAGAGGTTCTTCTCGTACCGGGCAGAGCACGGGAAGTGCGGGCGGCACGGTGCTGTGGCCGTGATGAATGGAGAGTAGCGTCTTTCTCGCCTCTTGCCGAGGCGGGTCTTGTTGGATGGGGGAGCTGGTCGTTGATGGACGAGACAGAGCAAGAGAGCTACGCGGCGTTTCTCGCCGGGCGCAGGGAGGAGATCCTCCAGCGCATCTCCGACGCCGCGTCTCGGGCGGGGCGCGACCCGTCCGAGGTGGAGCTTCTCGCCGTCTCCAAGACCGTCGACGTGCCCCAGGTGGACCTTGCCTGGAAGGCGGGCTACCGAGCCTTTGGCGAGAATCGCCCGCAGGAGCTGGTCCGCAGGCTCAAGGGCATCGAGGCGTACCCGGAGATGGCGGGCGTGCGCTTTGACATGATCGGCCACCTGCAGACCAACAAGGTGCGCGAGGTCGTGGGCAACGTGACGCTCGTCCACTCGGTGTCCTCGGTGCACCTTGCCGAGGCCATCTCGAAGCGCGGCGCAAACCACGGCGTGACGAGCGACGTCCTCCTCGAGGTCAACGTCTCGGGGGAGGAGTCAAAGTCTGGCTTCTCGCCTGACGAGGTCCGCGAGGCGCTCGACGGCATCCTCGCGCTTCCCGCCATGCGCGTGCGCGGCCTCATGGCCATGGCGCCGGCGCACGACATAGATGCGGCGAGAAGGACCTTCTCCGGCCTCCGCGAGCTGCGCGACGAGCTGGCCGCGCGAAGCGGGCTTGCGCTTTCGGTCCTCTCGTGCGGCATGAGCGACGACTTCCCGATCGCGGTCGAGGAGGGCTCGACGATCGTGCGTCTTGGCAGAACGGTGTTCGACCCCAGCTACGTCCTGGGTTAATCTGGCAATGGGGCGGGGCACAGGTCCCCGCGGAATGGATGGGGGAATCATGGGCTTCCTCGACAACATCAGGGATCGCTTCCGTAGGGACGACGACTACGACGACTACGAGGACGACTACTACGAGGGCGACGAGGAGCAGCGCGAGCGTGACCGCGAGCGCGGCTATGGTGACCGTCGTCCCACGGGCAGCGCCACCAAGCTCCTGGGCAACACCTCGCGCCCCGAGGCGGAGAGCGTCTCGGTCTACACGCGCTCCGGCCGTCCGGTGACGCAGAACCCCGCTGCCGGCTATGTCGACCAGCGCGACGTGCGTCCGCGTCCCTCCTATGTGGAGCCGCCCGAGCCCACCTACAGGCCGACCTACGAGCCGCCGGCGCCGAGCAGCGCGTCTGCGACCACCGAGCTTGGGCGTCCGTGGTGAGGCGTGTGCGCACCAACCAGCCCGTCATCCTCATCTTCAAGGGCACCAACATTGAGACCGCCAAGCGCATCCTCGACTTCTGCTACGGCCTGAGCTACGGCGTGGCGGGCTCGGTCGAGGCGCTGGGCGACCGCGTCTTTGCGGTGCTGCCGGCGGGCATCGAGCTCACCCAGGGCGACATCGACAAGCTCGTCGCCGACGGCGACCTCGAGGCGTAATCGCCATGGCCGAGAAGATCGAGCAGGTCATAGGCGTCATTGGCGCGGGCTCCATGGGCGCTGCCATCGCGCGCGGGCTTGTGGCCTCTGGCGCCGCGGCACCGGAGCACGTTCTTGTCGCCAATCCCTCTGCAGGCAAACTTGCGCCGCTGGCAGAGCTTGGCATCAAGACCTTCGTCAGCAACGACGAACTTCTCGCCCAGGATCCTGATGCGGTTGTGCTGGCGGTGAAGCCGCAGGTGCTGCCTGGGGTCCTCGCAGAGCACACGGAGGGCCTTGCCGGTCGCCTGGTAATCTCCATCGCGGCTGGCGTCTCGGTGGCATCGCTTGAGCGAGCGCTTGAGGACTCCCGCGTGGTGCGCGCCATGCCCAACCTGCCCGTGCAGGTGCTCTCTGGCGCGACGGCCGTCTGCCCGGGCTCCCGTGCCACCAAGGAGGACCTGGACCTCTCGCTGGCGATCTTCTCGGCCCTGGGAAGCGCCGTGGTGCTTCGCGAGGACCAGCTTGACGCCGAGGGCGCCGTGGTTGGCTGCGGGCCTGCCTACGTGGCCCTGCTCGTTGACGACCTCACCCGTGCCGGCGTGGAGCGCGGCCTTCCCGCTGCGGCCTGTCGCGAGCTCGTGCTCTCCACCATGCGCGGCGTGGCGGAGCAGCTCCTGGCGTCGGGCGAGCATCCTCGTGCGTATATGGAGAAAGTGACGTCTCCCGGCGGCACGACGGCCGCGGGTTTGCGGGCGATGGAGTCGGGTATGTTTGAGGTTGCCTGTGCGGGGGTCGACGCGGCATTGCGTCGTACCCGCGAGCTCTCTGAGGCTGCAGGCGGCAAGACTACCGGCGACTGACAGCGAGGACCACTTGAACTACACGATAGCCAACCTAATCGTTCAGCTCTTCCGCATCTACAACATCCTGGTCATCATCTGGTGCGTGCTCTCGTGGATTCCGCGGGGCTCCGGTGCGCTCGATGACTTTCGTGGCGCTATTGGCATGCTGGTGGAGCCGTGGCTGAACATCTTCAGGCGCTTCATCCCGCCGCTCGGCGGTATAGACTTTTCGCCCATTGTGGCGATATTCGCTCTTGAGGCCATAGAGCGCCTGCTTCTGGCTATACTTTTGTAACGTCATTGCCGCTTGGCGGGCGCTGCCCGGGGCGACGAGTCGAAGTGAAAGGGACAAAGATGGCAATCACACCAGCAGATATCGAGCAGCAGACCTTCTCTCCCTCGAAGCACGGCTACGACCCCGAGGAGGTCGACGCCTTCCTCGAGCAGATTTCCAGCGAGGTTGACGCGATGCTGCAGAAGATCGCGGACCTCAAGGGCCGCCTGAACACCGCCGAGCAGCAGCTCTCTGCCTCCCAGGCGCAGGTCGCCAGCCTCGAGGAGCAGCTCAACGCTGCACCCGAGCGCATGGAGGTTACGACCGTCGCTCCCACCCCCGCGGTGCAGGACGACCTTGCCGCGTCCGAGAGCCAGATCTCTCGCGTGCTTATCGTTGCTCAGCAGAGCGCCGACAAGCTCGTTGCCGACGCGCGCGACAACGCGGAGCGCATCCGCAACGAGGCCGACCAGAAGGCCCGCGAGGTCATTCGCCAGGCGCTTGCCGAGAAGCAGAACGAGCTGGACGAGATCGACCGTCTCAAGCAGTCCCGCGAGGACTTCCGCAGCGAGTACAAGAAGCTCCTGCAGCACTTCATGGACGATGCGGACTCCGTGTTCCCGCAGCAGCCGCTCTCCACGGCGCCCAACGGCTCCGGCGCTGCACCTGCGGCTCCTGCGCCTCGCCCCGCGGTGAGCGCGCCTGCCGCACCCGTTGCTCCTGGCGCCACGGCTTCGAGCAACGCCTCGTTCCAGACGGACTTCGGCGACCTGGACTAAGAGCGCGAGAAACAGCGAGAACTTCATCGATGTGAGAGGGGAGGCCCCAGTTGGGGCCTCCTTTTTGTTGAGACGCGGCGGCGTTCTCAGCGCGCGTCCTTTTCGCCTGCGCCGGCAGCGGCTCGATGTACAGTTGCGAGTTGGCGGTACGCATTCGTGGTTCGGCGCTACACATTTGATGGTCGCCGCTACACATTCGGACCCGAATCTGTATCCCGCGCAGGTCGCCACACATTCGGGTGACGAATGTGTGGCGCGATGCTGTGATTCGGCTCGTTCTCGAAAGGAGAGCCCAGTAGGCAACGAGGTGGACTGAGGCTCAGAAATTGGGCAGCACCAATCTCTCTGGCATCCAAGCTACAATGCCTATACGGCGACCCAGTCGGACTAAGGGAGCGCGACCCTAAGCTGTTCGCGTTCGCGATAAGGCAGCTCCTGGAGGGGGCGGGACCATGAGGATGCGCAGGCTCTACAGCGGAACGATCGTGTTCGAGGTCCCCTACGAGGGGAAGTGGTACGCCATCGACTCGCAGTGCGGTGACCCCGCAATGTACGACGGGTCAGGTGTCCCACGCGCAGTCGTGGATCGCGCAATCTCGTCGATTGAGAGCGCCTACGTGAGACTTGGGCGCACACCGGAGGACTCCGAGATTCGCTCAATAGACGAGAACGCCCTGAAAGGGGAGTTTGGCGACGCCAGGTTCGTGAGCGACACCATTCCATACGGCGTAGTGATAGGGTGACCGAGGAGACCGTGAGGGGGCACGTCTCGAGCTTCATTCCGAGCGTCCCTTAGACGCATCGGACACAGACGCACGCGCATGGCCGCTTCCATCGGAGGCGGCCACTTTCATGCACCTACACCACACTTCCCGCTAGTTCAAACGGTGAGAACTCACGGCTTCAGGTCCGTGCGATCGGGGTTCGAGCCCTCGGCGGGATGCCATCGCAAACCTGGGGCGCCGCATGGCGCCCCTCGTCAGATTAAGCAGCCGCATGGCCACGGTTTTGGAGTAGTGCCAATCTGAGTGATAGTCAAACCAACTTCGTGATTGACCTCATGCGAAGCGACATCTCGAGGGATGCCGTCACGGCAAAGGTCGCGTGGGTGATCGAGGACAAGAGGGTTAGCAAGGTCGCAATCATCAAAGGAGGGGACCTCATCCTCACGAAATGAGCCGTAGGTCTGCGAATGGGCGACTAACCCTCGCTTTCTTCGGCTCGCCTAAAGTAAACCCACAAAGCTTCCCGCCGGGGATCCGAACCCCGATTGCCGGAACTAGGCTCCGGTGTCCCGGCCGACTGGACGAGGGTAATCACTGGGTAGAATCGAAATAGCGGCTTTCGTGGCGGCTGGGGTTTTCTTGCCCCAATAGCGAAACCCCGGAGGCCGCTCACTTCTTGAGCTTCGTGAGACCTGTCGTGTTGATGATTCCTGTGGACTGGACTCTCGAATCATCTGGGAGCTATGCGCATTTCGCGATGGCTGCCTGTCGCTGATTGAGCTGCCGATGGCGTCGAAAATGTAGCTTTGCCCCTGTGTGGGATGCTCGAATATCTTGATTGCAATCTTCCCGACCAATTGTCCTTGACTATCCATTCGGCGAGGGAGGATGAACAGCTCGTCCAAAAACAGAAGCTCCGTCCCTCCCAAATAGGTTGATGAGAAAGAACCTTCAGTCCCTTTTATCCCATACTTCCTGTTGATGGCTAAGCTCGACACTTTGCCTCGTATTATTAACCAGCGTAATCTGCCCGACCTATCCAAAGGTAAATGACCAGTGTTTTCCCCTCTGAGCGAGTTCAGTCTTGGGGCAGCGTGATCTGACTGATAATCCACTGCGTGCCTAACGTGTCTTGCTCGCACCGATTTCAATTCGAGATTCATCCCAAGATGGACCGTTTGGTCTGGTGCATTGATGGGGTTCTCAGATTACTATTTGTCGGCATGAGCACTATGGCATAATATATAAACCAGAAAGTAGCCCTATTTTTTGGTTTAACAGGATGGGGGTCCGCTGTGGCAATCACGCCCACTGTTGGCATGTCCGATGCAAAGACCAACTTCAGCCGTCTTACAGCCGATGTCAATCGCACCGGTCGTTCCGTGGTGGTGTTCAAGAACAACAAGCCTTGGGTAGAGATTCGTCCCCTGGCGCATGAGGAGGCAGGTATTCCAGCCGAGACGCGTCAGGCTATGGATGAATCAGACGTCCTGACGGCTGATTCCGGCCACACTACTTACCAGACTGCCGAGAGCCTCTTCGCGGCGCTTGATCTGTAGGATTCGTCATGTATTCAGCATCCTTTACCCCGCGTTTTCTCCGCGACGTAAAGGCATGTAAAAAGCGTCATTGGGACGAGAAGGCTCTCAAAGCCGCTATCTCTGATTTACTAATGAGTGATACATGTGAACTCGATAATCGCTATCGCGATCATGCGCTAACCGGCGCTCTCGAGGGCTATCGATCCATACATGTGGATTCCGCACCTAACCCGCCTAAGGACAAATGGGTGCTGATGTACCGACTGTCGGACACTGAGCTCATGCTCGTGCGTACGGGAACCCACGACGAGGTCTACGGTAAGAAAATGTGAGAGTCTGCCCATACCCTACGCTCGTCCAGAGGCGGCCTGATGGACGACGTCCATCTCACGGCCTACCGCCCAGCTCCGGCAGTCCGCGCCAGAAGCGCTTGGGCATCCAGGAGGCGCGCAGGTCATACCCGCGGCTGGCGACTCCTCTACCCGGCAGCTCCATAGCGCGATAGAATCGCTGCCACAGCGCCTGGACCAGCCGTTCTCTCTCGTCCGTCTCGTCCACGCGCGCGGCAAGCGCGGCGGCGGTGTCCTCATCGAGGCCCACGACGGCGCAGGCGGCATCGCTTGGCTCGTGGAAGATGGCAACCAGGTGGCCAGGGTCAACCACCACAAAGCGGTCCTCCCGCATCCGACGCGCAAAGTGCGTGCCCACCAGCGGTAGCGTGTTCTCGTTGGGCTCGAAGACCGAGACAAAGGTACCATCGGGGAGGCGAGCAAAGCGCACAAACTGGCGCGTGTGCTCGCACTCCGAGGAGACACGCTGCACCAGCTTGGCAAACGCCAGCGCCTCTGGTGCCGCAATGTCCTCATAGAGACGCTTGCCCTCCGAGAAGCCCAAACGCAGGTAGCGATGGACTATCTCGGGCATGCCACTCTCGTCAGACGCGCAGGCGAGAACAACGCGCCGCGTGCAGGTGGTCCCACAGCGCTTCTCGAAGCCCGTAAACACCCGCTTGGCTAGCGCCACAACGGAGTCGTCGTCCTCGTCTTCAAAAGTCACGATTTTCTCGCCTATGCGTACCTGAGCCTCATCTTTGGCAACCAGCCGCACGCGATGTGGCTCAGCGTTCGCGAGGTACGTTACGCCCACGGCCGCAAGCAAGGATTCCGTGGTGCGCTCGCAGCACACGGCAACGGCCTCGCCGCCAGTGAGCGCAGAGAACACCTCTGCCGTCGCGCGCTCGACGGCACTGCCTGCCGCGGCGGCCTCGCGCGTGCTAGAACAGGCTAAGTTGCCCCTCTGCCTGGCGTCTGGTTGTGTTGTATTTGCTCCCTGCGGCATCGCTCACCACCTTCTGCCTTATGAGTTCCGGATCGAGTGGGGCAGCAAGGTCTCGCTTGCCGCCGCACGTCACAAAGTAGCGCGCCCGCTTGAACGCAACGCCAAGCCCCTGCAGGTCATCCATACAGAGCCGTCTAGTGCGTCTGGCTGCGAGGATGCGTCTTGCCCCAACTGGCCCAATGCCGGGAACGCGCAGCAGCGTCTCGAGCGATGCGTCCATGACCTCTACGGGGAACGTCTCAATGTGCGCGAGCGCCCAGGCAAGCTTGGGGTCCACGTCGAGGTCGAGCCAGGGACGGCTAGGCGTTGCCAGCTCGTCTGGCGTGAAGGCGTAGTAGCGCATGAGCCAGTCTGCCTGGTAGAGGCGATGCTCGCGACGCAAGGGCACGGGCGTCTCGCGGTCTGGCAGACGGCTGTCCTCGACCATGGGCATGTACGCCGAGAAGAAGATGCGCTTGAGCCCGTAGTGGTCGTACAGCGACTTCGAGAGCTGCAGGATGTGGTTGTCGTCCTCGGGGGTGGCTCCCACAATGATCTGCGTGGACTGACCTGCCGGCACAAACTTGCGCAGCGCGTTGGGAACGGCGCTCGTGGGCCGCCCAAGCGTATAGCGCGCCCCAACCGAGGTGACCTGCATTCCCTCGGATACGTGGCTGCCCTTTTCCCTGCGCCTTCTCGCCAGTGCCCTCTTGCCGGTGGGGGAGTCTAGGAGCGCCTGTTCCTCCGCGTGGCGCGTGGTGGCAATCTGCGCCATGGGAGCCATGACGGAACGGGCGTCCTTGTCCGGGCAGAGCGAGGCGAGAGATGCCCTGCTGGGAAGCTCCAGGTTCACGGAGAGTCTGTCTGCAAGGCGCCCCAGACGGTCCACAAGCTCTGGAGAGGTACCAGGGATTACCTTTGCGTGCACATAGCCGTTAAAGCGAAACTCTCCCCGCAGTGCCTCCAGGCAGGCAATCATGCGCTCCGTGGTGTTGTCCGGGTTTCCCAAGACGGCTGACGAGAGGAACAAGCCCTCGATGTAGTTGCGCTTGTAGAAGTCCACCGTAAGCTCGGCCAGTTCCCGCGGCTCGAACGTTGCCCTAGGACAGCTGGCTCCGCGACGGTTGACGCAATACGCGCAGTCATAGCTGCAGGCGTTGGACATGAGCACCTTGAGCAGCGTGATGCAGCGCCCGTCTGCTGAGAAGGAATGACAGAGCCCGCTTGCGCAGGCATCGCCCACCATGCCCTCGCGCGGCCCGCGCGTGACGCCGGACGAGGTGCAAGCCGCGTCAAAGCGCGCGGCCTCGGCGAGAATCCCCAGCTTTGTGAGCTTGTCCATGGCACCTCCCAGATGACTCGATAATAGAACGAGTGTTCTAATAAAGTCTACATCACCCTCATGATTAGCACAAGTGTTCTAAGATGATGTCATAGCAATGTGCACTCCTGAATTACGTTTCGTTTTGACCTCACGGTTATTGTCGGCACTGCCATGGATCGATGCCCCTATCTAACTGGCATTTTCTCGTTTGGTGACAGCTGTCTGCCCGCTTGCGGTATGTGGATTGAAAAGAACGTGCAAGCACGTCCTGCTACCCTTTCCGACAACCGAGGAAAGGGGCTGGCATGGGGCTGTACTTGGGACATGAGTCGGCATTGCGATATTGGCTTACAAAAAGGGGAGACGAGTGTCTCCCCGATTGTTCGCCCGATACGAGCCTTGCCAATGCGTCGGCAAATAAAGGCGAGGTCATCTCGAGCCCACTGCCGTTTGGATGCTCTGAAGAACGTCCGCTCCACCTGCTCCTGCCAGGCAAGGGTGGGCGAAGGTCAAATCCTGGGGTGCGGGAGCATCAACTCTCGTCCGTACTGCCCAGGGGTTCCTTTCAATCGTTGGCGGGTAAGGTTAGAGTGGCGTCTCCCGAGCTTACCTATCTATTGATGGCTCAGAGCCGGGGCATTCAAGAACTTGCCGTCATTGGGTGCTATCTCTGTGGGGGATTCTCTATCTCGGATGAGGGGAGGGGCTACACTGGGCCTCGAGATCCCCTTACTACTCCAGAGAACTTATCGGCATTCCTGGATCTCATGCCTGGGGCATATGGGCTCAACAAGGCACGCCGTGCTCTGCGATATGTTGTTGTTCCAAACACGGCATCACCAATAGAAACCCTGCTTGCGCTAACGAGCTCGCTCCCTCCTATGCTCGGCGGGAGAGCAATGCCTCAAGTAGTAGCGAACCAGCGAATTGCTGTACCGGAAAGGCTGCAGAATCTGATGGCGACTGATGAGCTGTTTGGTGACCTGTACTATGCGTCGGTGAAGGGAGACATCGAATACGACAGCTACGACTTCCATACAGGCAGATATCGCCTCGATCATACGAGCACGCGTCGGAACGTAATCGAAGCAGCGGGGATAAAAGTGGTTTCTGCGACGTGGGGGCAGATAAAGACGTTCGGGCTATACCAAGACTTTTGGTGGCTCGTTGAGAACACTTTTGGGATTAGACATAAAACATTTAATAGAAAGCAGCTGTTAGCTCAAGAGGCACTATATTGCATGCTTACAAACCCGCAGTTTCAGCTCTTTTGATGCCAGCCGTTCGAGTGCTGGAAGAGGGGCCCTCTGCATGAAAATCGACATTGACGGCCCATTTCCGGCGAACCATCGAGTACGAAGGTACTAACTTTTTGAGGAACAGCAGGTAGAAAAATGGCACTCACGGGGTGATACTAAGCGAAGTCCCGAATTTGGGCCGTCAAAGTCGTTTTTTGTGCAGTGCCTCACTCCGGAGGCTAGGCAATCCTTGAGATTCGGGAAGTGCCTGTCAATAGACTTGCTTGGATGCATCGAAGGGCTGCAGGTTGCTCATCCTGAGCAAATAGTGCGAAGTGGGCCTATGAGCCGGGTTCTGTCGTGGACGATCATTTATCTACGAACGCCGTTACCGGCGCCCTCTAGCGCGCAACCCGAGCGCGGTGCGGGCCACACCATAGCGCTCCTATTTGCGTTTGCTCCGGAAGGGGCTTGCCAAGCCGCCATGTTGCCACGACGCTGGTGGTCTCTTACACCACCGTTTCAGCTTTTCTCTCACCCGCCGAGGCGGGCAGCGGGAGTCTTCTTTTCTGCGGCGCTTTCCGTCGGGTCACCCCGCCTGGCCGTTAGCCAGCTTCCTGCCCTGTGGAGCCCGGACTTTCCTCATGGCCAGCGGCAAGCCGCCGGCCCCGCGATCGTCTGGCCCACTTCGCAGGGGAGATTCTAGCACGATGGCGCCAGTCGTCGTGCAGCGCAATTACAATGACGGGGTATCCTGCACAAGGTATGTATGCACGAGGGGCGCAGCGCCCGGGGGAGGTCGTTTGCATGGGGATCTTTGACAGGCTCTCGCGCGGGAGGCGCACGGCGACGGAGGTGCCCCGTGCCATTTCCGCCTCTGCGGAGCCTGGCGGTGTTCTCGCTCCGGTTGATGGCGTTGCAACGCCGCTCTCCCAAGTGTCTGATCCAGTCTTCGCACAGGGGATGCTGGGTCCGGGTATGGCCGTCAAGCCCTCCGGAAACGTCATATATGCGCCGGTCGCGGGCACAGTCACGTCTGCCGTGGATACCGGGCACGCCCTGGGGCTCACCTCTGGCGACGGCATGGAGGTGCTCATCCATATTGGTGTCGACACCGTCGAGATGCGCGGTGATGGCTTTAACGTGCTGGTCGAGAAGGGTGACCACGTTGAGGCTGGTGCGCCACTCATCACGTTTGACGTCGAGAAGATTCGTGCCGCCGGGCATGATGATATGGTGATGGTCTCCGTGATGAACGCATCTGGCAAGGCTATGCCTGCCGTGGCCGCGGGCGTGCGGGTCCGCGCAGGGGAGCCCCTCTTTAGCCTGGAAGGTAGGGCATAACGGTGGGGGAGACGTTACGGTCCGGCTATCTCACTCTTACGAATGGCGCCGAGGTCACGGGCGAGTTCGAGGACCGTCGCAGCCGCTTTATCGCGCAGCTTGCGCACGTGTCGAGCGAGGCCGAGGCAAACGCCTTCATCGAGAAGGTGCGCTCGCGCCATCATGATGCCCGACACAACGTGCCGGCTTGGGTTCTTGCGGACGGTCGGGAGCGCTGTTCGGACGATGGCGAGCCCAGCCGCACTGCCGGCATGCCTACGCTCGAGGTGTTGCATGGCGCCGACCTCAAGGACGTCTGTTGCGTGGTTACTCGCTACTTTGGCGGGACGCTCCTCGGACCCGGCGGCCTTGTTCGCGCCTATACGGCGGCCACGCAGGCAGCTGTCGAAGCTGCCCATGCTGCGGACAGCGTTGTCGAGATGACACTGGTGACGCGCGTAGTGGTGCAGATTCCATACTCAGCCTACGATCGTCTCACGCGCATGGTGGCAGATGCCGGCGGACGCGTGCGAGACTCCGTATTTGCCGAGGACGTGCAGCTTACCTGCGCTTTCCACACGGGGGACGAGGAGGCCTTTGTCGCCGCGGTGACAGACTTTGCCAACGGCGATGACATCTGCCGCGTGGGAGAGCCGGGCTTCGCCGAGTTCTAGCGCCGCGGCCGCTCCGGCTTCCGCTTGTCGCAGATTTGCCACCGATTTCCGAAGCGCCTCAATAGTGAAGTGAAGACTCCGTCATTCCGCTATGCTGTAAACACGTATACAGTAAGGAGGAGCCATGGCTACTACGGTTGTCTCGGGGAGAATTGACGTCCTCACCGCACGTCGGGTGGAGCGAATCCTGGCACGTGAAGGTGTCGCTCCTGGGGAGGTTATCCGCCGCACATGGGAAGCAATTGCCGAGACTGGCGAGATTCCCGTAGACGGGGTCAAAGTGCACGACGAGACACCCACAAAGCTCCGTGAGCTCATGGAGCTGAGGGCATCTTTGCCCAAGGTGGACTGGCTGGACTCTCTCACGGACTCCCAAGCCAAGGATTTAGTTGCGAGCAAGTATGAGTAGGCTGCTCTTTGATACCAACGTGCTGCTGGACCTTGTTGACGAGAGGCGCCCCCAATCGCAGGAGGCGGTTCTCTCGATAGAGCGCTGCAACGGCGGAGGAGACATGGGCTTGGTAACTCCCATGTCTCTCAAAGATGCCTACTACGTGTTGGAAAAGGCATACGATGAGCGCACCGCCCGCCATTGTATTGATCTTCTCGCCGGTCTTCTTGTTGTTGCTCCCTTTGGTGCCGAGGAGTGCGACTTGGCCCTTCGCTCTGATGAGCCGGACTTCGAAGACGGACTGATTCGGGCATGTGCGGAGCTCAATGGTGTTGACGTGATTCTCTCTCGTGATGCCAAAGCGTTTGAGGGATCAACAGTTCCGGCGTTGACCTGCGCGGAATACTTGGAGAAGGTGGGGGAGAGGTAGAAATGGCTGTCAGAGAGAAGCGCCCCTAGGCCATGCGGCCAAGGGGCGCTGTTGAAATCAATCGGGTGCAGAGCGCTGTTAGACTAGCTCAAAATCTAAGGCCAAGCTCCCTGAGATAGCCCTCCAGCTCCTGGGCGCTCGTGAACTGGTGCGCCTGCATGCCGGCGACCCTGGCACCTGCCACGTTGTCCGCGTTGTCGTCCACAAAGAGGCAACTTGCTGGATTAAGGCCATAGCGCTCGCAGAGCACCAGGTAGATTGCTGGATCTGGTTTCATGATGCGCTCGAACGCCGAGACCACCCAGCCGTCCATAAGAGGGAAGGAGGGAATGCGGTCCTTCTGTCTCCAAAAGCGCGTGCCCGCGTTGGAGAGCACGTAGCAGCCATAGCCTGCGGCGTGCAGCCGCTCGACAAGGGCGTTTGTCTCCATGAAGACGGGCTGGTGCTCGTGCCAGTGCAGCATGCACTCGTGCAGGTTGGGCCAGAGCCGCTGCGGAAGCCGCGCCTGGGCCATGCGCTCGATGGTGCTCTCGCTTATGGCACCCGCGTCAAGCAGCGGCCAAGCGGAGCTCGCGAAGAGCGCCGCGTTGAGTGCCGCGGCGTCCTCCTCGTTGTCAGTGAAGACGTGCGAGAACAGCGGACCATTGAAGTCGAGAAGCACGCCGCCCATGTCAAAGACGATGTTTCGAACGGGGGTGTCCTGTGATGTAGCCATATCTCCTCCAATGGTCCGTGCTGTTAGCATTGCGTGCGAGAAACCCCGCAGCCCTACGACCTTACGCCGAGGCCGGCGGCAACGCCGTCCCACGGCTCGACATTTACCGCCACGGCGCCGCCGTAGGTGCGGAACCAGTCGGCGCTCATGTAGAGGTAGCCGTCCTTGCAGGAGTCCTTGCCCCAGCTGTTCTCGACGCGCCAGGCCACGGGCTTGCCCGCGTCGTCCAGCTCCACGCCTTGGAAGGTCATGGCGTGGGTGAGGGAGGTCTCGCGCACGTCGAGCATGTCCTCGCGGCTCATCTTGAGGCCAATGCCAAAGAGGCCCTCGAGGTCGAGGCCATCGGTTGCCAGAACGCCGGGGAAGTCCTCGATGTGGCGCGGGAACTCCTGCATGACGTCGGCGTCCATGCCCACGGGCACGCCCGCCTTGAGGCTGGCGATGGCGGCCTGCTCCAGCACCTCCTGCGGCATGTTGAGGAAGCGGTTGGGGGTGCCGCCAACCATGGGCTCTTCGAGCAGGACGTGCCACGCCGTCTTCCAGGGGCGAGAGGAGCCTGGCATGCAGACCAGCTGCACGTAGTCATTGGGGTCGAAGGGAACATAGCGCTCGGCGAACTCGCGCGGGGTGATGCCAGGGTCGCGGAGCAGCATGCGGGTGTCCTTCTCGGCTTCCTTGGCGTCTGCATCGTCTGCCTTCTCGGGAGCGTTCTCGGGGAGGATCGGCGTGAGCTTTGCGGCGTCGACCTTGGCCGTCTTGCCAACCTTGACCTCAAGGTCAAAGGTCGCGGGCGGCTCGCCCAGGCACACGGAGAGCATGCGGTAGACGTCGGCCATGTAGGCGTCCTTCTTGGCAGCAAGCTTGTCGGCGCTGGCGCCCGCGCGGTGGGCACGGCGAATGTCCGCTGCGGCGCGGCGCAGCAGGCGGTCGAGCTGGGCGTCCATCTCGGCGGAGCTCTTGGTGCAGGCCGTCTCGGGCATCACGTCCTTGGGGACAAGGCCCCACTTGGCGATGAGGTCCATGGCCTCGAAGTAGTAACCGCCGTCGCTCATGCCCCACTCGAGAACGTGGTCGAGCTCTCGGTCATTGTCGGGGCGGTCGACAAGCGCAATCACGTGGTCGAGCATGGCGTTTGCCTTCTCGAGCTTGTCGTAGAACATGCCAAACGCCTGCGAGAACTCAAAGGAGTCCACGTCGAGCAGGTTCATCGTGGCAGCGCGAGCCACGTTGAAGGCCGAGAACATCCAGCAGCGGCCGCTCTGGCGCTGGTTGGTGACCTCGCCGGTGCGCTTGATGGAGACGCCGTAGGTGTCGTGGTAGGTGCGCATGCGCGTGTAGTCGCGTGCGGCGGCCATCACGTTCATGGAGGTCACAGCGTTTCTTGCAACGCGGTTGGCGCGCTCGGCCCCAAAGGCCGCCCCCTGCTCGCGCGCCCAGCCGGTATCAATGCTTCCCATATTGTTCCTTCCCTGTGAGGCAAGAAGAGCCTCCGGCCTCTTTCATTTCTTGATGTTATTGCCGTAGTTCGATTGCACACAATGAGACAAAGGGACTGTCCCTTTGTCTCCTTTGTCTCACGCCAGCGAACCCATGGGGTCCCATGGCGCGAGGGCCGTGGGCTCCTCGGTCTCGTAGGTGTGGCGCTCCTCCTCGGTGAGGTACTTCTTGTCAACAACGACCTGGTAGACGTACTCGTCAAACCATGCGTCGGAGAGCGTGTCAAATCCGTCGCGGCCATGGTCCTTGCCCCAGGAGTTCTCGACCTTCCAGAGCTCGGGGTTACCATTTGCGTCCAGGCGCACACCCTCGAGCACCATGGCGTGGGTCATGAGGCTCTCGCCGTAGTCAAGGCGCTCGGCCTTGTCCATGTTGCCCTCAACGGGGAAACCAAAGAGCGCGTCAACATCGAGCGCTGCAGTGTCCATCATGCCTTCATCGCGCAGGTAGCTCTGGATAACGTCGCACCCAAACCACACGGGCAGGTTGTCGCGCAGCTGCGCGATTGCCGCGCGCTTGAGCTCTGCGGGCGGAAGGTTGAGGTAGCGCACGCCGTGGTCCTCCCACACGTTGCCCAGCCTGCTCACGGTGTAGGTGTGGCCAAAGGGCTTGTCGGCCGTGGGTGCGCTGATGAGCGAGACGTAGGCGTCCACGTCCATGTCGACTGCGGTCGAGAAGAACTCCTTGGGCGTGAACGTGTCGGCAAGCACGAGCTTGTCGTCCTTGTCGCGCAGACGCACGGGGAAGCTCGCGGGCGGCTCGCCCAGGCAGGTTGCCAGCAGGTGGTAGACCTCGTCCATCATTTCCTTCTTCATGGAGCGTAGGTCGTCCATCTCGACGCCAGCCTCGTGGCTCTGACGCAGGCGCTTTGCGGCGCCGCGCAGGCTCGAGCAGGCGGTCTCGGGCATGGCCTCCTTGGGCACAACGCCGTACTTCTTCACGAGGCTGCGGAACATGTCCCACTGCCCGCCGTCGCCGATGGGGTCGGTGAGCAGGAACGAGACCAGGCGCCCGTCGAGCGGCTCGTCAAGGGTGTCGAGGATGTTCTCGAGGAACCAGTTGCTCTTCTCGAGCTTGTCCCAGAAGAGGGGATAGGCCTGCGAGAGCTCGAAGGTCTTGAGGTTGTACTTCTTGATGACGCGGTAGCGCATGGTGTTGAGGCTTGCGAACATCCAGCAGCGGCCGGAGCGCTCCTGGTTGCACCTCTCGCCCTGCGTGACCTCGATGTCGAAGCCCAGCGCGTTTGCGGCAACGCCCTCGGGGCGGCGCGCGGCGGCGCGGATGCCGCTTGCGGTGACGGCGTTCTTTGCGACGACGTTCGCGCGCTCGGCCGAGAAGTTCTCGTGCGAGGCCGCGAGGTCGTCGGCGGTGACGCTTTTAAGCTCGTCCATGTGACCCTCCAATAGCGATCGTTCGTGTCATATATTCCGCTCCGAAGCATATCACGCGGGTGCGTGGGCCCAAAACGGGCGCCCCCGCGTTGTGGAGCTTTTCTCGCCGCGTTTTGTCAGGTGTGCGTGAGTCGCTCTGCTCCGTGCGTCGCTCTGCTCCGTGCGTCGCTCTGCTCCATAACCTCACACGTGTTGTTTCAATCATTATTACCGGTAGTGCCCAACTGGGGTTTCTTCGCTATTGATAAGAAAAGAAACAACACGTGTGAGGTTTAGGTCCCACGCAGTCAATGCCCTCCTTTGCGAGCGCGCTATACTTCGGTGCATGAGAAGGACAGTGCCTATAGCAGGGAGGATGCGCATGCCGGTGGTGCGAGACGTGCCAGCATACCCCGTGCCGGGCTATGGCCTGCGCGTCCTGCGGACGCTCGAGGCGGCGGGCTTCGAGGCGTGGGTCGTTGGCGGCTGGGTGCGCGATGCGCTTCTTGGCGCGCCCATGCACGACGTAGACGTGACGACCTCCGCAACCTGGCAGGAGACGGAGCGCGTGCTTGCCGACTCCGGAATCGAGGTGCACAAGACGGGCATCGCCCACGGCACCGTGACCGCGGTGGTCGAGGGCCAGCCTGTCGAGGTGACCACCTATCGTGTCGAGGGGTCCTACTCCGACCGTCGTCATCCCGATGAGGTGCGCTTTATTCGAGACGTGCGAGAAGACCTTGCCCGTCGCGATTTCACCGTCAACGCCATGGCATACCATCCGGAGCGCGGCCTCCTTGACCTCTTCGGTGGGCGAGAAGACCTGTCATCTGGCATGATTCGCGCGGTGGGCGACCCCTACCGGCGCTTTGAGGAGGATGCGCTCCGGGTTCTCAGGGCTGTGCGCTTTGCCTGCAGGCTGGGCTTTGACGTGGAGCCGCGCACGCAGGCGGCGCTCGTTGCGTGCGCCCCCGAGCTTGACGGAATCGCGCGCGAGCGCGTGGGCCAGGAGATGGATGGCATCGTTTCCTCTGGGCGCGTGTCCTGGGCGCTTCGAAACGAGTTCGACGTGGTCGCCCGCGCCGTACCAGCCCTCATCCCCATGCGGGGCATGAACCAGAGGAGCTCCTACCATGCCTACGACCTCCTGGAGCACACGGCAAGGGTGTGCTCTGGCGTCGAGGCGTTTGCCGGGGGCATCCCCTCGCAGGAGCTGCGGTGGGCGGCGCTGCTCCATGATGCGGGAAAGCCCGTGTGTGCGTCCGTCGACGAGAACGGCCGGGGGCACTTTCGCGACCACCAGCGTGCGGGCTCGGTCATCTGCCGGGACACCATCCTGGGGCTTGCGCTGCCGCACGAGGTGGCTGGCAGGGCCGCGACGCTCGTCAAGTACCATGACCGACACCTCTCGGCGACCCCAGCTGGCGTGCGTCGGCTGCTGAGAAGGCTCGACCAGGCGCGTCCGGGCGAGGCTCCGGCCTTGGCGTACCAGCTTCTGGACCTTCAGCGCGGCGATGCCGTTGCAAAGACGAGAGCCTGCGCACAGCGCGCGGTTGAGCTGGACGCGTTCGAGCGCGCGCTCTCTGCCGAGCTGTCGCGGGGGACGGTGTATCGCGTGCGCGACCTTGCCGTTGGTGGGGGAGACGTCATTCGTGCACTGGGGATTGCACCTGGGCCCAAGGTGGGAGAGGCCCTCTCGGCGCTTCTCGATGATGTGATCTACGGGAGGGTCGAGAATAGCCGGGATGCCCTGCTCGCAAGGCTGTGCGGGAAGGACTAGTATTGCGTCTTTGCAGGTAGATATGGGTGTCACCATAAAAGTTCGACTGTCTCGAAAAAATGCCGTAAAGTATCTTCTCGCGTTGAGACAGGACAGACATTAATTGGGATGTCGTCTAGCGGTAGGACAGCGGATTCTGGTTCCGTCAACGGGAGTTCGATTCTCTCCATCCCAGCCACTGTCCTAACAACCGAATATGGCCCGTTCGTCTAGCGGCCTAGGACGCCGCCCTCTCAAGGCGGAGATCAGCAGTTCGAATCTGCTACGGGCTACCAAGAAACCGCAGGTCATCGGCTATGCCGGTGGCCTGTTTTCGTCTCTAGAACAAACGTGCGCCAACGAGCGCCAACATGAGCGCTCGCTCATATGCAGCAAAAGGCCCTCCGGCGCCAAAATGACGCCGGAGGGGCGATTGTCGCGGGTTTCCCGCACGCAGCGTCGCCTCTGGCGAGAAAACGACGCCGGAAGGCGGGTTCCCGACGGGATTCCGTACGAGATGCGCCCTCCGGCGCCAAAATGACGCCGGAGGAAAGACTTCGTACGCTGCTGCTGCGAAAAGGGGCCTCCGGCGAGAATATGACGCCGAAGAGGGGGTCCCCGACGGGATTCCGTACGAGATGCGCCCTCCGGCGAGAAATCGGCGCACGAGAGGCCCTTTCGTACGTGATTGCTGCGACAACCATGCTTCCGGCGTCAGAATCTCGCCGGAGGGGCGATTCTGGTCGAGAAGCTTGCGAGCGCGGGCTCTTTGGCGCCGCCGAGGGAGGCCGCTGAGCAGGGCGCCAGCGAGCGTGGCACCATCGCCTGCGGCCCCGTTCCTGCGGCTACGCGCACGCGCCGCAGCCGGCGCAGCCCCCGCGCGCCGTGGGCGTGGCCGCAAGCCCGCCCTCGGCCGTCTCGCGCAGCGCGGGCGGAAGCGCAGCCCCAACGGTCGCCATCGCGTCGACCACCTCGTCGAACGGGATGGGGCATCCCACCCCAGAGAGCGCCAGCTGCGCCGAGCTCATCGCGCAGGCCACGCCCATCGCGTTTCTCACCTGGCAGGGGAACTCCACCATGCCGCCAACGGGGTCGCAGACCAGCCCCAGCGTGTTCGCTATCGCAAGCGACGCGGCGTCCAGGCACTGCGCGGGCGTGCCGCCGAGAAGCTCGACCAACGCGCTCGCGGCCATGGCGGAAGCCGTGCCAACCTCCGCCTGGCATCCGCCCTCGGCGCCCGCGACCGTCGCGTTCGTCGAGACGAGGGCCCCCACTGCCGCGGCGTTCCACAACGCACGCCGAATGGCGGCGTCCTCGGCGCCTGCAGCCTCCGCGCAGGCGAGAAGCGCCCCCGGAACTACCCCGGAGCTCCCGGCGGTTGGCGCCGCCACAATGACGCCCATCGTGGCCGAGCGCTCAAGCGTTGCCATCGCAAATGCCGTTGCCCGAGTGAGTGCCGTCCCCATGAGCGCTCCTGCCAGGTTGCTTGCGCCCCCGCACGGCGCGCTGCCGCCCTCCGCGACCCGAGCCGCCTGTCCGCCGAGAAGACCTCCGAGCGAGGTCTTTGGTTTCGTGAGCGCCTCGGTCGTCTCGCTGCGCATGACCTCGAGCACGCGCGCCATGGCAGCATCGGGGGACGCCGGGCCGTCGGAATCTCCTGCCAGCTCAGTCTCGCGCGCTCGCATGAGCTCGCCGATGGAGAGCCGCCGCGCCCCGCAGGCGGCTAGCAGCTGAGACCCACTCGCAAAGGAGAGCCCCGGCTCCACGGGCGCGCCCGCGCCGACCGCGCCGGGGACGTTGACCTGCGAGGCGAACTCCACGTTCTCCGTGTCGCCGAGAAGCTCGAGGAGGCGTGCCCCAACCGGCTCGTCCACCTCGAAGACCGTGTACGCCCTGCCGCCGCGCTCCTGCCTGAAGGTGCTCATGGTTGCGATGTTCACGTTTGCGGTCGAGAGCTTTCTCGTGAGCGCCGCAAGCACGCCTGGCAGGTCGCGGTGCTCGACGAAGATCGTGGGCATGTCGCCCGCGATGCTCACGGGCACCCCCTCGATGCTGCTCACGCGAACGCGACCGCCGCCCAGCGACTCGCCTGTGACGGAGATGGACGCACCGCCCTCGCATGTCATGCGAATCTCGACGGTATTGGGATGCAGTCCCTCGTCCCTTCCGCCCTCGGTGATGGAAAAGCCCAGGCCCGCATCGCGGGCAAGCTCGAAGGAGCGTCGCACGCGGATGTCGGCCGGCCCGAGCCCCAGCATGCCCGCGACGAGCGCGCGGTCGGTTCCGTGGCCCACGTGCGTGCGCGAGAAGGAGTTGTACAGCACGAAGTCAACGTGCTCGATGGGCGCCGGCGCAAGCGAGCGCGCCACCAGCGCAATTCTCAGCGCGCCTGCGGTGTGCGAGGAGGACGGACCTACCATGATGGGGCCGAGAACCTCGAACGCTGACATCGTGACCATCGTCGCTCCTCTCGTCTCACTGCCTTCTCGCCCAAGCGCCGGCATCGGGTGGCGCGCTTCGCAGCTGCCGGCGATAAAGCCGCGCGCCCGGGGCGAGCCTTCGCTCCCGGGCGCGCCGGTCCTACTCTGCCGCGATTCCTTCCGCGCACCTGAGCCGCGCGAGCGTGCAACTACGCCCGAGCAGCTCGAGCGACTCGCCGAGCGGCGGCGACACCTGGTTGCCGCAGGCGGCGACGCGAACGGCGCCAAAGAACTTGCGCTTGGAGGCGCCGAGCCTTTCCGGCAGCGCCTCGAGGGCGGCGTTGATGGCCTCGGCGTGCCACGCGCCATCGTCGAGCGCCTCGAGGGCTTCGACGGCTGCGGTCACAAACCCGCGCGCGCCTGCCTTGGCCAGGTTCTTCTCGACGGACTTCTCGTCCAGCTCGACCTCGTCGCCCTCGTAGAGGAAGCGCGCCTTGCCAACCACGTCCGGCGCCACGACGGTGCGGGGCTTCAAGATGGAGGAGAGCAGGTCGTACCAGGCGTCGTCGTGCGCAAGGGCGCCCTCGGCGGCCTCCAGCCCCGCGGAGCGAAGCTCGGGAACAAGCACGCGCTCGGAGAACTCGCGGTCGCTCATGGCCAGGTAGTAGGCCTGGTTGATGGCGTCGAGCTTCTTGGGGTCAAAGGTCGAGGGGTTCTTCGAGACGTGGTCGAGCGAGAACTCGCGCGCCAGCACGTCGCGGGGCACGATGGTGGTCTCGCCGTCGAGCGACCAGCCGAGAAGCGCGAGGTAGTTCACGAAGGCGTCGGAGAGGTACCCGGCGTCGCGGTACTCCTCGACCGAGGTCGCGCCGTGGCGCTTGGAGAGCTTCTTGCCGTCCGGCCCCAGGATCATCGAGATGTGCGCAAAGGTGGGCACAGGGGCGCCCAGGGCCTCGTAGACCATGATCTGGCGCGGGGTGTTGGAGAGGTGGTCGTCGCCGCGGATCACGTGCGTGATGCCCATCATGGCGTCGTCCACCACGGTGGCGAAGTTGTAGGTGGGGGTGCCGTCAGAGCGGAAGATGATGAAGTCGTCCAGCTCGCGGGCGTTGAAGGTCACGTCGCCGTGGACCGCGTCGTGCACCACCACGTCGCCGCGGTCGAGAGGGACCTTGATGCGCAGGGTGTAGGGCTCGCCCGCGTCGATGCGGCGCCTGGCCTCGGCGGGGTCGATGTCGCGGCAGGTGCGCTGGTAGCCCTGGAAGGGGTCGTGGCGCGCCTCGGCGGCAGCCTTGTCGGCCGCGAGCTTCTCAGGCGTGCAGAAGCACGGGTAGGCCTTGCCCTCGTCCCACAGGCGCTGCGCCGCGTCGCGGTAGAGCTGCATGCGGTCGGTCTGGCGGTAGGGACCGTAGTCGCCGCCAACCTCCGGGCCCTCGTCCCAGTCGAGGCCCAGCCAGCGCATGGCACGCAGGATGATCTGGGTGTTCTCCTCGGTCGAGCGGGTTGGGTCCGTGTCGTCGATGCGCAGGATGAAGGTGCCGTGGTTCGCGCGGGCAAATGCCCAGTTGTAGATTGCGGTGCGAGCGCCGCCCACGTGGAGCTTTCCGGTGGGGGAGGGCGCGAAGCGCACGCGCACGTGTCTGTCGTCTGCCAAGGTGGTGCCTCTCACTAGTCTCTTGCTGACGTGCATTCAGCGTTCAAGTATAGACGCAGGAGACAAGCGGTGGCCGCGAGGCCGCCGGCAGGCGCCGCGTCGCATCACCGCCGCACTGCCGCCGCCCGCGCCGTGCTGCCTACATGATCTTCGTTGACTCGAGCTTCTCGGCGATCCAGTTGTTGAGACGCACCACCGGCTTGCGCAGCAGCAGACCCAGGATGAGCGAGAGCACCACATAGATGCCAAGAATCGACATCTCTGCCACCCAGGTGTAGCCATAGAACCCGCCAATGCACTCGTGAAGCGCGGCGATGGCGTGCACGAAGGGAAGCGTGGGGTAGAAGGTCTGGAACGCCTGGGGCAGCATCTCCACCGGGAAGGTGCCGCCGGAGCCGGCAACCTGGATGACCAGCAGGAACACGCAGATCGCCTTGCCCACGTCGCCAAACGAGACCGTGAACGCGTACATGATGTTCACGAATACCACCGAGATGAGGCAGCACGAGGTCACGAACACAACCGGATCCGCGCACTGCACGCCCAGGTAGAAGAGGTCACCAAACGAGACGAGAAGCGCCTGGAGGATGCCGAGAAGGTCAAAGAGGAGAAGCCTGCCGAGGTAGCCGTGACGCGGGCGCGCGTCTGCCTGGGCGAGCTCGGCGTCCGAGACCTGCGCCTTGAGCATGGCGACCAGGACGACGGCGCCGACCCAGAGCGCTAGCGTGGTGTAGAAGCCCGCCATGGCCGAGCCCGTGTTCGCGATGGGGAAGACGGCAACGCGCTTGAGGCCAACGGGCTGCGCGAGGAAGGCCGCGAGGTCGGTCGGGTCCGCCGAGAGAATCTGGCGCACCTGCTGTGCGTCACCGGACTCGAGGGCGTCCGTCAGGCGGGCGGAGAGGTCGTCGAGGTCGTTCGCCATGCCGTTGACCTGCTCGGCGGAGGAGTCGAGCAGGGACTTCATGTCTGCGAGGTTGCCCGAGGTGAGGGATGCCGCGTCACCCACGTCGCTCACGGTGTTCTCGAGCTTGATCGAGACGGTGTTCGCCGCCGTCGAGGCGGAGTCTATGGAG
Source organism: uncultured Coriobacteriaceae bacterium (assembly GCA_902773995.1). Classification (GTDB taxonomy): domain Bacteria; phylum Actinomycetota; class Coriobacteriia; order Coriobacteriales; family Atopobiaceae; genus Tractidigestivibacter. Next base: position 9,747 of record CACYGL010000006.1, on the reverse strand, counting down.
CCCGCGAGGTCCGAGAGCTGCGAGCGCAGGTCGGAGTTGAAGCTGCCCTGCGCGTCCTCGATCTCCTGGGCGTCCTGCTGGATGAGGGCCTTCACGTCCTCGTGGTCCTGCTTGGCGTCGCTCACGCCGTTCTCGAGGTCCGTCGCGGAGGAGCGCAGGCGCTCCGCCATCGCGCGCTGCGTGGAGATGACCCCCTTGACGCGCGAGATCGTGGGGTCGAGAAGGGACTTCGAGCCCTCGGGCAGAATCTCCTTGAGCGACGTGAGGCTGTCGTCGAGCTGCTGGTAGGCGTCTGCGTGCGCGTCGATGCGCGTCGCGATGTCGCGAAGCTCTGAGGCGCCGTCGGAGGCGTCGGTCTGGGCGGTGTCGAAGGCCGTGTCAACCGCGCTCGATACCGAGTCGAAGCTCTGCCTGCTGGTGGAGAGCGCCTCGTCGATCGCTGCCGTCGCCGAGTCAACGGAGTCGCCCACCTCGCGCACTCCCTGCGCGGACTCCGCGAGCGCGTTGCGCACATCCTGGGTCGAGGAGTCGGTGCCCGAGAGCAGGGTGGAGGAGGAGTAGATGATGGAGCCCGCGGACGAGAGCAGGCTCGAGTAGACCCCCATGTGCGACGAGACGGTCCGCAGGTCGGTCGAGGCCTGGGAGATGGCGTCGGTGAGGTTCTTGCTTATGTCCATGAGCTGGTCGTCGCTCACGTACCCGGAGATCTCGGAGAGCGCGCCCGCGCCCATCTCGCCCAGGCTCTGGGCGAAGTCGGTCTGGATGCTGTTCTTGACGGAGGTCGCGGCCTTGTCGGTCACGATGGGCGCGATGGCGTTTTCCTTCTGGTTGCTGTAATAGACGATGGTCGCCTGCTGGATGTCGTCCGAGAAGACCGTGAGCATGTCCTTGGTGAAGTCCTCCGGAATCACGAGCGCCGCGTAGTACTCGCCGCTCCGCACGCCCTCGATTGCGTCCTCCTCGGTCGTGACCACGTAGCCGATGGTCTTCTTCTGCGAGAGGTCCGATGCCACGCGCTCGCCGAGGTTGATCTTCACGGGGATGGCGTCGCTTTGGAAGCCCTCGTCGCTGTTGGCGACGGCCACCTTGAGGTTGCCGGTGTTGCCGTAGGGGTCCCAGCTGCCCGCGATGTTGAACCACGCGTAGAGCGACGGGATGACCACGAGGCCAACGCACACGATGAGGGAGATGACGTTCTTGGTCGCGTGCATCGCGTCGATGCGGAAGATGCGCCAGATTTTCCTCATGAGCGGCCCCCCCTCTTGCCCTTGTCGCCCTTCTTGCCGTGCTTGTGCTTGCGATCCTTCTCCTCGTGGTCGCGTGACTTGTCGTGTGCCTTCTTCTTGTCGCGCTTGTCCTTCTTGCGTTTCTTGTCCTTGTCGGCCTTGACCTTGTCGTGCTTCTTGTGGCCACGGTGGTCCTTCTCGCCCTTGGACCTGGCTGTCGCGGCGGTGGCGGCGTCTGTCGGGGCGGGCGTTGTGGGCGAGACGCTCGCGGCATCCTCTGCCGCGTCTGCTGCCGCGCTCGCGGGGGTCACGGCGCCGCCTCGGACGATGGTCGGCACCTCCACCTCGGGGTCTTGGTCGCGTCCTGCGAGGTGCGGGCCGTCGATGAGGCGCCTCAGCACGAGCGTGGTCTGGGCGCCTGCGGCTTCACCGGACTCCTCCGCAGAGGCGGCGAAGTCCTCTGCCGCCTGCCTGGCCTGGTGCGCCTCCGCCACCGCGTCGCTCATGCGCCTGCGCAGCCGCTCGATGGGCGAGGAGAAGTACTCGCGGTCGAGCTGGTCCCCCAGGAGCTGGTACATCTCGTCCTTGGTGAGGTCGACCATGGCGGTCTTTCGGGTGAGCGACTCGTGGAAGTACTCGATGATGATGAGCGCCGTGCACAGGAGTACCAGGCAGACGATCCACACGATGAACCACGGGAGCTTGTTGCTTGCGGAGAACATGACCACCGAGAGACCTAGCGGAAGCGCCAGCAGCAGCACGAAGCCGACGCGAATGAGGTGCGGGTAGGCAGCGTTGAACCTGGCTGCGCGCTGGAGCAGCTGGGTGCGGTACTCGTCGTTGTGCATGAGCGCCTTGATGAGCGAGGAGAGCCGGTAGTGCTCGACCTCGATGCCGTCGCGCTCGCAGATCATGAGGTCGGTCTCGGCAAGCTTCTTGTCGAAGAGCGAGTTGATGTTCAGGAGGTGGCGCCTCCAGCCCACGCCTATGAGCAGCGCAGGGATCAGGAAGAGCAGGAGCATGAAGAGGTTGTGGCCGTAGTAGTTGCCGTAGTAGCCGGCGATGGCCTCGCGCATGGCGCGGATGCCGTAGGTGAATGGCAGCCAGGGGTTGAGGGCGCGGAAGAAGCCCGGCATCATCTCGATGGGGTAGGTGCCCGAGGAGCCTGGGATCTGCAGGATCACGAGAAGGACGCAGAGCGCCTTGCCGATGTGCTTGAACGCCACGGCGAAGGCGAAGATCACGTTGACGTAGACGAAGGACTCGACCACGCCCGCGAGGACGAACGCCTTGGGGTCGAGGCACTGGATGCCGATCACGAGGTCGCCAACGGTGCAGATTACGCCCTGCAAGACGCCGAGAAGCAGGAACAGCAGCAGGCGCCCGAAGTAGCCCTGCCACGGCTCGAAGCCCCCGTCGATGCCCTCGTCGTCCACCTCGGCCTTGTAGATGGCGATGAGGACGAAGCCTCCCACCCACAGGGCGAGGTTGGTGTAGAAGGGCGCCACGCCCGAGCCGTAGTTGGCAACGGGGAAGATGGCCTCCTCGTCGAGGGCGACGGGTGACGACATGAACGACGCGATGCCGTTGGCGTCGAGGTCGAGCAGCTCGCTCACGCGGTCCATGGCGCTCGAGCTCTGGATGGCCGAGAGGTCGGTGGCGACCTTGTCGAGCGTGCCCGACATCTCGCCCAGGGACTGCGTGGTCACGTCGAGTGCCGTGGAGGTCTGCTCGAGCGTGTCGTCGAGCTGCTCGAGCACGGCCTTTGTCTGCGAGATGGTGGGGGAGAGACCGCCGAGCGACCCGGAGAGGCTCTGCGCGGCGCCGGAGAAGCTGTCGAGCGCCCCGTAGAGCTGCGGGAGCGTGGTCTGGTTGAACGAGGAGCTCACGCCCGAGAGCGACGAGGTGCCGGTCTGGATCGAGTCGTTCACAGACGAGGAGAGCCCTGCCACGGCGTCGTTGGTGGCGCCGATGTCGCTCGTCGCGCGGGAGAGCTTGTCGACGGTCGTCTGCTCCTTGTCGACCTGCTCGCTGATCTTCGCCACGGCGGCGTCGAAGGCCGGCCGAGCGGACTCGGGGAGGGAGGACGAGAGGCCCTCGAGCTCCTGGACCAGCTGGCGGTTCTGGTCCACGAGCGACTGGGCGGTGGCGAGGGCGCCCTCCGCCGTGCCCTGGGCCTGGCCGATCTTGCCGGAGATGCGCCCTATCGCCTGGTTGGTGGTGCCCGAGATGGACGAGAGGCGCGTGGAGCCGTCGGCGACGGCGCCGGAGACCGAGGTGGCAAGCGAGGTGGCGTCGTCGCGCGAGGTGAAGAGGACCCCCGTGGCGTCTGCCAGGCTCCCGCTCGCCCTCGAGGAGATGCGGTCAAGCTCGTCGAGGGTTGCCTCGGCGTCCGCGATGGTCTCGCGCGCGGCAGAGACGGTGCCCTGGGCGTCCGTCATGCTCGACGAGAGGTCATCGACGGTGCCCTTGACCCCGCGGACGCGGCTCACGATGCTCGTGGCGGCGTTGTCGGTGTCGCCCTTCGCCGAGACGGCGACGTCTTGGAGCTTGCCGACGACCACGTTGGTGACCGTCGAGACGAAGGTCTCGTTTATCTGCGTCTCGACGGTCGAGGCGCCGGTGTCGGTGACCTTGGGCGCGATGGGGTTGACCTTCTCGTTCACGTAGTAGGTGAGGTCGGGGGATACGAGGTCTCCCGTGAGGACCGAGGTGAGGTCTTTGGTGAAATCGGCGGGAATCACGATGGCTGCGTACGAGCGGCCGGCGCGCACCTCCTCGAGCGCGGTGTCCTCATCGAGAAAGACCCACTTGAGCTGGGTGTTCTTGCCAAGCTCCTCGACGACCATGTCGCCGGCGTTGATGAAGCCAAGGTCGCCCCCGGCGTCTGCCCCCTCGTCGAGGTTGACCACGGCCACGCGAACGTCTTGGGTGTTCTCGTAGGGGTCCCAGTTCGCCAGGATGTTGAACCACGCATACAGGGACGGAATCACGCAGACGCCCAGCGTGACGATGACGGCGACCGGATTGCGCAGTATTCTCTTGAGGTCTCGACAGAAGATCCGGAATATCTTGCCCATGCTCCTCCGCGGTGGGTTGTCGCTTCTCGGTGTATCTGGGAAGTGAGCCCCCGCGAACGCGAGGGGCACACCGTCCCAATCATAACTTTCTACACCTGTTGGTATCCCAAACGAGGTGCATTTAGACTTCGCAGACAGTTTTTTTGAAAACTGCTCAAAAATGAGAACCTTGATGGTAGAATCACGTCGTTGTACATGAGTCTGCGAGGCGCGAAGTGGGGCGCAAACGGGATGAGTCTGCTTGACGAGAACATGACGTCCGAGCTGGCCAATAGCTTGAAGAAGGCGAGCGGTGCGGCACGCACGACGCTCGAGGAGACGGTGACGCGGCAGACCACCAGGCTGCGCAGTAGCACCAAGACGCGCAAGAGCGCGGCGACGCGCGAGCGCATCATGGCGGCAGCCACATCGCTTATGGTCGAGCGGGGCAACACCGACTTCCAGATGAGCGAGGTCTCCTCGCGCTGCAAGATGTCGAAGGGCGCGCTCTACTACTACTTTGCGGACAAGGACGCGTTGGTCGAGGCAATCTTCGACCGATCCATCGACGAGCTGGTGGACTCCGTCGAGGCCGCCGTCGCCGCTGCCGCCTCCGCGCTCGACGCGCTTGTGGGCCTCACGTGCGAGCTCACGAACCGCATGAGTTCGGGAAGCCCGCTCGCGCTCGCCATGACGCGCGAGGTCATCGACGCCAACAACAGCGTCCTGCCTTCCATGGAGACGCACTTCGCACGCATCATCGCCATCATCAGTGCCCAGCTGGAGCGGGCGAAGGGGGAGGGGATGGTGCGCGAGGGCGTGAACAGCCGCCTCGGCGCCGTTGCCATCTCCGGCGCGTACATCTTTGCCGCCCTCGAGGTAGCAGGCCTCGGAGAAGATGCCCCCACGGGCGACAGGCTCGCCCGCTCGCTCATCGACATCGCGCTCAATGGCATGGGGACCGAGGCGGCCCACGCCGCCCTCGTGTCCGCGGAGCGTTTATCCTCGCCCTCAAGCGATGCCGAGGGGGTTGTTGCCAAGCAGCCTGCGCAGGGGTGACGAGGCGGGGTTTGCGCGCTACCCTGATGCGAGCGACCTTCTCGCCCATGCGAGACGTTGCATCTCTCAGTTATAGTCGAGCGCCGACGCGGCGGTCGCTGTTGGCACGGGTCCGTCCGTGCGGAAAGGATACTGGAATGGCCCACAAGAACTACTACTTCACCTCGGAGAGCGTCACCGAGGGCCACCCCGACAAGATGTGCGACCAGATCTCCGACGCCATTGTCGACGCGATTCTCGCCAAGGAGGCCAAGCTCCAGGCCGCGGGCTACGTGGACGCCGACGGCAACCCCGCCAACGTCGACAACGTGCGCTGCGCCGTCGAGACCTTCACCACCACCGGTACCGTCGTGGTGATGGGCGAGGTCCGCACCGAGGCCTACGTCGACGTGCAGAAGATCGTGCGCGAGACCGTGCGTGGCATTGGCTACGACCGCGCCAAGTACGGCTTCGACTGCGACACCTGCGGCGTCATCAACATGATCCACGAGCAGAGCCCCGACATCGCGCAGGGCGTCGACGGCACCTACGCCCGTGCCGACGACGCCTCCGACGAGACCGACGTGCTCATGCCCATGCCCATCTACCTCGCGCAGCGCATGGCCGAGCGCCTGGCTGCCGTCCGCAAGTCCGGCGAGGTCGGCTACCTGCGCCCCGACGGCAAGACCCAGGTCACGGTTCGCTATGAGGACGACAAGCCCGTCGAGGTCACGGCCATCGTCGTCTCCACGCAGCACGACGCCAAGGCCGAGCACGACCAGATCGAGCACGACATGGTCGAGCACGTGATCGCGCCCGTGCTTGACGAGGTCGGCATCAAGTGGCGCGACGCCGACATCTACGTGAACCCCACCGGCCGCTTCGTGGTGGGTGGCCCCATGGGCGACACCGGCCTCACCGGCCGCAAGATCATCGTCGACACGTACGGCGGCATGGGCCGTCACGGCGGTGGCTGCTTCTCCGGCAAGGACTGCACCAAGGTCGACCGCTCGGCCGCCTACGCCGCGCGCTGGGTCGCCAAGAACGTGGTCGCCGCCGGGCTGTCCATCATGGTCGACACCTTCGGTACCGGCGCGTACGACGACGAGCTCATCGAGAAGGCCGTCGAGAAGGTCTTCGACCTGCGTCCCGGCGCCATCATCCGCGACCTCGACCTTCGTCGCCCGATCTTCCAGAAGACTGCTGCCTACGGTCACTTTGGCCGCAAGGACCCCGACTTCACCTGGGAGGCCACGAACCGCGTCGACGAGCTCAAGGCCGCCATCGCAGAGGTCGCCGAGTAGTTCTTCTCGTCGCCTTTTCTCGTCCTACCAGCCCCTTCGGCCCCGAGCCGGAGGGGCTTCTCTTGTCGTAACCCCTCCCGCCCGTCGCCCCTGGGGGAGCCGATGGCCTAGCAGTGCCTCGACTCCACCAGGCGGAGAAGCAAGAAGAGCTCACGGTTTACATCGTCGGGGGCGCACTTGGGCAGCACGTGGTCGGCGCCAGGGACAACCACCTTGCGCGCGCCGGGTATCGCGTTGACAATCCGTTGCGTCTCAGCGGGGGAGATGCAGTCAAACTCGCCGGTCATTACGGTTACGAGGCAGCGTATTTCACCCAGCGACTCGGCGAGGATGTGCGGTTCGTCCAGCATGAGGCGCATGAGCTCGGCCGTTGCTCGGGCCTCGCTGGCACTGGGCATCACAATCGAGGGGTCCACGCCCTCGGGCTTGCCCTCAAGCCATGCGGCCCATGCCTCGCACTGCTCGGCCGTGCCCTCCATGTCCCAATCGTCCTCTGCGAGGACACCCTCGGGTGTGAGGTTTGCCCCCATCGAGAGAACCGAGGCCACGCGCCCGGGGTGGTCGCGGGCAAGGAGCAGCGCTTCTATTGCCCCGTCCGAGAAGCCCACAACGTGGGCGCGCTGCACGTCAAGCGCGTCGAGCACGTCAAGCGCGTCTGCAGCCATGAGTTCGTAGGTGAGCGGGGCGCGCCCACGCGTGGAAGCGCCTTGGGCTCGGGAGTCAACGCCTATCGCGCAACGGCCATCGCCCACAAGGCCGTTGATCTGCACCCCAAAGATCCCGTGCTCCTCGCCGTTGCCGTGCAGGAACAGCACGGGATACGTGCTCTTCTGCCGAGCCCCATCTGCTCCGTACACAAACGTAGCGATCTGCGCGCCGTCGGCGGTTTGCACCCTGCGTGCCACGCTTGGCGCGACGGTGGGCCGCAGGTAGTAGCTGGGAAAGTGCGGCTGTGGCGGAACGGGGGCAGTGGCGTGCGGCATGGGGTTCCTCTCGATGATGGGGCGTTGCTGCATGGGTGCCAAGCCTACTCCAGCACCGCCGCGGCCTTCTTCAGCCACGAGGTGATTGGGATTCCCTGCGGGCAGGCGCCCTCGCACTGGAGACACCGCACGCAGTCGCTGGCCTTGCCACGCTTGTCTACAGCCGACTCATAGTTGCGTTTGGCGCCGGCAAGATCGCCATACACAAGGTAGCGGTTGTACGCCGAGAAGACCGAGGGGATGTCAATCTCCTGGGGGCACCCGCCGGTGCAGTAGTGGCACCCGGTGCAGGGGATCTGGTCGATGGCGGCAAGTGCCTTGCTCGCGCGCTTTACCGCGTCCTGCTCGGCGACGCCCAGTGGCTTGAACTCGCGCATGTAGGAGAGGTTGTCCGCCATCTGCGCCACGTTCGACATCCCCGAGAGCACAACCATCACGTTCTCCAGGCTTGCCACAAAGCGTACCGCCCAGCTTGCAATCGAAGCGTTTGGGTTGGCCGCGCGCAGGATGTCCTGCACCTGCTGCGGTGGGTTGGCGAGAAGCCCGCCCTTGACGGGCTCCATCACCACAACGGGCTTGCCGTGGGCACAAGCTACCTCGTAGTTCTCGCGCGAGCAGACACTGGGGCTCTCCCAGTCGCCATAGTTTAGCTGCAGCTGCACGAACTCAGCCTCGGGGTGGCGCGTCAGAATCTGATCGAGGACGTCCGGGCGGTCGTGGAACGAGAAGCCCACGTGCCGCACAAGCCCCTGCTCCTTGGCCTTAGCCGCAAACTCCCAGATGCCGTAGTCCTCATAGTAGCCAATGTTTCTCGATCCCAGAGCATGACTCTTCGTCACTTCGGGTGGATAGCACATCCCTGCGATGATGTGGCCGAACCCTCCGGGCGGTAGGATATTGCCGTGCAGGAAAGGGCCGGACATCCACCTGGGAGGCGGCGATGGAAGCACGGGCCGGGATGCTGGCGCAGCTCTTCGAGAGGTCGATGGGGCTCGGGGCGGAATGGGAGGTCTCGGACGTCTGGTTCGAGGAGAAGGGGGATGCTCCCAGCGAGCTCCACATCCGCGTGGCGCACGTGAGGGGCCGGGCGGTGGAGTGCCCCGAGTGCGGGCGGAGGTGCGGCGTCTACGACACGCGGGAGCGCACCTGGCGCCACCTCGACATCTGGCAGTACGAGACCATCGTGCACTGCGCCGTGCCCAGGGCGGACTGCCCGGAGCACGGCGTCCGCACCGTGCGGATGCCCTGGGAGGTGAGGCCGAACTCGCACTTCACGGCCCTCTTCGAGGCCCAGGTCCTTGCCATGGCCCTCTCCGGGCTGACGGCGGTCCAGATCGCGAGGGTGGGGATCGACGACACCGCCTGCAGGCGCGGGCAGAGCTACATCTCGGTCATGGTGGACCTCGACGGGCAGAGGGCCATAGGCGTCACGGAGGGCAGGGACAGGGGCGCGCCGGAAAGGCTCGCCGGAGAGCTGGAGGCCCACGGCGGCAGCAGGCTCGCCATCCGGGAGGTCACGCGCGACATGTCGGAGGCCTATGCCCTGGGGGCCGCCGATGCCTTCCCGGAGGCAATCCAGACCGTCGACCGCTTCCATGTGTCGCAGCTCTTCTCGAGGGCCACCGACAGGGTCCGCTGCCGGGAGGCGAGGCTCTCCGAGGAGAAGGGGCGCCTGCTCAGGGGCACGAAGTACTGCTGGCTGAAGCGGCCGGAGAACCTCACGGAGCGCCAGGCCGCGAGGAAGGCCTCCCTCATGGGCGAGCACCTGCTGACGGCAAGGGCATGCGCCATGTCCGAGGCGATGAGGGCCGTCTATGCCCGCCCGGACAGGGAGTCCGCCGGCAGGGAGCTGGACCGCGTCGTCTCCTGGATCATGCATTCCAACGTCCCCGAGATGAAGGTGGTGGCGGGGACGGTCAGGAAGGAGCGGGAGGGCATCCTGAACTGGTTCTCCAGGAACGCCACCAACGCCATCCTCGAGGGGCTCAATTCCGTCATCCAGTCGATCAAGAGGGCGGCGAGGGGATTCAGGAACGTGGAGTACTTCAAGACGATGATATTCCTCAGGCTCGGCCGCCTGGACTTCTCGGCCCAGCTGGCCGTCTCATCCGCTACCCACTAGAAACAGCGAAGAGCC
>CACYGL010000005.1 GCA_902773995.1 uncultured Coriobacteriaceae bacterium | reverse complement strand
CGACTCCGAGGGCATCGACGCCCTGGAGAAGGAGCTTCTCGCCCAGAACGCCACCCACATGGACTGGCACTGCACGCCCGAGCTCATGGCCAAGACCGCAAACGGCATGGACACCATCTACATGCACCCGCTGCCGGCCGACATCGAGGGCGTCTCCTGCGAGCACGGCGAGGTTGCCAACGAGGTCTTTGACGCCCACCGCGATGGCCTGTACAAGGAGGCCAGCTACAAGCCGTATGCCGTGGCTGCCATGATCTTCCTGCAGAAGGCCAAGGACCCCGTCGCCATGCTCAAGGAGCTCGAGCAGCGCGGCCGCAGCCGCTGGCTCGAGGCCTAAGCCGGCAAAGGGCGACTGGCGCAGTACCCACAAGGGAACGCGCGGGCTGGTCGGGCCGAGCCGGTGAGCTCGGTTGACCGGCCCGCGCTCTTTTTTCGCGTGAACACAACTAGGGGAGAACGGAGAGGAACGCATGGGCAAGAGAATCGTCGTCGCACTGGGCGGCAACGCGTTGGGGAAGAACCTGCCAGAGCAGATGGCGGCCGTGAAGCACACGTCCAAGGCCATCGTCGACCTTATTGCCGAGGGCAACGAGGTCATCGTGGCGCACGGCAACGGACCGCAGGTGGGAATGATCCAGGAGGCCATGACCCAGCTCACGCGCTCTGATCCCGAGAAGTACATCCCCTGCCCGCTCTCGGTCTGCGTGGCCATGAGCCAGGGCTACATTGGCTACGACCTCCAGAACGCCATCCGCGAGGAGCTGGCTAACCGCGACATCCACCACGGTGTGACCACGGTGCTCACGCAGGTCGAGGTCGACCCTAATGACCCTGCGTTCGAGAACCCCACTAAGCCCATTGGTGCCTTCATGACCAAGGAGGAGGCCGACCGCATGGTGGCCGAGCGCGGCTACACGGTGGTCGAGGACTCCGGCCGCGGTTGGCGCCGTGTTGTTGCAAGCCCCAAGCCCCAGGCCATCGTCGAGCTTGACACCATCCGCTCGCTGGTCGAGGCCGACCACGTGGTCATTGCCTGCGGTGGTGGCGGCATTCCGGTCTACCATACCGAGGGCCACCACCTGAAGGGCGCCGCTGCCGTCATCGACAAGGACTTTGCCGCCGCCCGCCTGGCCGAGCAGCTTGGTGCCGATGCGCTTGTCATCCTCACGGCTGTCGAGAAGGTCGCCATTCACTTTGGCAAGCCCGACCAGACCGAGCTGGACGAGCTCACGCCCGAGACGGCCCAGCGCTATATTGACGCTGGCGAGTTCGCGCCCGGCTCGATGCTGCCCAAGGTCCAGGCGGCGCTGCAGTTTGCGCAGTCCGGCCCCGGACGTATGTCGCTCATCACCGAGCTTGATCGTGCGGCGGACGGCATTGCCGGCAAGACTGGTACCATCGTCCGTGGGTAGCATGTAGGCATCGCATCGGCAATGCACACGAGGTGAGGGCCATGGAACCACGGGTATTCTCGTTCCTCATTGATGGGGATGGCGGGCGCTTCTTTGGCCCGGGTCCCATGGCCCTGCTCGCTGGCGTTCGCGAGACAGGCAGCCTCTCTGCCTCCGCCAAGGCCATGGGCATGAGCTACACCAAGGCCATGCGCATCCTGCACGATGCCGAGCATGCCCTGGGATTCCCGCTTACCGTGCGCTCAATTGGCGGCGAGAAGGGCGGAAGCTCGAGCCTCACGCCCGAGGGAGAGGACTTTCTCCATCGCTACGAGGCTTGGCGCCAAGGCGTTACCGCTGCGGCAAACGTGGGCTTCTCGGCAGCGTTTGCAGGCGTTGCTGGGGTGCCCAGGCTGGGCTGCGTGGTCATGGCAAACGGCGAGGCCACGCGCTTCGGCAGGCAGAAGCTCGTAGAGCCGCTGCGTGGCCGCGCGGTGGTCTCGCACACGCTGGACGCCCTGGTGTCACAGCGTCTGGACGTGGTGGTCTCCACAAGGTGGGAGCGCGTGCGGGCAGTGTGCGAGGCCAGGCACGTGGCGTGCGCGGAGCCTGCGGGCGCGCTGCAGAGCGACACGCTGCGCGCGGGCATCGAGGCGCTGGGCAAGCGCGCGGGCTACCTCTTTGTGCAGGGCGACCAGCCGCTGCTCTCTGGCGCGAGTGTCGAGGCCCTGCTCGACGAGTTTGCCGCGCACCCCGCCTGCGTGGCGCGCCTTTCTTGGCAGGGCAAGCCGGGAAGCCCCGTGATCTTTCCAGGCTATCTGGCAGACGCACTTCTCGGCCTTGAGGGAGATGTGGGTGGAGGCGAGCTGCTGCGCAGGAACCCAGATTTGGCCGCTGCTACGCGGCTTGTCGAGGCGCGCTACCCGGCCGAGCTTGATGACATTGACACCCCGTCTGACCTCGAGCGGGTTGCCGGCGAGCTGGTGGCTGTGCGCGAGGCCATGGAATCCGGGCAGGACATTTGGCCCGCTGCGGGCGAGAAGGACGGCGCCCCAGGCGAGCTGGGCTCTTCTCTGTAAGGGGATGGTTGTATGGTCGCACAGGCACGCAAGGTCCTGAGGCACGGCCAGCTGGTCACGCCAAAGGGAGTCTTTCTCGGCGACGTGGTCATCGAGGGCGACAAGATCGCGGACGTTGTTCCTGGTGGCGTCGACGAGGCGCAGCTGGCGGATGCGGAGGTCTTCGATGCCACGGGCTGCTGGGTCTACCCGGGCTTCATTGACGCCCACACGCACATGCAGTGCTGGACGGGCATGGACTGGACGGCAGATAGCTTCGAGACGGGCACGCGCGCTGCGGCATGCGGCGGCACCACGACTATCGTGGACTACGCCACGCAGGACAAGGGCATGACGCTTCACCAGGCGCTCGACGAGTGGCACAAGCGCGCCGATGGTACCTGCACGGCTAACTATGCTTTCCACATGGCCATCGCAGATTGGAACGATCACACCCGCGAGGAGATCGCGGACATGCGGGACGCGGGCATCACGTCGTTCAAGACATACTTTGCCTACGATCACCTGCGCCTGGATGATGCCCAGACCATGGAGGTGCTCGAGGCCATCAAGCCCTTCGATGGCATTCTCTGCGTGCATTGCGAGAATGGCACGCTTGTCAACGAGCTGCAGCGTAGGGTGCTTGCCGAGGGCATCACGGGGCCCGAGGGGCACCCGCTGAGCCGCCCGGCTGAGTGCGAGGCCGAGGCCATCAGCCGCCTGATGTACCTCTCCGAGCTCACAGGTGCCCGCGTGAACGTGGTGCACTGCTCTGCGCGCCTGGGCCTTGAGCAGGTGCGTGCCGCCCGCGAGCGCGGCGTGCGCGTGTCGCTCGAGACCTGCCCGCAGTACCTGTTGCTGGACGATACCCGCTACCTGGAGCAGGGCGAGGACGGCTTTGCCGGTGCCAAGTACGTGATGAGCCCGCCGCTGCGCAAGCCCACCGATATCGCAGCGCTGCGCGAGGCCGTGGCAGACGGTGAGGTGGACCAGATCTCGACCGACCACTGCTCGTTTAACCTGCATGGCCAGAAGGATCGTGGCCGTGGCGACTTCACCAAGATTCCCAACGGCGGGCCCGGCGTTGAGCACAGGCCGGCACTCATCATGACTACGTTTGAGGGGCAGCTTGGTCCCATGGACTACCTGCATCTGCTCTCCGAGGGCCAGGCGCGCGTGTTTGGTATGTACCCACGCAAGGGCGCGCTTGCCGCCGGCTCCGACGCGGACATTTGCGTGTGGGATCCCTCGGCGCGCTGGACCATCAGCGCGGCCAACCAGCACCAGGCTGTCGACTACACCACCTACGAGGGCTTCGAGGCGCACGGGCGCGCCAAGCTCGTCTTTGTGAACGGCACGCTTGCCGTGCGCGACGGCGAGCCCACAGGCGAGAAGCCCGGCCGCTACGTGGCTCGCTAGGGCTGCGTGGACCGCGGGCCGTGCGCGCTGCGGGCAGCGAGCTCCGCGGGTTTATCGGCCCCGTTTTACTTATCCATTGGCCGTCCGCGTATGCGGGCAGGAAGTGAAGGAGTTTCTCATGAGCAAGACCGCCATCGTCACCGACAAGGCCCCCAAGGCGCTTGGTCCCTACTCCGCGGGCGTTGTGTCCAACGGGTCCATCAACGTGTCCGGCCAGCTGGGCATCGACCCTGCTACCGGCAAGCTCGCTGGCGACGACATCCAGAGCCAGACCCGCCAGAGCCTGACCAACGTGAAGAACATCCTCGAGGCCGCTGGCGCCTCCATGGCCGACGTGGTCGAGACCACCGTCCTTCTCGCCGACATCAACGAGTTTGGTGCCATGAACGAGATCTACGCCGAGTTCTTTGAGGCCCCGTACCCCGCGCGTGCGGCGTTCCAGGTGGCTGCGCTCCCCGGTGGCGGCAAGGTCGAGATCAAGGCAGTCGCGAGGGTGTAGGTCTGGTCCGTTCAGTAGTATTGCTCCCCAAGGCGGGCGGTGCTGGCTGGTGCTGGCGCCGCCCGTTTTTCTCGGCGTGTGGGACGACTTTTGTCGCGGAAAGTGACAACGAGAATCGCGGAAAGTGACAACGAGAATCGCGGAAAGTGACAACAAGAATCGCGGAAAGTGACAACGAAAATCGCGGAATCTGATAACGTAGCAGCTAAATAAGGGTGATAATACTCACAGAAACCCATGCGATAGATGATGAAAGGGGAAAGGCATGTCGGTTGTGCCAGCAGGATATCTGCCTCGCATTGTCGACGATGAGGTTGACGAGTGCCTTGCGACCTATGGGGCAGTCGAGATTGCGGGCGCCAAGTGGTGCGGAAAGACCTGGACGGCGCGGAGGCATGCCAAGAGCATCATCTATCTAGACGAGGGCCAGAACCTGGACATGGCGCTCTCGGACCCCATGGCGGCTCTCGTTGGTGAGCGTCCGCATGTGATTGACGAGTGGCAGCTCGCTCCTGCGCTCTGGGACGTTGTGCGCCATGAGGTCGACGATGCCTCTGGGGAGAAGGGGCTTTGGATTCTCACTGGGTCATCTACGCCAGCGAAGGATAAGGTCCACCACAGCGGTGTGGGTCGCATTGGCAGGGTGCGCATGCTCCCCATGTCGCTCCAGGAATCTGGAGACTCCACGGGAGAGGTGTCCCTTTCGGCACTCTTTGAAGGCAAGTTTGCATATTCTACCTGCAGTATGAACGCAGACAGATTGGTGTCGCTGTGCTGCCGTGGTGGGTGGCCAGAGGCGATAGGAATCAAGCCCGCTCGTGCACTTCGCATCGCACGAGACTACGTGGACGCGACTATCGAGCAGAGCGTTCCGTCAAAGGGTGGGAACTCCGACGTTGCCAGACGCCTTCTGGGAAGCCTTGCGAGGAACCTTGGACAGGCAATCACCAGAAAGACCATTGTGCGGGATATGTACGGAGAGGCCGAGAACGCCGATGCTGCATCACTTGCGACCATATCGAACTACACGGCGCTTCTCGAGTCACTCTATCTAGTGCTCCCCATACGCGGGTGGGAACCTCCTGTCCGCTCCCCCAAGCGCTTTCGTACAAGTCCCAAGCGCTACCTGGTGGACCCCTCGCTGGCCATCGCGCTTCTCCAGATGAATGAGCAGTCGATCAAAAGCGATTGGCAGACGCTCGGGTTGGTGTTCGAGAACCTCTGCATGAGAGACCTTTCCGTGTATGCGCATGCGCTTCCCGACGCTGCCCAGGACCCTGTCCTCTACTACCGCGATGACAATGGGCTCGAGGCGGATGCCATTGTGGAGGATGCTGCGGGAAGATGGGGTGCGATAGAGATAAAGCTCGGGGAGAACAAGGTGGAGGAGGCAGCCGGGAATCTCTTGCGCATTCGCGAGAAGCTGGAGAGAAACTCGTTGGCTCGGACCCGTGAGCCGGAGTTTCTCGCTGTTCTTGTGGGCCTGGGCGAACGGTCGTATCGAAGGGGCGACGGGGTCTACGTTATCCCCGTTGGCTGTTTGGGCAGGTAGAGTTGGAGGCCGTTGTGGACGCCATTGCATTTGCGCAGATGAGGCAGGGGCATGCGCTCATGGCTGCGTGCTGTGCGCTGTATCTTGCCTGGTGGGCCATCTTCTTCTGGCCCAAGGTGAGCGGGGGTTCTGCGCACGGGGTGCTGAGAACCATTGGCATCGTGGCCATTCTCGGCGCGGTGGCGTGCGGCGTCTTTGGGGCCACGCGCATCTGCGGGGGAGCGGCCGAGCTTGCGCCCACGAGGGTTGTGGTTGGATGCCTGGTTGGTGCCGTTATTCTCTACCTGGTGCTTCTCGGCATCACGCAGCGAATGTTCCAGCGGCAGCCCACCACCGAGCTGGTGCTGTTTGTGGCGTGGCTTGGCATGGAGGCATGCTGCGCGTTGGCGCTCGGTGGCGCGGGGCGAACAGGTGTGGCCGCACTGGTGGCGGCGCTTGCCGTGGTGGGGTTTGTCGTGAGCCTGGTGTGCTACGTGCTCTACTACCGGCTCGAGCCGCTGCCGTCGTTTGTCGACGGGTGCGTGCCACTGACGCTTATCGGCGTCGTGAGCGTTGTGATTGCGTGCTGCCTGCCCGCTGGAGCGTAGGAGGGACTCTCGCCGGATCCCGCCGGTCCTCCAGCCGGGTATCCGGTGCGCATGCAGCGTCCGAAGGGGCCTCCTCTTCTCTCGTAGGAAACCTGCGGCTTAATAGCAGTGCCCGAGAAGACCGCAAGTCATCTACCTGCGGTTTCTTTCAGCGACGCATGCAGCTAACTGCTATTAAGTCGCAGGTTTGTGAGGGCGGGCCGAGAAGTGCCGGCGGGCCCCGCTCCTCGCTACACCCGCTCCAGGCGGTGTTCTCGCACGGAGCCGGCGGCGACGGGTGTCTCGTCCCCGCACGCGCGCAGGGCTGCGGCAAACCGCGCGGCAAGTTCAACGCCGACCTGGTCATCGGCCTGGTTCACCACGATGTCGTCCGCGTGCACCACGCCAGACGCATGCTCGGTGGCCACGAAGCGCGCGTAGAGCTCGGGCGTGCACTCGTCTGCCTCAGAGCAGCCCACGGCCTTGCACATGAGCTCCGGCCGATGCACGACCTCGCCAACGCTCCCGCCAAAGCCGGATGCGCCTACCACCTGGATGGTCTGGCTGGTCTCGGCCGGCACTACGGGCTCGTGCGCCCCGTGCGCCTTGTGGGGCAGCCTGCGTGCGCCATCGGCCTCCACCAACACGCGGTCGGCGAGAACAGCGAGCGTCCCAAAGCCCAGCGACGGCGCGCACAGCTTTCCGGCGGCCCCGTCGGCGCCCTCCGCCCGAGTCCCCACGCACACCACGCGGGTGTACCAAAGCGCCTGCTCAACGTCGAGCTCCGTGGCATCAAGCAGGAGCGGGCAGCCCTCGGGCGCGAGCATGTGGGTGGACGTGGCGATGACCACCGTGCAGCCCAGCTCGCGCGCAAGCTCGTTCACGAGGGTCGACTTTCCGCCGCTCCCCACCACTGAGAGAACCCCGCTATCCGTTCGCAGCAAATCCGTAAGATTCATGAGGAACCCTTACAAAAAGTCATATGCTCTAGTGAGACAAAGGGACAGTCCCTTTGTCTCATAAAGGGAGTTTCCCTTGTCCCATAGCATACCGGATGAGACAAAGGGACTGTCCCTTTGTCTCATCTCGGCCCGACGTTATACACTCATGTGGTTAACGCTCGACGTCGCCCGACATCAGTCGAGACGCTCCATCAGTCGAGACGCTCCGCCGGCAAACAGATTGGAGTCACCATGAAGATCGATGCGCGCAACCTCACCTGCCCCAAGCCCGTCGTGCTCACGCTGGAGGCTCTGCCCAAGCTCGCTGCTGGCGAGTCCCTCGAGGTCGTCGTCAATGATTCCGTTGCCCTGGGCAACCTTACGCGCCTAGCGGCTGAGAAGAACTGCGACCTCACCACCACCGCCTCCGGCGACGAAACCACCCTCACCCTCACCCCGCGCGGCGAGGTGAGCGCTTCCGAGAACGCCGCCTCCGAGGCCCAGGCCTTCTGCGACCTGCCCGCCACCGGCGCTTCCGTCATTGCCGTGGACACCGACACCATGGGTCGCGGTGACGAGAAGCTTGGTCATATCCTCATGAAGGGCCTCATCTATGCCCTGGCGCATGGCGAGTCCGTCCCCAAGAAGATGATCTTCTTCAACGGCGGCGCGCACCTCACCTGCGAGGGCTCGGAGTCGCTCGAGGACATCAAGGAGCTTGAGAGCCGCGGTACGCAGATCCTCACCTGCGGCACCTGCCTGGACTTCTACGGCATTCGCGAGAAGCTCGCCGTGGGCGGCGTGACCAACCTGTACGAGATCGCCAAGGTCATGGCCGGCGAGCCGGGCGTCACCACGCTGTAGCGACAAGGCCTGCACCATGATCTACCTCAACTGCGCCGCCACGTCGCACCAGCGTCCCGAGTGCGTGATTGACGCCGTTGCGGACGCCCTGCGCACCTTTGGCTCGTGCGGCCGCGGCGCCCACGAGTCCGAGCTTGCCGCGGCTCGCTCCATCGCCCTTGCGCGGGAGCGGGTCTCGGCCCTTCTCGGCTTTGGCCACCCCGAGCGGCTAGTCTTTGCCGCCAACGCTACCGAGGCGCTCAACATGGCCATCCTGGGCACCGTGCCCGATGGCGGGCGCGTGGTGGCAACGGACTGGGACCACAACTCGATCCTGAGGCCGCTCTATCGCCTGCGGGACGAGAGGGGCGTGACCCTGAGCTTTGCGGCGGCAGACCGCCGCGGCGTGCTTGACATAGACGCCTTGGTAAACGCCATCGTGCCTGGTACGGGCCTTGTGTGTCTCACGCATGCCTCGAACCTCACGGGCAACGTCCTCTCACGCGAGGAGCTGGTGCGCGTGGTCAAGGCGGCGCATGGCGTGGGGGCGCCGGTGCTTCTCGACTGCGCGCAGACGGCGGGTGCTCGCCCCATCTGCATGGACGAGCTGGGCATTGACCTCGTGGCCTTCACGGGGCACAAGGCCCTCATGGGGCCGCAGGGCACGGGCGGCCTAGCCGTGGCGTCAGGCGTGGACGTTCACCCGGTGCTGCGCGGCGGCACGGGCGTGCTCTCCTTCGAGGAGGGCCAGCCCGCGGGCTACCCCGAGCACCTGGAGGCAGGCACGCTCAACGGCCATGGCATCGCAGGCCTCTCGGCTGCGGCGGCATGGATCGCCGAGAAGGGCCTCGACACCATCCACGCGCACGACCTCGCGCTCGTGAGGCGCTTCGTGGCCGGTGCGCGCCGCGCTGGCGCCACGGTCTATGGCGACTTCCCGGTAACGGAGGAGGGGCTTCTCGCCCCTGGCTTTGACCACGCGCCGGTTGTGAGCGTGAACCTGCCGGGCTGGGATTCCTCCGAGGTCGCGGATGCCCTTGGGCATGACTACGACATCGCCGTGCGCGCGGGCGGCCACTGCGCGCCGCGCATGCACCGGGCGCTGGGGACGCAGGACACGGGTGCGGTGCGCTTCTCGTTTGGGTGCTTCACCACCGAGGAGGACGTGGGCGCGGCGCTTGCCGCCTTGGCCGAGCTGGCCGCAGAGGGGGAGGGCGACGACGATGCCACGTCATAGGCGCGAGCCACGCGTTGTTGCGTCGTTTGACTCCACGCACGAGGCGCTGGCCTGCGAGGCTGCCTGCAAGGAGGCGGGCGTTGCGGGAAGGATCATCCCAACGCCTGTGAGCATCCGCGCAGACTGCGGGCTTGCCTGGTCGATGCCGCCTGAGGCGCGCGGCGACTTCGAGCGACTCGCAGAGGGCCGCTTTACCTGCGCTGGATTGTACGAGCTGGAACTCTAGGGGCGCTTGCTCCTAGTTGGACGGAGGGGGAGACATGCTGGTTGTTGTGAGAGGAGCGGGAGACATTGCCTCGGGCATTGCAGTGAGGCTTCACCGCTCGGGAGCGTCCATCGTGATGCTGGACGTGGCGGTGCCAACCTCGGTGCGCCGTACGGTGTGCTTCTCGGAGGCCGTACGCCTAGGCGAGGCCGAGGTCGAGGGCATTCGCGCAGTGCGCTGCGAGAGCGCAGCGGAAGCGGCAAAGGTCGCAGCCACGGGTACCATCGCCGTGTTGGTGGACCCCAAGGGGGAGAGCATTCCCGAGTTGGCGCCAGAGGCCGTGGTCGACGCCATTCTCGCCAAGGAGAACCTGGGGACCACCAAGGACATGGCGCCCGTGGTGATTGGCGTAGGGCCTGGCTTCCACGCAGGCGAGAGCTCCAGCGCGGACTGCCATGCCGCCATCGAGACCAAGCGTGGCCACTACCTGGGGCGCGTTATCTACGACGGCTCGCCCATCCCCAACACCGGCGTGCCGGGAAACATTGGCGGCTACACTACCGAGCGCGTGCTGCGCGCTCCTGCAGACGGCCCCTTCGAGCCCATCGCAAAGATTGGCGATCAGGTCAAGAAGGGTGACCTTTTGGCCAAGGTCTCTGGCGAGCCCCTCTACGCAACCATCGACGGCGTGCTGCGCGGCCTGCTGCAGGAGGGCTGCCCTGTCACCAAGGGCATGAAGTCCGGAGACATCGACCCGCGCTGCAAGGTGGGGCACTGCTTCAGTGTCTCCGACAAGGCGCGCGCCGTAGGAGGCGGCGTCCTTGAGGCGCTGCTGCACTTCTCGCACAGGCTGGAGGGATAGCAATGGCCGAGAACAACGTGGCATCCGCTGGTGGCAGCGACGTCAAGCTCACCAAGCTTGCCGAGTGCGCCGGCTGCGGTGCCAAGGTGGGTGCGGGCGAGCTTGCCAAGCTCCTCAAGGACATCAAGGTCCAGCGCGACCCCAACCTCCTGGTTGGGTTTGACAAGTCGGATGACGCGGCGGTCTACCGCGTGACGGATGACGTGGCCATTGTGGAGACGGTCGACTTCTTCCCGCCCATCGCCGATGACCCCTACACCTACGGCGCCATTGCCGCCACCAACGCGCTCTCGGACGTCTATGCCATGGGCGGCGAGCCCAAGGTGGCGCTCAACGTGATGGCCGTGCCCGAGGACATGCCCTCCGACGTTGTTCACGAGATTCTGCGCGGCGGCTATGAGAAGGTCTACGAGGCCGGCGCCTCCATCGTGGGTGGGCACAGCATTTACGACGAGGAGCCCAAGTACGGCCTGGCGGTCACGGGTTTTGTGGACCCGCACCGCATGCTCACCAACTCGGGTGCGCGCCCAGGTGACGTCCTTGTGCTTACCAAGGCGCTCGGCGTGGGCGTCATTACCACTGCCGAGAAGGGCGGCCTAGCAGACCCCGCGGACGTCGCGGCGGCGGAGCGCCAGATGATGTGCCTCAACCGCTGGGCTCGTGACGTGATCGTGCGCCACGACGTCCATGCGACCACCGATGTCACAGGCTTTGGCCTCATGGGCCATTCGCTGGAGATGGCCCAAGGTGCAGACGTTCGTGTGGTGATTGACGCCGGTGCGCCGGCGCTTCTCGCCCACGCGCGCGACTGGGCGCGTCTGGGCATCCTGCCTGCGGGAATGTATCGCAACCGCCACTTTGCCGAGGCATCCGTGGATGCGACGGGCGTGCCGCAGGACCTTGCAGACCTCCTCTTCTGCCCGGAGACCTCGGGCGGGCTCCTCGTGGCGGTTGCGGCGGACGATGCGGACTCGCTGCTGGCCGACCTTCTCGCCGACGGGCGCGTTCCGGACGCGCGCGTGGTGGGCCGTGTGGAGGCCTACGGCGGCGGCCCGCGCATCCGCTTGAGCTTTGCCGGGTAGAAGCGTCTTGACACATCCAACGCCAACCAAACGAATGGCAGGTAGAACCCTATGACAGACTCGCACGAGACCCTGCGCGACATCGCGTTTGTAGGACGCCTCCTAAGGGAGGCCGAGGAGGGCAGGGCCTTTGCCCTCGCAAGCATCCTCGCCACGCGCGGCTCCATGCCACGTGGCGCGAGCGCGCGCATGGCGCTTCTCGCCGATGGAACCTGGCTGGGCACGATTGGCGGCGGCCGCATAGAGCAGCAGATGCAGGAGAGGTGCCAGCACGTGCTGGCAGGCGAGGAGCCCAACCAGCTGGAGTGGATGACGCACGCCAAGACGGGCATGGCCTGCGGCGGCGACGCTCTAGTGGGCGTGAAGCTTTGGGAGCCCGCGTTTGCAAAGGGAGTGCTGGGCGATCTGCTGGACCATCTGCGTTCCGGCAAGCCCTTCGTGATCACCGAGAGCTGGGCGGACCTCTCGGACGTGACCCTTGAGCTTGCCAACCTCGATGAGCTGCCTCAGGGCGACCCCCGCTCTACCACGGAGACAACCCTCTGGGACGAGGAGAGCAAGACCTACGCTGAGCCGGCCGGCCCCGACCCCATTGCCTACATCTTTGGTGGCGGACACGTTGGCCGAGCCCTCACGCCGGTGCTTGCCAGCGTGGGCTTTAGGGTGGTGGTCTTTGACGATCGCGAGGGCGTTGCGGTTTCCGGAGACTTCCCGGCGGCGGAGCGTGTGGTGCTCGGCGACTTCACGAAGCTCGATGAGAAGGTGCAGGTGACGTCGCGCGACTACGTGGTGGTGACCACACACGGGCACGCCTGGGACATCGACGTGCTTGAGCAGGTTGCGCGCGTGCATCCCGCCTATGTGGGCTGCATTGGCAGTAGGGGTAAGGCGGCCTTTGCGCGCAAGACCCTGAAGGAGCGCGGCGTCGACCCTACCTGGGTCGACGAGGGCATTCACCTGCCCATTGGTGACCCTATTCTCGCGGTGACCCCGCCCGAGATTGCCATCTCGATTGCGGCGGAGATGATTCGCTGCCGGGCGGAGCTGCGCCCCGCTTCCGAGCGCCCGCACCAGCACTAGTGAGACAAAGGGAGTTTCCCTTTGTCTCATTCTTTGTCTCATTGGCCCCAAAGTCCTTCTCGGCTTTGGGGCCTTTTGCTGTCCGATGGTACTTAGACCAGTTTGGTGCCGAGCGCCTCGACCTGTTTGCGCAGGGCCGGGGTTGGTTTGTCGGTGATGAAGGCGTCAAAGTCCTCCATCCGCGCGTAGACGTAGTTGCCATCGGTGCTGAGCTTGCGCGCGTCTGCCACGAGGTAGCTGTGGCTTGAATTGGTGACGACGCGCTTCTTGAGCAGGCCGTCATCCACGTCGAACGTGGTGACCGCATCGTTCTGGAGGTCGACGCTCAGGGCACCAATGAAGGCCTTGTCAAACCTGATGGGCTCGACCATGGCAAGGGCCGTGGCGCCCAAAAAGCCGTCGAACTCCAGGTTTACGTTGCCGCCCGTGCAGATGGCGGTGACCATGGGGTTTCTCGCCAGGATGCGCAGCACGTCGATCATGTTCGAGACAACCGTGAGCCTCTTGTTCCCAGTGGCGATGAGCTCTGCCAAGGCAATGTTCGTGGTAGAAATATCCAGGAACACGAGGTCGCCGCTTGAGATGTATTCGTATGCCTTCTCGGCAATGATTTTCTTCTCGGCCACATGGGTGTTGAGGCGCTTGCTGACGTCTCGCTCCGGCGCGATGGTGGTGCCAATCGCGCCACCGTAGACGCGCTTGAGGAGTCCCTCGCTGTCAAGCAGCTTGAGGTCCTTCCTGATGCAGTCCTCGGTCACGTCAAAGCGCTGCGCAAGGCTCGTGACCGTTACGCGGCCTTCGGCCTTTACGAGGGCGACTATGGCATCTTGGCGTTCCTTGGCAAACATGGGGCACTCCCGTGGCGTGGGTCTTGTCGGCGGACATCCAGTTAATGATACGAAATAAGACAAAACCGGATAAAGACTCTAGGCGTTTGACGATGATCGGGTCGAACTCGCCCGCATGTAGGTCGAAATTACCGATTAAATACGACAAATCAATAATAACATCTTGTAGAACAATAATAAACAAGATACAATCATCGCAGATGGAGGGGGAGGTGCCCCGGCTTACGGGTGCCACACAAGGAGGCCGTGATGCTCACCACCAGGACGCAGCACATTAAGGACAGCCTGTTTGCCCAGCCAAGGCAGATTTCCATGGAACGAGCGACGCTCTTCATGGAGAGCTATAAGGCAACCGAGGGAGAGTCGCCCGTCATTCGCAGGGCCAAGGCATTTCGCCATGTGCTCGAGAACCACCAGATTGTGATTGACGAGTGGGATCTTCTCGTAGGGAACAGAAGCGCTACTCCTAGGGCTGGCGTGGTTTCTCCCGAGATGAGCCCCTATTGGATTCTTGATGAGCTCGACGCTTTCCCCACACGTCCCCAGGACACCTTTGAGATTAGCGAGGAGGACAAGGCGTTCTTTCGCAACGTCCTCTATCCCTTCTGGCAGGGCCAGACGCTCAATGACTGGTACACCGCTCATCGTGGGGATGATGTGACAGCAGCCGAGAAGGACAAGGTGTTCGCCGTCGCTCAGACAGACAAGGGTCAAGGGCATATCATCTGCGACTTTGCAGAGGTGCTCACCCGTGGTATCGGCGCGCTCCAGCAGCAAAGTGCAGATCTTCTCGCGCAGAATCCTACAAACAACTTCTACCAAGCCTCGTGCATTTGCATAGATGCGCTGTCTGCCTACGTCTCTCGCTACGAGCGTATCGTGCGCTCTGCTGCGGAGGAGGAGGCACCGGCAGATGCTCACGCCACCATCGTGCTTCCCCGGACCCCCGAGCGTACAGCCGAGCTACAGCGTCTGGCCAACATACTTGCGCACATCGCCACCGAGCCCGCACGCGACCTCTACGATGCGCTTCAGCTTGTGTGGATCGTCTCCGTCGCCCTGCAGCACGAGTCAAACGCTAGCTCGCTCTCGCTCGGACGCGTGGATCAGTACCTGCTGCCATACTACCGTGCCAGCAAGCGCGAAGGCATTCCCGACGAGAGGATCAGAGAGCTTCTCCAGTGCTTCTACCTCAAGTGCAACACCATCGTGGCAGTGCGCTCCACCGAGTCTGCCCGCTTCTTTGCAGGCTTTCCCATTGGCTATAACCTTGTGGTCGGCGGCGTTGACGCAAGCGGCAACGACGCCTCCAACGAGCTCTCGCTGCTCCTTCTCGATCTTCAGCGCGACACCCGCCTTCCTCAGCCTAACCTGTCGCTGCGCATCCACAAGGGAACTCCGGACAAGCTTCTGCACAAGGCAGCTGAGATAATCCGCCTGGGTGATGGCATGCCGCAGTGCTTCAACGACGAGGTGAATATCCCCGCCTTCGAGAACCGCGGGGTGTCTATCGAGGATTCACGAGACTACGGCGTGGTTGGCTGCGTTGAGCTCTCGATTCCCGGCAGGATGTACGGCCTGCACGACATTTCGATGTTCAACATGCTCAAGTGCCTTGAGATAACGATGCACGCGCACAAGGAGGGCTTTGCTACCTTTGACGAGCTGGTTGGCGCCACCGAGGACACCATTCGTCACTACGTGGGCCTCATGGTCAAAGGCTGCAACACCTGCGATCTCGCCCACCGGGAGACCTCGCCAACGCCGTTCCTCTCGACGCTCGTGCACGACTCGCTCGAGAAGGGCGAAGACATCACCGCCGGTGGAGCACGGTACAACCCTTCGGGCGTGCAGGGTGTCGGCACGGCCAACCTCGCGGACTCCCTCTACGTGATCAAGAAGGTAGTCTTCGAGGACAAGACCATAACCTACCAGGACCTTCTTGCTGTTCTCGACCGCAACTGGACGGGCGAGGGCGACGAGGTCCTGCGTCAGAGCTTTGTCAACCGCTATCCCAAGTACGGCAACGACGTCGACGACGTGGACCTTCTCGGCAGGCACTTCCTCGAGTTCTACGGCCACTGTGTGGAGATCTATGAGAACCCCCGTGGCGGCAAGTTCCAGCCCGGATCCTACACCGTGAGCGCGCACGTTCCCCTGGGTGCGGTTGTGGGTGCGACGCCAGACGGCAGGCGTGCTGGCGAACAGCTGGCGGACGGCGGACTGTCGCCCATGGTGGGTAGGGACCAGCATGGTCCAACCGCAAGCCTGCTCTCCGTCTCAAAGCTCGACAACTTCCTCAACTCAAACGGATCGCTGCTCAACGTTAAGTTCTCGCCATCGACACTGGCTGGCGAGGACGGCCTCCAGAAGCTCATGGCGTACCTGCGCAGCTTCTCAAAGCTGGGGATTCAACACATCCAGTTCAACGTGGTAGACAGAAAGACGCTGCTTGACGCACAAGCCCATCCCGAGAAGCACAAGAACCTCGTGGTGCGCGTCGCTGGGTACTCGGCACTCTTTGTGGAGCTCTCGAAGGCAATCCAGGATGACATTATCAACCGCACCGAGCACGTGCTGTAGGCAGGCGAGCAGAGCGTGACCACCGCAACCATCACCAACGTCCAGCGCTTCTCTCTGCACGATGGGGGCGGGATTCGCACGGTCGTCTTTGTGAAGGGTTGCCCCTTCCGTTGCCCCTGGTGCTGCAACCCCGAGAACCTTTCGCCCAAGCCCCAGGGGGTCTGGCACAGGAGCCTGTGCATCAGGTGCTCCATGAGGGCGGGCGAGTTCTCGGCAGAGGCATGCCCTAAGAGCGCCGCCGAGTGCCCCACGGGTGCCAAGGAGCTTCTGGGGATTGAGCGCAGTGCAGAGGAACTTGCTGAGGAGTGCCAGCGCGACGCTGTCTTCTATGAGGAGTCCGGCGGCGGGGTGACGCTCTCGGGCGGGGAGTGCCTCTCGTACCAGGGGTTTGCCGAGGAGTTTCTCCAGCGCTGCAAGGAGCGCGGCATGCGCACGGCAATCGAGACCACACTTGCCGTTCCCCTTGCGGACGCAGGGAAGCTCGTTGCCTGCTGCGACCTCTTTCTTGTCGACTTCAAGATTGCCGACAGGGAGCGGAGCATGGAGGTTACGGGCATAGACCCTGACGTGCGTGACAAGAACCTCCGCAGGATTATTGGCCTTGGTGCCAAGGTGGTTGGACGCATGCCGATAATTCCCAGCTTCACCGACAGCCGAGACAACGTCTCCCAGAACGTGGCGCACCTGGTCGAGCTTGGCATAACGCGCGTTGACGTGCTTCCGTTCCACCAGCTAGGGAAGGGCAAGTACGATGCAGCGGGAATGAACTACGCTCTCAAGGACATGCGGCAGCTGTCCGTAGACGATATCGAATGGGTTATCCGTCTCTGCGAGTCTGCAGGGCTTCATGCAATGGCAAACGGGGGGTGACGCTTTCTGCGCAGGCTTCTCGCATAGTAATTGCCAGGCACATGATGGAATCGACAACAGAAGGATGATGAACAATGGAACTTTTTCTCGATACCGCTGATGCACAGGCCGTCAAGGAGCTGAGCGAGACGCTGACCATTGCCGGCGTCACGACCAACCCCACGATTATCACGCGCTCGGGCAAGACCCTCGAGCGGGTCATCGACGAGATGTGCAAGACCCTTGCTCCTAGCCAGAAGAGCTTCTTCCAGGTTATTGCAACGGACTTCGACGGCATCCTCGAGGAGACTCGCAGGATCTGCGCGTTGCGCGAGAACGCCTACGCCAAGATTCCCGTCACGCCGGCGGGTCTTCGGGCCATCAAGGCTGCGAAGGCAGAGGGCCTCAATGTTCTGGCAACGGCAATCTACAGCGCCGACCAGGCATTCCTTGCCGCAATGAACGGTGCCGATTACCTTGCGCCCTACGTCAACCGTATGTGCAACTACGGGGACGGCGTTGGCCAAGTGGCCGATTTGGTTGCCATGCTCGCCGCCAACGGGCTGGCGTCCAAGATCTGCGCCGCGTCCTTCAAGAACACGGAGCAGGTACACGAAGTGATCTGCGCGGGCGCGCAGTCTGTGACGGTTGCTCCCGACATCGTTTGGACAATGGTCAAGCACCCTGGCACGGGGATTGCCGTTGAGGAGTTTGGCGCTGCCTGGGAGTCGTCCTTCGGCCGCAGGACCATGTTCATGGACTAGCGCATGAGACAAAGGGACAGCCCCTTTGCCTCATAGAGGGCTGCTGTATGATTGGGCCCCTTGCTCGTATCGTTGATGGGCAAGGGGCCCATTCTGTATGTGAGGTGGAGAGCAACCATGCATATCCGTCCAGCAACGCCAGCAGACCTTGACGGCGCTCTTGCGGTCTATGAGAGCGCTCGCGCGTTCATGCGCGAGTCGGGGAACCCCAACCAGTGGGGTGATGGCTTTCCGCCGCGTGAGCTGGTGGAGCAAGACATTGCCACGGGCGCTCTGCGCGTCTGCGTGGACGAGAATGACGAGGTGCTTGGCTGCTTCGCGTTCCTCCCAGGGCCAGAGCCCGACTACGCCCGCATCTACGAGGGCGCCTGGCCAAACGACGAGCCGTATGACCTGGTGCATCGCTTTGCGGTTCTGCGGCAGGGCCAGGGGGTTGGCGGTGCCATGCTCGACTGGGCGCTGGAGCACGGGCGCAACCTGCGCGTAGACACCCATCGCGACAACAAGCCCATGCAGGACCTTCTCGCCAGCAGGGGCTTTGCGTACTGCGGCATCATCAAGCTTGGGCGCAACGGCGATGAGCGCTTGGCTTACGTATACTGCGGTCCCAAGGCATAGGGGGCCAGAGCGATGAGGAGCGAATCTGTCGCCCGATTCGGGCGCCTCTCGTCGATTGTCGAGTTCCGCGGAAGGCTGTCTCGAGGTACCCGCCGCCTTGTCGACGCCATCGTGATGGTTGGGCTCCTTGTGGTCGCGACGGCCGTGGGCATGGGGTTTGATTCCCTCGGGATGGGTGCTGCGTCAATCGTTGTGGTCTACGTACTCTCCGTACAGCTAGTTGCGTTCTTCACAAACAGCCGCCTCCTCAGCGTGATTTCTACTGCCCTCTCGGTACTCGCGTTTAATTACTTCTTCACGTCACCGCGACTCTCCTTTGCGGCATGGGGCAGCCAGTATCCCGGAGAGTTCATCGTTATGTGCATAGTCGCGTTCGTCTCGAGCGAGCTTTCCGTAGAGCTGCGTCAGCGGATTCGAGGAGAGCAGGAGACCTCAAGGCTCCTGAGAGTGCTCCTCGAGACCGATCACATGCTCCAGGGGCTCGAGGGCCCCACGGAGGTTCTCGAGGCGACAGGAGCCCAGCTCGCTAAGCTCCTCGACCGGGATGTGGTCTGGTATGAGTCAACAGGCGAGAGGGTCGAGCCTCGACGGAGCTTCACCCCTGCTGGGGAGAGCCCGGCCTGGGGTCTTGATGTGCTAACCGAACCCTCGGTTGCGATGCGCGCCTTCGAGAATGGTGAGCCTGCGGGAGAGGGCACGCCCCGCTTCTCCTCTGCCTCCGGACTCTACTTGCCCGTAGGGGACAAGCGACCGCCTGAGGGCGTCATGGGCATCCTCATGGGCGACCGACCCCTCGAACCCAACGAGAGAAGTGTCGCCTCGGCCGTCATTGGTGAGGCGACACTCGCACTGGGTCGTATTCGAGCGCTTAGGGAACGCGAGGAGGCGCAAATGAGCGCGGAGAAGGAACGGCTCCGTGCCAATCTCCTCCGCTCCATTTCGCATGACTTGAGGACGCCTCTGACCTCGATCATCGGTAGCGCCGACATTCTTCTCGACAGGGATGGATCTCTCGATGTCACTGAGTCCCGTCATCTCCTCGAGGGCGTGCGGTCTGATGCAGCCTGGCTCAGTGAAACCGTGGAGAACCTCCTGGCGATCACCCGCCTAGAGAATGGGGGGATGCGTCTTAATACCAGCCTCGAGCTCATGGATGACGTAATCGAGGAGGCACTTCGCCACGTGGACAGGCACGTCTCGGAGCATTCGCTCGTCGTTGAGCCTTCGGATGGCGACTGCCTGGTAGACGTGGACGCGCGTCTCATGGTGCAGGTGATAGTAAATCTGATGAACAATGCGGTAAAGTACACGCCGGCTGGCTCGCACATCACGATTGCCCTGCGGAGAGACAGCGGCTGGGTGAAGACCAGCGTATCGGACGATGGTCCGGGGATACCACCTGGGGATCGTGATGGGGTCTTCGATACCTTCTATACTGTGGGCCATGGTCTCGCCGATGGTCGTAGGAGCTTCGGCCTTGGACTTTCGCTTTGCAAGTCTATAGTTGAGGCTCATGGTGGCTCGATTCGCCTTGATTCCGCTAGGCCGCATGGGTGCGTGTTCACCTTTACGCTACCCGCGCGGGACCCGTCTGGAGGGGAATGCCGGTGACAACTGCCAATGGCCAGCCCAGAATACTCGTAGTCGAGGACGACGCAGCAGTGCGCAACCTCATCGTGACTGCTCTGGACTCATATGGTTACGCGCGTGTCGTTGCCGTCACCGGTCGCGAGGCAATAGCGCGGGCAGCAACGGACAACCCAGATCTGGTTCTCCTTGACCTTGGACTTCCCGACATCGATGGCGTGGAGGTCGTGCGCTCAATACGCGGGTGGTCGCAGATGCCCATCATCGTCGTGAGCGCCAGAGCGGAAGATGCCGACAAGATCGACGCCCTGGACGCCGGTGCCGACGACTATGTGACAAAGCCCTTCTCGGTGGGGGAGCTTCTCGCCCGAATTCGCAGCGCTCTGCGTCGGCTGAGCTATGCGGGGGCAGCCGCTGCTGAGGCCACCCCCAGCCCGTCTGTCTTCGAAGACGGCGACCTTCGCATCGACTACGACGCGGGAATCGTGACTCTGGCTGGCAATGAGGTGCATCTCACCCCCATCGAGTACAAGCTCCTCTGCCTCCTCTCGCACAACGTCGGGAAGGTCCTCACCCACGACTACATCCTCCACGAGGTGTGGGGAGATGGCCAAGGGGGCGACCTTGCCTCGCTTCGGGTGTACATGGGGTCTCTCCGCAAGAAGATCGAGGCCGACACCGCCCGTCCTCGCTACATCCAGACGCATGTTGGCGTTGGCTACCGCATGGTTGGCATGGGCCAGGGTGAGGGCGCCACGCGCGACGTCTAGCCCAAAGAGGCTTGGGATGGGTAATAGCGTTTCCGGACTGGCTCTCACGCAATAAGGAATAACAAAATAGATCACATATACTATTACCTGCGGCTTTAATGGCATCTTTATCATTGACTCATTAGTTTTTTATGCTGCAGGTATGCTGAATTCGGCCGCGCTCTCAAACTTGGTGTCGGGATGTGCCGCCATGGATAGGCTTTCCTTTGCGTCGGCGTCATCGTCGATGCCATGCACGCCGCCCATGTCGGGGTGGCGTGCACCTAGTTGAAAGGAGGGCCTTCGTGGAAGCTACCAAGCAGGTTTCGTCCTCTCCAATCGAGGAGATAGCGAAGCTCACGCCTGACAAGGTCTTCTCTGCGATGGGAACGGCTTCGGCTGGTCTCGCGTCCAACGAGGCAGCAAGCCGCCAAGCCAAGTACGGGAAGAACACCATTCAGGCAACCAGGAAGAAGTCCCAGGTTGTCGTTTTTCTCTCAAACTTCACGCACCTTATGGCCATACTGCTCTGGGTCGCCGGCATCATTGCCTTCATTGCCGGTATGCCCGAGCTTGGTGTGGCAGTTTGGTTGGTGAATGTCATCAACGGGTGCTTCAGCTACTGGCAGGAGCACCAGGCAGACAAGGCGACCGAAGCGCTCAAGAAGATGCTTCCTTCGTTCGTGAATGTCATTCGTGACGGTCACGAGCAGAAGATCCTTGCGGAGGACCTCGTCCCTGGTGACGTGATGCTCCTCGAGGAGGGCGACAAGATCTCTGCAGACGGCCGCGTTGTTCGCGCGAGCGACCTACAGGTAGACCAGTCGACGCTCACGGGCGAGTCCAACCCCGTGCGCAAGACCTCCGATGCGGTGCTCGACGAGGACCTTACGACATCCGAGACCCCCAACCTCGTGTTTGAGGGGACCTCCGTCTCTGAGGGCAATGGCCGCGTGGTCGTGACACAGATCGGCATGTCGACCGAGTTTGGCAAGATCGCGAGCCTCACCCAGAACATGGGCGAGAAGCAGAGCCCCCTCCAGAAGCAGCTTGATCACCTTACCAAGCAGATCACCGTCTTTGCCCTGTTCATGGGCATCGTCTTTCTCGTGCTTGACGTGGCGTTCGTTCACAACAGCATCGCTGCGTCCTTCATATTTGCGCTTGGGATGGTGGTTGCCTTCATACCCGAGGGCCTGCTTCCCACGGTCACGCTTTCGCTTGCAATGGCCGTTCAGCGCATGAGCAAGCGCAACGCCCTCGTCAAGTCGCTTTCCTCGGTCGAGGCCCTGGGCTCGACGAGCGTCATCTGCACCGACAAGACGGGCACGCTCACCCAGAACGAGATGACCGTGAACCACCTGTGGACGCCCTCCCGCGAATACGAGGTCACGGGGGTCGGCTATGCGCCCAAGGGAGAGATTCGCGCTGGCGGGCGCAGCTTCTCGGCCGCAGACGACGATGACCTCCGCCTGCTTCTCGTTGTTGGCGCGTTGTGCTCGAACGCTCGTCTGCTTGCCCCCGAGAAGGAGGGCGGCCGTTATACGGTGCTTGGGGACCCAACCGAGGCGTGCCTGCTTGTCTCGGCCCAGAAGGCGGGTCTTGACCTCTCGGAGGTGGAGCGCCACATTCCCCGCGTGCGCGAGCTTCCCTTCGAGAGCCGTCGCAAGCGCATGTCCACTATCCACCAGCTTGAGCGTCCCATCGACGGGGCTACCCGTGTGGCGTTCGTGAAGGGCGCCCCCAACGAGGTGGTGCGTCTTTCGACGAAGGTTCGCGTGAACGGCGAGGTCATGGAGATGACCGACTCCCTGCGCGAGAAGATCATGCACGCCAACGACGGGTATGCGGAGGACGGCCTGCGCGTGCTTGCGGTTGCCTATCGACCGATTCATCGTGACGAGAAGGGCGTCCCCACCTCTGTGAGCGAGTACACCCCCGACGTCATCGAACATGACCTGACCTTCGTTGGCCTCGAGGTAATGCAGGATCCCCCGCGTCCCGAGGTTGCCGCTGCAGTCGCCGAATGTCGTCGCGCTGGCATCCGCGTCATCATGATTACTGGCGACTACGGTCTGACTGCAGTCTCCATCGCCAGGAAAATCGGCATCGTGAAGAGCGCTCACCCCAAGGTGTTCTCCGGCCCTGAGCTCGAGAAGACCTCGGACGAAGAGCTGCGCAAGGCCCTCGAGGGCGAGGTTGTCTTCTCTCGCATGGCTCCTGAGCAGAAGCTCCGCGTTGTTGAGAACCTCCAGGCAATGGGCGAGGTCGTCGCAGTGACGGGTGACGGCGTCAACGATTCCCCCGCGCTCAAGAAGGCCGATATCGGCGTTGCCATGGGTGTTACAGGTACTGACGTCGCCAAGGAAGCTGCCGACATGATTCTCACGGACGACAACTTCGCCTCCATCGTGAGTGCGGTCGAGGAGGGCAGGGCCGTCTACGCGAACATCAGGAAGTTCATGCTCTACATCCTCAACTCCAACGTGCCCGAGGCTGTCCCCTCCGCTGTCTACCTGTTCTCTGGCGGTGCCGTGCCCCTTCCGCTCACCACGATGCAGATTCTCACCATCGACCTGGGCACCGACATGTTCCCTGCCCTCGGCCTGGGCTCCGAGCCCCCGGAGAAGGACGTCATGAACCGTCCTCCGCGAGACCCCTCCGAGCCCCTGCTCACTGGGAAGGTCATGCGCAAGGCGTTCCTGTGGTACGGCATTCTCGGCGCCATCTCCTCGCTTGGCGCGTTCTTCTTCGCCCAATGGGCGGCGGGCTGGCGTCCTGGCGCCTTGATGTTCGGCGTTGGCACGGACCTCGACCCCACGTACGTGAGGGCCACCACCATGGCGCTCGCCGCCATCGTGTTCTCGCAGATTGGCGAGGTCATGAACTGCCGCACGGAACTTGCATCGGTCTTCTCGGTGGGTCTGTTCTCGAACAGGCAGGTCAATAAGGGAATACTGTTCGAAGTGGCGCTCATCGTGTTCATCACCCTGTTCCCGCCGTTCCAGGACGTCTTCCACACCTGCCCGCTCACCGCATGGGACTACCTCTACCTCGTGCTTCTGCCCCCCGTGGTGATTGCGCTCGAAGAGGCGAGGAAGGCCATGGTTCGCAGGCATGGCCACTATGATCGCAACGGCGTCCGCATGGACACCCAGAGTGAAAGGTAGGACGTCATGAACGTTATCATCGTTGGACTCGGACGCATGGGCATAGGGCTCGCGAGGAAGCTCGATCGCCAGGGGCACAACGTGTGCGCCATCGACCAGAACCCCGAGCGCCTCGAGGAACTCGGCGAGGGATACACCGGCCGCAAGCTCGCAGGCGTTGGCTTCGACCGTGACGTCCTCGCGAAGGCCGGCATCGACCGCGCTGAGGCGGTCATTTCCTGCACCACCTCGGACGAGGCGAACATCGTGATTGCGCGCATCGCCCGCGACTCCTACAGGGTGCCACGCGTCATTGCCCGAATGTACGACGTGACCAAGGCCGAGACGTATCGTAGGCTGGGCATCCAGACCATCTCGACAACCGACTGGGGCGTGCGCAGGGCTTGCGAACTCCTCACCTATCACCAGCAGGACTCCGTCTTCGAGTTGGGTACGGGCGCGGTACAGATCGTGCGTGCCGACGTGCCGTCCCTGCTGGAGAATCGGCCAGTCAAGGAGATTACGGTAGTCGGCGAGATCAAGGTCATCGCGCTTTCTCACAACAACCAGACCTTCATTCCAACGTCTGGGACCCTGTTGGGCCACGGTGACGTGGTGTATGCGGCAGTGGCGAGCAGCTCCTTGGAGAAGTTCGCTCATATTCTGGGCAAGACGGAGTAGGGGGATTTCTCATGCAGATCATCATTGTGGGCGGTGGTAAGACGGGGGCCTACCTTGCGCCCATCCTCAAGGACGACGGTTCCTCTGTCACCGTCATTGAGAGCAGAAAGGCGGCTGTCCAGAAGTTCCGTGCCGCCCTGCCCGACCTGGACATCATCTGCGGGAACGGGACGAGCCCCGAGATTCTCGAGAAGGCTGGCATCCTTAATGCCGACGTGGTCATTGCCGCAACGGGAAGCGACGAGGCCAATCTTGTTGTCTCGACCCTCTCGAAGGTCGAGTACCAGGTCCCTCGCGTTGTTGCGCGCGTTAACAACCCCAAGAACGCGTGGATGTTCAACGAGTCCATGGGTGTCGATGTGGGCATCAACCAGGCAGACCTCCTTGCGCGCTCCGTTCAAGAGGGGCTCGATATGGAGGACGTGTTCACGATCATGCGCCTGGGCAAGGACAACCACGCGCTCGTGCAGATCGAGATTCGCCCAGGTTCCAGCGCAGACGGCAAGCGCGTGAGCGAGCTGCAGCTCCCCGACGAGACTGTGATTATCGCAATCGACCGCGCCGGTGACACTATCATTCCCAAGGGGGATACCGGCCTCTGCGAGGGCGACAACATCCTTGCCTTTGCGAGCGAGAAGGCTCGCGGAGCGCTTCGTCGCGCCTTTGCCTAGGTGGTCCCTTGTCACCGAGATGTCTATTGCGGTAAGCCGCCACCCCGGATGCCACGCTCAGGGCATCCGGGGTGGCCTGCTCCTTAGGCTGGCTTCCAACGTCGTTGCCTGCGAGACGCCCCTTGCCCTTCTCTCCTCTCCTCGCTCTCTTCCCCTTCTCCTCCGCTCTTTATCGGTTTCTGCTAAGTCGGCCCAACATTTACCCAGGTAGCGAGAGGCGACATTCACAGATACCGATAAAGAACGAGAACGGAAAGGAGCGGCGATGGACGATTTGCTATTGAGGGAAGGAAGGGGAAAGCGACTGGCAGAAGACGGCGGCGTCCATGGCGGGCACGCTCGAGCCACGGTATGCCGTTGCATCACGCGTGATAATCGCTTTGGCGCCGAGAAGCTCTGCAGTCGCACGTACCATGGCGTCCTCAAGGTCCGGCTCGTCCGATGAGAACGCCGCATCAAGCACCTCGTTTGTGAGCGGCTGTACCTCAACAACCCTGCGGAATGCATCCAAGCGCTCTCGTACAAGTGGTTCGTTGTGGTAATGCCGACGCAAGATGTAATACGTGTCTTTGAGGCAGCCGGCAGGAACCACGGGGACAACGTCACATTCGATGAGGCCCTCAAGCAAACTAGCTGCCTCGGCGTGGCACGGCCGGCCTGCGCTGAGGTAGTCGAGAACAATGTTTGTATCCAAGACAACCTTAGCCAAAGCGCCTCTCCCTCTCTTCCCCCAGAAGCTCCTTGTCCGAGAGGGATGCGTCCCAGGCGGGTTCATCCGCTGCCGACTCGATGCTTTGCGTGAGGGCCTTGAGCGCCTCTGCACGCCTTCTCCGCTCAGCCGACTCGGCGTCTGCTGGGGCAATCGTCACCCAGGGCTTGTTGTTTCGCAGCACAACCAGTGCTCGGCCAGTCGCATTCACCTCTGTGGCGAGCTCGCTAAAGCGGTTCTTTGCCTCCCGGACCCCAACGGGTGTAAGTGCTGTTGCCATGTCGTCTCCTTAGAATGTAGCTACATTATATAAGAATGTAGCTACAGTAGGAAGCAAGCAGCCCGAATAAAGCAACTCACCGTCCTGCCAGGGAGACAGGCAGGACGGCGAGAAAGACAAGGGCGCCGTTTATGAGGCCTAAGCCCAAACTCTAGTGGTGGAACAGCCTCAGGCCCGTGAAGCACATGGCCATGCCGTAGCGGTCGGCGACCTCGATTACGTTGTCGTCGCGGATGGAGCCGCCGGGCTCGGCAACGTAGCTCACGCCGGAGCGGTGCGCGCGCTCGATGTTGTCGCCAAAGGGGAAGAAGGCATCGGAGCCCAGCGTCACGCCGGTCTGCTGGGCGAGCCACTCGCGCTTCTCGTCCGCGCCCAGAACCTCGGGCTTCTCGGCAAAGACGCGCTGCCAGGCCCCGTCGCGAAGGACGTCGTCGTGCTCCTCAGAGATGTAGAGGTCGATGGCGTTGTCACGGTCCGGACGGTGGATGCCGTCAACAAAGCGCAGGCCAAGCACCTTGGGATGGCGACGCAGCCACCAGGTGTCGGCCTTGCTGCCGGCAAGGCGCGTGCAGTGAATGCGGCTCTGCTGGCCGGCGCCCACGCCAATGGCCTGGCCGTCCTTCACGTAGCACACAGAGTTGGACTGCGTGTACTTGAGGGTGATGAGGCTCACGATCATGTCGATTTTGGCGGCCTCCGGGATGTCCTTGTTCTTGGTGACCACGTTGCCGAGAAGGTCGCGGTCAATCTTCGAGAAGTTGTGTCCCTGCTCGAAGGTGATGCCAAAGACGTCCTTGTGCTCGACAGCGGGGCAGATGTAGTTGGGGTCAATCTGGACCACGTTGTACTTGCCGTGCTTCTTGGAGCGCAGAATCTCGAGCGCCTCCGGCGTGTAGCCCGGAGCAATGATGCCGTCTGAGACTTCGTGCTTGAGGTAGAGGGCGGTACGCTCGTCGCAGGTGTCCGAGAGGGCCGCCCAGTCGCCAAATGAGCTCATGCGGTCTGCGCCGCGCGCACGGATGTAGGCGCAGGCAATGGGCGTGAGCTCGCCCTCGTCGTCCACAAAGAAGGCCTTCTTGTCCTCCTCGGAAAGCGGCGTCCCCACTGCGGCGCCAGCAGGCGAGACGTGCTTGAATGACGCGGCTGCGGGCATGCCGGTTGCCTCGCGCAGCTCGCGCACGAGCTGCCAGGAGTTGAGGGCGTCGAGGAAGTTGATGTAGCCCGGCGTGCCGGAGAGCACCGTAACGGGAAGCTCGGAGCCATCCGCCATGAAGATGCGTGCAGGCTTCTGGTTGGGATTGCAGCCGTACTTGAGTTCAAGCGAGTTCATACATTTCCTTTCCCGTGTTGTACCTTTGCCTCTTTGCCTGCGGGCTCAAACAGCGCTTCGCGAACTCGCCGCAGGCAAAGAGGCAAAGGCCAGCGGAGAAGAACGACAAGTCTTGACGTAGTACGGCTGCAAGACCATCAGCCGTGACACGCAAGCAAATCAAAAAGAGCTGCAGCTACGTCAGGGGGTGGAGGCGACAAGGGGTGCGGGAGCGAACGGCACCATGTGCAAGCCGAGTTCCGCAGCCACGCGAAGCGTGGCGAGGACTGTTTGAGGCGGGCACATGGTGCCGTCCGCTCCCACCCGCACCCCTAGTCGCCGAGGTTCTTGTTGAAGATCCGCACCTCGCCCTCCACGTTGGTGTAGAGCGAGACCTTGTTATCGGGATTGAGCGCCGCCCAGACCTCCTCGGGGCTCCCCATTCCCACGTGGATGGGCTCACCCGCAAAGCTGGGAAGCGGGTTGCCGTCTCCCTGGTAGGTGCTGATGAAGTAGCCGCATCCGCCATCGGTGCCCTCGTACGAGAAGAACTCGCGTGCGCAGCGCCCGTCACGCGCGCGCTTGAGGATGGAGAGCTCAAACGAGCCATCGGGGTGCAGCACCGAGCTGATGCGCGGCGTGTAGTTGGGCTTGTCCGGCTCGTACTCGCGTGCCATGCAGCCGGCGACAAAGTCGCCCTTTTCGACGATGGTGTCGGTCTGGTCGCCGTTGGTCACCACGAGGTCCTTGCCCATGGTGCGAACGGGGTGGTAGATGATAAGGCTGGGGTCCTCGAGAAGCGCGGGGTCGTACGCCTCGGTACGAATGCCGTCCTCGGTCTTCACAAACACGCGGTTCCGGCTGTTGGAGCTGCGTCCCATGATCCAGTAGTAGACGCAGTGGCTGCCAACCACAATGCCGCGTCCGGGATAGGGGTTGTCGCGCAGTAGCTCGAGCAGATCCTCCATGGGTCCTCTCTTCTCTCGTGCGCACGCGAGCGGGCCCGGCCCCAAAAGACAGCAGCGGGCAAGCACCCACTCAGGTGCGCTTGCCCAGACGGTCGGCGGGTTGTGTTCACGCTGCTTCCCCGTGGTGTCCCACGATTATCCGTCAGTAACAGCGCGTTTCCTGTGGCTTCACTGTATCACGCCGAGAGGGGCGCAGGGCCTTGACATCAAGAATGCGCCTGGTTGCCATGACGCTGGCGTGTGGCGATTGTCTCATCTCGCAACGGGGTAAGATATCTCTCAAGATATCTTTTGGATTGGAGTTTGCGCTATGCCAGTTGCCGAGGAGTGCGAGGCCAAGCTCTGTTCCTGGGGCGCATCCAAGGCGGTGCGCATTCCCAAGGCGGTTTGTGACTCGCTGCGACTTGCCGTTGGGTCCAATCTCAGCATTAGCTGCGGGACAGATGAGAATGGCCCCTTCATCTTGCTGCGCCCCGTCGAGGAGAGCCACAGGTGCTATTGCGACGCTCCGTACGTGTCGATTGACTCCCTCTTCAGGGGGCACGAGGATGCTTCCCAGCCCACCGAGGTGGATTGGGGCGAGGATGTTGGCGGGGAGGTCGTGGAGTGACTCATCTCGAACAGGGTGACATCGTCGAGGTGGACTTTAGCCCGGCCTACGGTCACGAGCCGGCCAAGTACCGGCCGGCCGTCGTTGTGAGTGGATATGGCTTCAACAGCCGCTCCAGCATGACGGCAGTGGTCCCTGTGACTACGACGAACAATGGGTACCCCCTCCATATCGACATGGGGAAGAGCCCAGTGAAGGGCTACGCCTGCGTAGAGCAGCTGCGTTGTCTTGACCTCTCGGCCCGTGGGTACCGGCTCGTTGGGGTCGCCGGCCGTGACGCAATGCTCAACATCATGTCTGCCATCAGGGGAGTGTTCGAGCTGAAGTAGTCCGGGGCCGTTACGTCCCGCCTGTTTGTGAATTAGCCGCGATGACAGGCATGCGGCGCATCGTTTGGCTTGCTTGGGGCAAGCTACATCAGTTAGACAAGAACGACCGCGCGACCATCCGTCGCACGCTGCACTACTTCTGGGGAGTCACGCGCCAGAAGATGGGTGCCTTTGTGCTCTCAATCGTGAGCTCGGTGGGATACATCGCGCTTCTCACCTTTGCGAACACCTACGTGATGGGCCTCATCGTGGACCGTGTGCAAGCCTCGCCAGTCTCGGCAGACCAGGTGCTTCCCGTGTTTGGGCCCTACGTGCTGGCACTGCTTGTGGTGAACGCCGTGGGGCAGACGCTCTCGAAGCTCCAGGACTACTCGGTTTACAAGCTCGAGATCAACGGTGACTACCAGCTCTCGCGCTTGTGCTTCGACACGCTTTCCAACCAGTCGATGACCTTCCACAATAGCCGCTTTGGCGGCAGCCTGGTAAGCCAGACTTCGCGGTTTGTCTCGGGCTACTCTGGCCTGGTGGACGTGGTGACGTACTCGCTGTGGCCAACGCTTGCCTCCATCGTGCTCACGGTGGGTATTCTCGCCCCCATAGCGCCGCTCTTTGTTGCCATACTCGTGGTGATGCTCGTGCTCTATGTGGTCATTGCCTATGGCATGTACCGGCGCATCCTGCCCCTCTCGGCAGAGGCGTCGCGCGCCCAGAACAAGCTCTCCGGCGTGCTCTCTGATGCCGTGACTAACATCCTCGCCGTCAAGACCTACGGCCGTGAGGACTACGAGCGCGGGCTCTTCACCACGGCGGACCGCGAGGCAATGGCGGCCGAGAACGTCAACATGCGTGCAACCATGCGTCGCGGCTTTACCACGTCGGCGCTCATCACTGCCATCATGTTTGTGGTCTCGATCTTTGTGGTGGGCGGTAATGCCTGGTTTGGCATTAGCGCCGGCACGCTGGTCATGATGTTCACCTACACGTACAACCTCACGATGCGCTTCAACTACTTCAACTCCATGATGCAGCGCATCAACCGCGCCTTTGGCGATGCAGCCGAGATGACGCGTGTGCTGGACGAGCCTACGCTCGTGGCAGACGATGCGGACGCAAAGCCGCTTGCCGTCACCGAGGGTCGCATCGACTTCGAGAACCTGCGTTTCCGCTATCCGGACGCACCCAAGGACGACTACGTCTTCGAGGACCTCAACCTCCACATCCCCGCTGGTCAGCGCGTTGGCCTGGTGGGGCGCTCCGGCTCGGGCAAGACCACGCTCACCAAGCTCCTCCTGCGCTTGGACGACGTGCAGGAGGGTCGTGTGCTGGTGGACGGGCAGGACGTGAGCCACTGCACCCAGCAGAGCCTGCGTCGCCAGGTTGCCTACGTCCCGCAGGAGGCGCTGCTTTTCCACCGCTCCATTCGCGAGAACATCGCCTACGGCAAGCCTGACGCCACGGAGGAGGAGATTCGCCGTGCCGCCGAGGAGGCTAACGCGCTCGAGTTCATCGAGCGGCTGCCGGACGGCTTCGACACCATGGTGGGCGAGAGGGGCGTCAAGCTCTCGGGCGGCCAGCGCCAGCGTGTGGCAATTGCCCGCGCCATCCTGGTCGACGCGCCCATTCTGGTGCTGGACGAGGCGACCTCCGCGCTGGACTCCGAGTCCGAGGCGCTCGTGCAGGGCGCGCTTGAGAACCTCATGCGCGGGCGCACCTCCATTGTGGTTGCGCACCGCCTGTCAACGGTTGCCTCGCTCGACCGCATCGTGGTGCTGGCGCACGGCGAGGTCGTTGAGGATGGCACCCACCACGAGCTGGTGGAGCGTGGCGGAGAGTACGCGAGCCTTTGGAACCGTCAGACCGGCGGCTTCCTAGAGTAGGGGGAAAGATGCTGGTAGGAGAGGTTATCGAGGGGGTCATTGCGTACTGCGGCAACCTGGCGTTTGACACCGGCCTGCCGATAGACCCTGCCACCACGCGAGACCGCGTCACGTACGGAGAAGACCGTCTCGGCGTGGAGTGCACGGGCATCGTGACCTGCATCTGGCCCACGGTCGACGTCATCCGACGCGCGCAGGAGCTGGGGGCCAACCTCGTCATCTCCCACGAGGCCCTGTTCTGGAATCATGGGGACCGCAGGGATGTGCTGGCCCACAACACCGCTTTCCACGTAAAACTCCGCCTGCTGGACGAGTGGGCCGGCACGGTCTGGCGCTGCCACGACTACATCCACGCGGGTATCCCGACCCCCGACGGAACGCGCGCCGACGGCATCTTCTATGGCTTTGCCGACAAGCTTGGCTGGACCGGCAACCGCGTTGGTGACACGTTCCGGGCACTTGACTATGCGGTGCCCACCACCACCGGACGCGATTTGGCGGAGCTGCTCGTCAAGAAGCTTGGTCTTAACGGCACCAGGATCGTCGGCGATGCCTCCGTGCCCGTGAGCCGCGTCCGAATCCCCATGCACATCCTGGGCGTTCCCGAGCACGACACCGCCGAGATTAACCGCATGGACGAGGAGTCCATTGACGCGCTGGTGACCATGGAGTTCATCGACTTCACGACCTGCGAGTACATCCGGGATGCAGCGATGCTTGGGCTGGGGAAGTGTGCCATTACCGTTGGGCACTTCAACCTCGAGGAGCCCGGCATGGAGTATATGACGCAGTGGCTTCCGAAGGCGCTTGGGGATTCCTGCCCTCGCGTGGACTTTGTGCCCAAGGGTGACACCTACAAGTACGTTATCCCCGCCTGAGCGACCGTCGCCAGGCGCCCAGGTGGGGAGTGGGCCTACGCCTAAAGGAGGCCGAAGTCCCTCAGGCAGGTATCGACATCCTCCTCGAACGATGTCAGTGGGACGCCCAGCGCCCTTGCCTTGCTCCCATCGAGGCGGAAGTCACGAAAACGGTCGGCGTACCGCTCGCGGTCGGGGAGAATGAGCTCCTCCACCTGGGTGTCGCTGCAACCGAGTCTCTTGGCTACGAAGCGGGCGGCATCGTAGGTTGTGAGGTCGTTCTCGCTCGCAACGTTGTAGACGCCGCTGGGCGCCTCGGCGAGCTTCCCAAATCCGTCCGCCAGATGCTGGGCGTATGTCATGCAGCGCTTCTCGTTTACTGTGAACTTGGTGGGCATGGCCGTTCTCACGGCCGTCAAGACGCGGCCAAGGATGCCGGGCGACACGCGCACGTGGGGCATGGGCAGGCCAAACTGCCACGATAGCCGCAAGATCACGTAGTTGCTGAGGTTTGCCCTCATCCACGAGTCAACCTCGGCCTTCTGCCTTCCGTAGTCGGTGACGCTCTGCGGCTCCTCGACCTCCGTGAAGGGTCCCGGCTGCGCTTTCCCGTTAAACAGCTGTTCTGTGGAGAGGAACACCATCCTCTTGTTGCGCGCGTCGCACACGCGTGCAATCTCGATGGCAGACTCGGTGTTGATGCGATGGGTTCCCTCGGGATCTCTCGCGCAGTCAGCCGTCGTGGCGTTTGCCGCCGTGTGGAATACAAGGTCGAAGTCGGCCTTCTCAAAGTAGGAGGCAACGTCCTTTGGCTTTGAGAAGTCCAGCTGAGAGTGGCTTACGCAGGTGAAGTCGAAGGAGCCTGCGTTGTAGAGGCGCACTAGGCTCGCGATGTAGCCGTTCGCGCCAGTGACGATGACCTTTGGTTTCACGGGATGCCCCCTAGAGATCGATGGAATCAATGCCCTGCTCCGCAAAGCGGCGCTTGAGCTCCTCGATGATGGGAATGCCCGCGGAGCAGCCAATGCGCGTGGCACCCGCGCGAACCATGTCGAGGAACGTATCCGCATCGCGGATTCCACCGGCAGCCTTCACCTGCACGTTTGGTCCCACATGCTCCTTCATGAGACGAACGTCCTCGATTTTGGCGCCCCACTTAGAGAATCCTGTCGAGGTCTTGACGAAGGTTGGCTCAATCTTGCGTGCAATTTCGCAGAGTCTGATCTTCTCCTCGCCCGTGAGCAGGCAGCACTCGAAGATGACCTTGGAGGGAACGCCCGCCTTGTTGCAGACGTCCACAATCGTGCGCATCTCTTCCTCGAGGTATGGCCAGTTCCCGACCTTGACCTGCGTGATGTTTACTACGTAGTCGATTTCGTTCGCGCCGTTCGCAAGTGCGTCTTTTGTCTCGAACTCCTTGGCGGCAATGCTGGTCTGGCCAAGGGGGAAGGCAATTGCGGCGCCGGTGTCGATGTCCGTCCCCGCCAGCTGCTCCGAGCAGAACTTGGATTGCACTTGGTTCACTGCGACCATCTTGAAGTGGTAGCGCTTTGCTTCATCGCAGAGCTTACGCATATCGTCCTCTGTTGCGTCCGGGTGGAGGTTCGTGTGGTCCACCAGACGGGCTAAACCATCGAGCGTGTACGTAGACATATTCCAACCTTTCCCTATTGAGGACCGGAAGACCTGTCTCGGTTCTCTCGTTGAAGATATGTTATTAAATATGTCTAGGAAAAACGCTGACCGTTTAAGAAATTTGTTGGTATTTTGTCTTGACTAATATCAATTAAGTCCGTACTATTGCCCTGCAAATGATGGAGATGTGAAGACTGCATCGCTGACTTATGAACTAATACGTTCCACGACATGACATTAATGACATAACGAATGGAGTTTTTTTAATGCACATCCTTCTTGTGTCTCACGGAAAGCTCTGCGAGGGCGTGCTCGATGCATTCAGCATGCTCGTCTCGGGCTGCAAGAACATCTCCGCCCTTAGCCTCACGGAGAGTGGGGTTGGGGACTTCCGCGTTCGTCTCGAGTCAAAGGTCGCCGAGCTCACGGCCGAAGGGGACCTTCTCATCTTGGCAGATCTCAAGGGAGGCACGCCGTACAACGAGTCATACGCATGCTTCCTCAGAGACCCCGAACACATCCGCCTCGCGGCTGGTCTCAACCTCCCCATGGTCCTAGAGGCCGGGATCGCCGCGATGGACTCCAACGATCTCGATGCCATCTACAAGACTGCGCTCGATTCGGGTGCCTTTGGCATTCAGGGGACCGATGCCCCGACGGAGGATGACGCATCCGACGAGGACGACGACCTCTTCTAGGCACGTCAGGGGCTTTCCGAGCGGGATGCGTCCCCCTCACCTGCCCCTTGGTGGTTGGGTCAATACCGCGCGGAGACGCGGCAGTGGAAGGGAGCTACATCATGCCAATTTCGTTTGTCCGCATCGATGACCGGGTCATCCATGGCCAGACGGTCACGCGTTGGGCTGCCCAGAAGCCCTGTGACGGAATTCTGGTCATCAGTGACAAGGTTGCATCCGATGATCTGCGTAAGAAGGTCCTCAAGGCTGCCGCAGGACGACTCAAGCTGGGTGTCTACACGGTCGAGCAGGGTGTTGCCGCGCTCGAGAAGGCGAAGGCTTCCAAACACAACTTCTTTATCATCTCGGACTCTGTTGAGGAGTTCGCTGCCCTCAAGCGCGCCGGAGGAGACTTTGGCAAGGTCCTCAATGTGGGCAACCTCAGCACCACGCGCCCGGGAACCAAGAACCTCGGTAATGCCGTCTGCATCAACGACGAAGACGTTGAGTGCTTTGACTATCTGGCTGACCAGGGAATTGACCTGCAGTTCCAGATGATTCCGGAAGACGGAGTCAGGACTTGGCCTGCGCTCAAGGCCAAG
Organism: uncultured Coriobacteriaceae bacterium; assembly: GCA_902773995.1. Taxonomy (GTDB): domain Bacteria; phylum Actinomycetota; class Coriobacteriia; order Coriobacteriales; family Atopobiaceae; genus Tractidigestivibacter. Next base: position 6,561 of record CACYGL010000005.1, on the reverse strand, counting down.
TACCAGTCTCTGTAAAAGGTAGTTGGCGAAAGAGGAGGAATGCACTATGAGCAACTTTTTCCCAGCCCTGATTTGCGGATTGTTCTGCTATCTGGGCGCAATCGAGGCCTTCAACCCAGTGGGCACCACGGGCAGCTTCTACTGCCTCGGTAGACCACTGGTCGCAGGTCTCATCGTTGGCCTGGCGTTTGGCGACGTAACCAACGGCATCCTGTGCGGCGTCGCCGTGCAGGCGGTCTTCATCGCCAACCTCTCTACCGGTGGCGCGACCAACTCTGAGATCACCTATGCGTCCTACGGTGGCATTGGTCTGGCCATGGCTTCCACCAAGGATCCTGCGCTCGCGGTCACGCTCGCTGTTCTCGTTGGCAACACCTTCGGTCTGATCTTCTACAACCTCCGCATGGCCTTCTACTCTGTCTTCAACAACAAGGCTCTCGAGGCTGCTGAGAAGGGCGACGGCCACGGTATCACCATCTGGCACATGATCGTTCCTCAGATTTGCACATTCCTGCTTCGCTTCGTTCCTACGTTCGCTGCCATCCTGCTTGGCGAGGGGCTCGTCAACACCCTGGCCGCCAACGCTCCCGAGCTCATCACGCACATCATCGGCGTGCTCGGCGGCGTGCTCCCCGCTCTCGGCATCGGCATGCTGATGAACATCGTGATCAAGGACAAGATTCAGCTGGTGTTCTTCTTCTTCGGCTTTGTCCTGCTCGCCTTCGGCAAGCTCGACACGATTCCTGTGGTCTTCATTGCGGCCGTCGTTGCCTACATCTACTACCTGGCCACTTCTAAGGCTGCCGCTGCCGCCCCCGCTGGTTCCACGCAGAGCGCGGATGCCGCCTACGAGGATGCCGATCTCTTCTAATTCACTGAAAGGAGCTTACCTATCATGGCTAACAACGAAGAGCCCCTGGTGAAGCGGGCAGACGGCAAGAAGGGCCTCACCAAGCATGACCTCAACCAGCTTTGGTATCGCTGGAACTTCGGCTGGTTCTCCTCCAGCTCGTACGAGAAGCTCGAGTCCCACGGCTTTGCGTGGTCCTACATTCCCTTTGCGGAGAAGTTCTACAAGAATGACCCCGAGGGGAAGGCTCGCCTGCTCACCCGCCACTCGCAGTTCTACAACACCGAGCCGCAGGTTGGCACCGTGATTAACGGCATCGTGGCCGCACTTGAGGAGGGCATTGCCCTTGGCGACGACATCCCCGAGGAGATGCCGACCTCAGTCAAGACCGCCCTCATGGGTCCCCTCGCTGGTCTCGGCGACTCCGTGATCCAGGGCATTATCGTCCCTACGCTGCTCTCCATTGGAATGAGCCTTGCGTCTAACGGTAGCCCTGCCGGCCCAATTTTCTACATTATCTCTTGGCTGGTCATTGGCGTTGCCGTCAGCTACGGCATGTTCCGCTATGGCTATAAGATGGGCCTTGGCGCCATCGACACCCTGGTCGGCGAGAAGTCCATGCGCTTGATGGACGCCATCAACGTCCTGGGAATCATCGTCGTTGGCACTCTCGCCGCAGGCAAGGTCGCCGTTTCCACGGTCGTCCAGATTCCTTACGGCACTGAGATGGGCGCCCTTCAGGACACGCTTGACGGCGTCTTCCCAGGCCTGCTCGCCCTTATTGTGACCATGGTCACCTGGTGGATGCTCAACAAGAAGCAGTGGTCTGCGACAAAGGTTCTGCTTGTCCTTACTGCTGCGGTTATCGTGCTGTGCTGCATCGGCTTCCTGTAGGGCAGAGCACTGAAGCATCAAGACTTTTGCTTGTTCTGTGACAGTAGCTTGAGGGGCCTAGCAGCAACGCATGTAGCTGCTAGGCCTCCGGTTTCTCTAAGGAAATTGGAGTGTGGTATGGAACCCCTGTTTTTCAAGCCAATTCCTTTCAAGACGGTGTGGGGTGGCACGTCCATCAAGGAGTATTACGGCTACGACTGGATGCCCGATGGGACGGGCCAGGCTTGGGCGTTTGCGGCGCAGCCCGATGGGTCCAACGTCTGCCAGAACGGTCCCTACAAGGGCACGACGCTCCTCGACCTGTGGAATGGCCACCCCGAGCTCTTCGGTGACACCAATCGCGAGTTTCCGCTGATCATCTCGATGCTCTGCCCTCGTGACAACCTCAGCATCCAAGTTCACCCGGATGTCGAGCATGCAAAGAAGTACGGATATGCTCTCGGCAAGAACGAGGCGTGGTACTTTCTCAAGGCAGATGAGGGTTCCCAGATTGTCTTTGGGCACAACGCCAGGGATGAGCAGGACCTCCGCTCCTATATTGCCGGCGACCGTTGGGCCGACCTCATTCGCCACCTTACCGTGAGACAGGACGACTTCGTCTACATACCGGCAGGGACGCTGCATGCGTGCTGTGGCGGCGTGATTGCATACGAGGTCCAGCAATGCACAAACGTGACATATAGGTTCTGGGACTACGACAGGACCGATGCGAACGGCAACAAGCGCGAGCTTCACCTCGAGAAAGCCATGGAGACCCTTCACTACGGGGATGCTGCTAACCACGAGTCATACACGACGACGGTCAATGCCTATGGTCGCTGCGAGCGCGTGACCTATATGGATAGCGATTCATTCCGCATCGAGAAGCTTGTGGTGAGCGACGGGGAGTACGAGGTCAACGAGGATACGTATGAGCTCGTGAGTGTGGTGAGGGGCTCTGGCGTGGCGGGGGGAATTCCGGTCAAGGTTGGTGACCACTTCCTGATTCCTCGGGGCGAGAAGGTCGTTATTGGCGGCAACCTTACCTGCATGATGACCACTGCCTAGATTGGGGGTTCGCGATGCTTCTCTGTCCGTCACTCATGTGCGCCGACTTCCTTAACCTTGGAAAGGAGGTCGATGAGTTGTGCGCCGCCGGAGCCGATATCATGCACCTTGACGTCATGGACGGCCACTACGTGCCTAACTATGCGCTTTCGCTTGGTGATGTAAAAGCCATCTGTCAACGCTCGAGCGTGCCCTGCGACGTACATCTCATGGCAACCAATCCATATGATGCCTGCGAGTTCTTTGTCCATGCTGGCGCGAGCATCATCTACGTGCATCCTGAGTCTGATCTTGCCATCAACTCAACGCTGCTTAAGATTTCTAGGCTCGGAGCTCAGCCGGGAATAGCGGTGAACCCGGGACTCAGCTTCTCCTCCGTGGAGGACAGCCTTCCCGTGGTGGACTATGTGCTACTCATGACGGTAAACCCGGGGTTTGCGGGGCAACGGTACCTCGATTACGTGACTCCTAAAATTGAGCGCTTTGCCGCGGAGAAGGACCGCTATGGCTACAAGCTCCTGATTGATGGTGCGTGCTCTCCCGAGGTTATTGCCCGGGCGCATTCGTTGGGGGCCGATGGAGTGGTCCTTGGCACAAGCGCGCTATTTGGGAAGGGGAGGCCGTATCAGGATATCTTCAAGGACCTCAGGCAACTGTAACCAGGCTATTTTGCCTATCCCAATACTCATTGGCGAATGCGAAAAGGGGTGTCGCAACTGCGGCACCCCTTTCTCTGTGCTTATCGAATAGTGTAGAAAAGAATGATAGTGATAAGTAAGGACTTATATCAATTGGTTGCCATAAAATTGGAATGTATAGGTCAGGTTCAAACAATCAAAGTATCGATCGTGCCTCGGTGGGAGTATCTGGCATGGAAACGCTGTATTCGGCAATCAAAGACGACCTTCTCGCGAAGATCAAGGACGGCACCTATGTCGAGGGCGAAGTTATCCCTACCGAGGTTGATCTTGCAAAGTCATATGGAGTAAGCAGGCCCACGATTCGCCAAGCGCTTCAGATTCTTGCCAATGAGGGATACCTAGACAAGCGCAAGCGCAGGGGCACCGTGGTTACCAAGCCCACTCAAGATGACGGTATTGCGAGTCTCCCTACAGACAGGTCAAAGCTTCGCGGCGTTCAGAGCTTCGAGGATGAGATTCGTGCTGCCGGTAGGATTGTCAGGACAGTCCCAATTCTCGCCAAAGAAGAGGAGGCAAATCACGAGGTTGCCAAGGCGCTTGAGCTTAACGATGGTGCTCTTGTTTACAAGCTCGTGCGGCTCCGCTACGTTGATGACACGCCCAATGTATTCATGGAGAACTACATTCGCGCCGACTTCTATCCGGGTCTTACGGATGTGGACTTTTCAAAGGTTGGTCTTTATCACCAGATGAGGTCAATGGGTAGGCCGGTCCACTCGCTTACGCGCAGGCTCGAGGTAATCAAGGCAGACCCCTCCTCGTCTACGCTGTTGGATGTGCCTATTGGAGACCCGCTTTTCTACTTTCACACTTTTGGACGCGATGCCGAAGGTCACATGGTTGAGTATTCGGTTTCAACCTACCGTGGCAGGAATAATACGTTTGAGTTTTCGGTTAACGAGCCGGATTCGACTGCAATGCCTGAGCCGCTTCCTAAGGACTAACACGCCCGTGCAGCATCTCGAGCTTCCCTTGCCCTTGCAGTGTCTCCGCGGTTCTCGTATTGCTTTGCTATGAGTGCATAAAGCCGCCTCTTGGTTGGGGTGTCTGCGGTTTCGAGTGCAGCGGTCATATCGTCGAGGTACTTGTCTGAGCCGTCAATCTCAATCTCTATGAGTCTGTCCAGTTCGTCACAGAGTGCTGCTTCCCCCTGGGTGCGCAGGCGGTTTACAAACCGATGCGCGCCCGCGGAATCTTCCGTGCTTACGTAGTGATTGACCGCGCGACCTGCAAGGTCGTTTCGCTGCGCGCCTGGGGCAGCAATATCTACCAAGCCATCGATTATTTCTTGTGCGCCAATTGCGTCTCCTGCTAGGTCGCGTGCAGCAAGCATGAGACACCCGTGGTTGTAGGCGGGCATGAGTCTTCGTACGTAGCCCCTCTGTAGATACGCTGATAGACCCTGCGCATTGTGCTGCTGGTAGAGGGATGTTGCGCGTAAGTTGATATGTCGCAAAATGGCAAGATGTGCGGCAATGATGCCAAGAATTACGAGAATGACGATGACTACGATACTTTCTGATGACATGTGGACCAGCCCTCTCGTATATGTGGTTCATACAATATGTACGTTATGCAAATTACATATGGAAGAAACAGGCCAAGAATATAGGATACTATCCATTAACAATATAGTATATGTAATAAATAATGTTAGATATGGCGAAACAGCGGGCTTTGATTGGTTGGGGGCAGTATGAATCCACTCTACAAGATGATTCACGATGACCTACACGAGCTCGTGGACAACCAAACCTATCACGATGGGGAGACCATTCCTTCTGAAGAGGAGCTTGCGGCTGCATATGGCGTGAGCAGGCCCACGGTTCGTCGAGCGGTTCAGATGCTCATGGACGAGGGCATCCTTGAGAAAGGTGGACTCAGGGGCGTTTGTGTTCGTGCCCGCAAGATTGATCAACGCTTTGCTGTGACCCTGCGGAGTTTTGACGAGGAGATTCACGAGCACGGGCTTATCCCCAAGACGAAGGTTATTCTTGCACGTAAGACGCTTGCGACAGTAAGCATTGCAAACTCGCTGTGCATCAAAGAGGGAGATGCGGTCTTTCGCCTAGTCCGCCTTCGCTACGCCAACGACACCCCCAACGTCTTGGTGGAGAGCCTTATCCCACTTAACCTGTATCCCGGCATCGAAAAGGTGGACTTCTCGTCCGCGTCGCTCTATGCCTTTTTTGACGATAGAGGCAACCCTCCTGTGGTGGCCAGGCGACGCCTCGAGCTCATGAAGGCCGACGCGAGCCTTGCGGCCTTGCTCGACGTGAGACAGGGGGATCCGCTCTTTCGTTTTTCTACAACTACGTTGGATGCGCATGACAGGATTATCGAATACAGCATTGCCGAGTATCGCAGCGATACCAATGCGTTTGAGCTTGATACGTGCGTACCCTGCACCTCTGCAACATAGTAGGGACGGGTGGGCGTCTTGTTAGCCGCTCACCGTTTGCGTGCTTGATTTGAACATATTTCAAAAAATGGAATCATCTCGGCGGGCTTGGGGGATGATACTCTCTATTCCAACCGGGCACCGAGCGCCATGAGTGGCGAAGGTGCAGGCGGTCCCACGAGAGCGGTTATCCGCAGGAGAAGGAGAGGCTCATGCCCGCGTTTACGTCCATCAAGGCAAAGGCCATTGGCATCGCTGTCGACCAGGGTGTCAACATGCTCTACGACGACTTCGATGGCAATCTGCCCAAGGTCGAGTCTCTCATCAACAAGTTTGCCGGCTCCGGCGACTCCATCAACGACGCCCAGCTCAGGCTCTTCAACATGGTCATGGGCTACATGAAGGACCCCACCAACAACTGGCGCCGCCTGGTCGACAACATCATCAACAACGTTGACAAGGACGTCGTCAAGACCTTCGTGCACAACTTCTTCGTGAACTCCGTGACCATTGGCGGCGCTCGCCAGCGCGAGGTCAATGACACCGAGGGCTGCAACTGCCCGTGGGCTATCCTCATGGACCCCACCACCCGCTGCAACCTGCACTGCAACGGCTGCTGGGCTGCCAACTACACCAACGCCAACCACAAGGACCTCACCTTCGAGGAG
>CACYGL010000004.1 GCA_902773995.1 uncultured Coriobacteriaceae bacterium | reverse complement strand
CTCGCGCTACCTCAGCAAGGGCTCCAAGGTCGCTATCGAGGGCAAGCTCCGCTATAGCTCCTGGGAGACCAAGGAAGGTCAGCGTCGCAGCAAGCTCGAAGTTGTTGTGGACGAGGTCGAGTTCCTCTCGTCCAGGAACCAGGGCGCCGCACCGCAGCAGGCAGCTCCCGCGCCGCAGTACAACGCGCCGCAGCAGCCCTACGCGGCAGCGCCGCAGCAGGCCGCACCCGCGCAGTACCCCGCACAGCCGGGCTACTCCGCACCCGCACCTGCCGCGCCGCCCGTCTCCACGCCCCCTGCGGCAGACGTCTACGACGAGGACATTCCGTTCTAGTAACAGCAAGGCGGCCCCAGGGCCGCCGTTAGAAAGGCAAACCAGACATGGCTCAGCAGCAGAAAAAGCAAGAGTTTCAGCGCCAGCCGCGTCGCACGCCTGCACGCAGCACCAGCACGATATCGCGGTTGCCATCAAGCGCGCCCGCGTTATGGCGCTCCTGCCCTACACCGTCCCCGTGGTCTCCAGCCGCGGCGGCCGCAACCGCGGCTAGGTGCGGGGTTCGAGAAAGAACCACTAGGTCATGACGGTGGAGAAGCGTACAGACGAGCAGACCAGGGCGCTTGCGCTCTGGGATGCGTCTAACTCCAAGGGTGACTCGCCTGAGCAGGGCGGGATTGTGCCCACAGGGGATGGCGCACAGGCACCGCGCGGCGGTTCGTCGCTCGTTGCCGGGCTCGTTATTTGCGCGCTCGGCGGTGTCATAGCCGGGTACATCCCCATGCTCGGGTGCTTTGCCATTGGGTACGGTGCGGCCATCACCTTGGCTGCGCGCAACCCATTGCAGACACTTGCGACGCTCGCTTGCACGCTTGTGCCGGCGGCGGTCGTAGCCCTCGTGGTGCAGGTTGCCACGGTGCCGAGCGTCCTCGTTGCCTGCGCCATTGGCATTGGGACGGCATGGGCCACCTCGCACGGCAGACTGTCGCTCTCGGTTTCGTTTGCGCTCATTGGGTGCGGCACGCTCGCGCTCATCGGCGTCGACGCCATCCAGCTGCAGTCGATGGACTCCTCCATTGCCGACATGATCACGCAGCTTGTGAACGAGTATGCCAAGAGCATTGGTGTGGCGTCCGTCTCGGCCGCGGCCCAGATTGATGCCCTGCGCGCAATGCTCCAGCTCTACTGGCCCAGCGCATACCTCGTTGTCGCCTTGGTCGAGTTCGTCTGCGCTTTTCTCGGCGCCCGTGCGTCGGTGAGGCGAGAAGAGCTTCGCGTCTCCATGCCCTCGCTTGTGGACTATGACGTGCCCGTGTGGCTCGTTGGCGTCCTTGTGGCCGACATCCTTGGCCTCGCGGCGGTGAGGGTGGTCCCGCAGGCGTATACCAACGCCGTGAACATGGTCTCGGCCAACCTCCTGGTGGCGCTCAGGATTGCCTTTGCGGTCCAGGGCTTTGCCATCATCGCCTGGCTCATCAGGACCAGGCACGTGGGGGCGTTCGCAGGTGCGTGCACCATCGTTGCCGGAAGATCAGAAGTCGGCATAGCCGACTGAACGAAGGAGTGTCCCATGAAAGTCATCCTCCTGGGTGAGCTCCGGGGCAAGGGCGGAGAGGGCGACGTCGTCGACGTGGCCCAGGGCTATGCGGAGAACTACCTCTTCCGCAACAAGATTGCCCAGCCTGCCACCCCGGGTAACCTCAAGCAGCTCGAGCAGCGCCGCGACAGCATCGCCAAGCGCGAGGCCGAGCGCATCTCCAACGCCGAGGCCACCAAGGCTGTCCTCGACGAGAAGCTCGTGAAGGTCGACGCGAAGATTGGCGAGGAGGGCCAGCTCTTTGGCTCCGTCACCTCGCAGCAGATCGTCGAGGCCATCAAGGCCCAGCTCGGCGTCGACGTCGACCGCAAGCGCATCGTTCGTGGCGCCACCATCAAGACCGCCGGTCGCCACGCCGTCGAGATCAACCTCTACCGCGACATTAACGCGAAGGTCATCGTCCTCGTGGGCGACGAGCCTGTCGCCGAGGAGCCTGCGGCCGAGGAGGCCGCCGAGCCCGAGGCCACTGAGGCCGCGGACGAGGCCGCTGAGACCACCGAGGCTGCCGAGTAGCTCTCGGAGTTTTCGACCAAACCTGCCTCCAACTGGGGATTTCAACAATTCCCGCAGGTCAGGGGCGGGGGGTCGCCAGACTCGGTTGGTAAGCGCACTACCACAAATTTGCCCCGCATGCACGTGTGGCATGCGGGGCAAACGCTCGAAAAATGCATTTTATAGGCCTTGTTACCTGGGAAAACGCGCAAGTTCCGAATAATTGGGCCAAACACGCTGGCTTGTCTCGTACGTAATGAATATTTAAGGCGATTCTGCAAATCGGGCTTCTCGATTACCAACACACCATTCGCCAAATTGTTGAAAACGTTGAAAAGTCTCAAAACGCCCGCTCAGCGAGAGAGGTTTTCAACATCGCGTGTAGAAGACTCCACCGCTTTTTCCTTTGCCGCAGGTAGAGGGCTTGCAATGGCCGGGCGGTCAATCAGCGTTCGCACGCGTGCGTTGCGGTAGCATCCAGAGAACAGACAGCGGCACGAAAGCAGGAGGGAGCACGGCTCGTGGCACAGGACGGCTACGACATCAACCCAACCCAGATGACGGCAACGTCGGACGTTGCGATGCCGCAGGACCCTGAGGCGGAGTCCTCGGTCCTCTCGGCCATGATGATCTCGCAGGACGTGCTGCAGGAGTGCCTCATCGAGCTGGAGCCTGACGACTTCTACATCCCCTCCAATCGCAAGATCTACCTGGCCATGCGCGAGATGTTCGACCGCAACATGGCGGTTGATACCATCTCGCTCGCGGACTTCCTCAAAAGCCAGGGCGAACTGGAGCGCGTGGGCGGCAGACCATACCTCCTGGACCTTGGCAACAACTCGCTTGCGCTTGTGGGCTGGCGCCGCCACGTGGAGATGCTGCGCCGCGACTCCACGCTGCGCCGCATGATCTCTGCCGCCGCGCAGATCACTGCCCTTGCCTACGATGCTCCCGAGGACACCAAGGAGGTCGTGGCATCATGAGCGACCTCTTCGACCAGCTCTCGGACATGTGCGAGAACCAGACCGCCGAGCTGGGCGTCAAGACGGGCTTCCCCACCATCGACTCCAAGCTGCTGGGCCTCCGGCCTGGCCAAATGATCGTCATCGGCGCGCGACCCGGCGTGGGCAAGACCTCCTTCGCGCTCAACCTTGCCGTGAACGCGGCGTTCAACGGTGCCTCGGTCGCGTTCTTCTCGCTCGAGATGAGCAAGATCGAGATTGCACAGCGTCTTCTCTCGGCCCAGTCCGGCGTTGGTCTGCAGGAGATTCGCTCGGCCCACATTCAGAACGACCAGTGGCCCGAGCTCATCCGTGGCACAGACGAGCTCTCGGGTCTAGACATCATGATCGACGATACGCCCGGTACCACGGTCACCGAGATCCGCGCCAAGGCCCGCCGTATGCTCCATGGCAAGAAGCTTGGCCTTGTTGTGGTGGACTACCTGCAGCTCCTCTCGCCACCAGCCGGCATGCGCCGTGCGGACAGCCGTGCCACCGAGGTCTCGGAGATGTCGCGAGGCATCAAGATCATGGCCAAGGACCTGGAGTGCCCCGTCATCGCGCTGTCGCAGCTCTCTCGTCGCGTGACCGAGCGCACCGGCAAGCGCCCCGAGCTCTCGGACCTGCGCGAGTCCGGCGCCATCGAGCAGGACGCAGACATCGTCATCCTTCTCGACCGCTCCATGGACGAGGAGGAGGCCGCCCGCGACGACCGCCCGGACATGGGCGTCACCAACTTCATCATCGCGAAGAACCGTTCTGGTGCCCTTGGCGACGTGCCCCTCACCTTTGTGGGCAACAAGACAAAGTTCCTCGAGGTCACGACGCGCTACGACGACTAGCGTGGCCCGCGTTCCTCTCGCCAGATGCGCCACCAGCCACGCGTCACGCTGCCTTTGCCGAGCAATGCTTGTTCCGCCTGTGGGATGTTTTCGGACCCGGTAGCACGGCTCCCGATAATCGCTGGCCATGCCGTATACTGGCTTGGTTAGGGGCGACGTGTGCCAAGCGCCGGTTGCCCGTTCTATCACACTCTTTTTGAGGGGGAGCAATGCCTGCATCAGTTCTCGTGGGTACGCAGTGGGGCGACGAGGGCAAGGGTAAGGTGACGGACCTCATCTCGGGCGAGTTCGACGTCGTCTGCCGCTATGCCGGCGGAGCCAACGCAGGTCACACCGTCATTGCCGGCGGCCACAAGCTCGCCCTCCATCAGGTTCCCTCGGGCGTCATGTACCAGGGCGTCTATCCCGTGATTGGCAACGGCTGCATCGTCGACCCCGAGGTGCTTCTCGGCGAGGTCGACACGCTCGAGGCCCAGGGCATCTCCTGCAAGGACCTCAAGATCTCCGGTAACGCCCACATCGTGATGCCGTACCACAAGGACCTCGACGGCGCGCACGAGAAGAAGCTCGGCAAGAACCTCATTGGCACCACCAAGCGTGGCGTTGGCCCCTGCTACATGGACAAGATGAACCGCACCGGCCTGCGCATCCAGGACATGCTGGACGAGAAGATCTTCCGCGAGAAGCTCGAGGCCGCTCTGGCCTACACCAACCCCATCCTCGAGAAGGTCTACGAGCTGCCCACCTACACCGTGGATCAGATCTGCGAGACCTACCTGCCCTACGCCGAGCGCATTCGCCCGTACATCGTGGAGAGCTCGCTGTTCCTCAACGAGCAGCTCGAGGCTGGCAAGAACATCCTCTTCGAGGGCGCACAGGCCACCATGCTCGACATCGACCACGGCACCTATCCCTTTGTGACCTCCTCCAACTGCACCGCCGGCGGCGCCGTGACGGGCTCGGGCGTTGGCCCCACCCGTATCGACCGCGTACTGGGCGTTGCGAAGGCCTACCTTACGCGCGTTGGCTCGGGCCCGTTCCCCACGGAGCTTTTCGACGAGGTGGGCGACAAGCTAGGCGAGGTTGGCCACGAGTATGGCGTGACCACGGGCCGCAAGCGTCGCTGCGGCTGGTATGACGCCGTGGTCGTGAACTACGCCGCCCGCGTGAACGGCCTCACGGACCTGGCAATCACCAAGCTCGACGTTCTGGGCTGCCTGGACGAGATCAAGGTCTGCGTTGCCTACGAGTGCGACGGCAAGCGCTACACCACCGTCCCCGAGCACCAGTCCGTCTTCTACCACGCAAAGCCCGTCTACGAGACCCTGCCCGGCTGGAAGTGCGACATCTCTGGCGTGCGCAACTTCTACCAGCTCCCGCGCGAGGCCAAGGACTACATCGACTTCCTCGAGCAGCTGGCCGGCGTGCGCGTCTCCATCATCACGGTGGGGCCGGACCGCGAGCAGACCATCAACCGCTACTGGGACTAAATGTTGCGCCGACGCGCCTGGGTTGCCCGGGCGCGTCATGCCATGGCGAGAAACAAGGGAGGACACGTGGGCGAGTCTAAGGTCGATATTCTTCTCCTGGGTGCAGGAGGGCGCGAGCATGCGCTTCTCGTCAAGCTTGCCGAGTCTCCGCGCGCGGGCAAGCTCTGGGTGGCCCCGGGTAACGGTGGCATGGACACCATGGCCGAGGTTGCCGCAATCGACCAGAACTCGCCCGTCGACGTGGCAAACTTTGCCCGCGAGAACGGCATCGACCTCGTGGTCATTGGCCCGGAGGCGCCGCTTGTCGAGGGCGTTGCAGATGCCGTGCGCTCCGCCGGCATCGCGTGCTTTGGGCCCAACGCCTCCGCAGCGCGCATGGAGGGCTCCAAGAAGTTCGCCAAGCAGGTCATGGCTCGCGCAGGCGTGCCCACCGCAGCCTGGCGTTCCTTCACCGAGCAGGAGCCCTGCGAGGAGTACGTCCGCCGGCTTGACGGTCCCTGCGTGGTGAAGGCCGACGGCCTGGCCGCGGGCAAGGGCGTCATTGTTGCCAAGGATGTCGATGAGGCCCTGGCCGGCGTGCGCGAGTGCTTCTCGGGCCGCTTTGGCGAGGCTGGCGCAACGGTGATCGTTGAGGAGACCCTCGACGGCCCCGAGTGCTCGCTTCTCGCACTCACGGACGGCACCACGCTCGTGCCGCTTGCCACGGCGCAGGACCACAAGCGCGCCCTCGACGGCGACAAGGGCCCCAACACCGGCGGCATGGGCGTCTACTCGCCCGTTCCCATGGTTACGCCCGAGGAGCACGCCGCCATGGTTGCCATCGAGCAGCGCGTGGTCGACGAGCTCCGTGCCGAGGGCATCACGTACTCTGGGTGCCTCTACGGTGGCTTCATGCTCACCAAGGACGGTCCCAAGGTCCTCGAGTTCAACGCGCGCTTTGGCGACCCCGAGACCCAGGTGGTCCTGCCGCGCATGCAGGCGGACCTTGTCGACGTCTTTCTCGCCTGCGACAAGGGGACCCTCTCGCCGGACATGATTTCCTGGGATGACGATTGGGCCGTCTCGGTGGTTCTCACCAGCGCGGGTTACCCTGGAAGTTACGAGAAAGGCAAGGCCATCTCGGGCATCGAGAGCGCGGAGGCGCTGGATGGCGTCACCGTCTATCACGCCGGCACCGCCATCGACGCAAACGGGCAGCTGGTCACCGCCGGTGGCCGCGTGCTTGACGTGACGGCCGTGGCGCCCACCTTCGAGGAGGCCCGCCGCCAGGCGTACGCCGCGTGCGACCTTATCGACTTCGAGGGTAAGACCATGCGCCACGACATTGGTGCCAAGGCGGTTCTTCCCCGCAACAACGGGTAGCGCGGGCGCGCTCACGCAACGCGGCAGACGACGTATTTGGAGGCATGGAGCGGTGGCACGGGTGCAGGACACGGACGACGAGATGGACGAGGAGTACTCCTACGAGGGCACACCTGCAGATGATTCGCAGATTCGCCCACAGTACGTTGAGGCGGTTCCCACGATGGACGACCTCCGCTCGGCGACTGCGGACATGCGCTCGGCGGCCGATGACCTTACCTTTGACGGAGACCGCTCGAGCCAGGACCACGTCTCGGGTGTCCCACAGGCCCGTGACCTGGTGCTGGGCGAGGATGACCCCCGCGATGCCAGCCTGGAAGAGCACCCCGTATCAGAGGACGTGGCCTGGACCGGTCGCATCTTCAACGTCAACCGCCTGCGCGTGAAGCTTCCGGACGGCCGCACCGCTGTGCGCGACGTCGTGCGCCATCCCGGCGCTGTTGCGGTTGTCGCGCTCACGGACGAGGGCCGCATCTGCCTGGTGCGCCAGTTCCGCACGGCGCTGGACCGCGTGACGGTCGAGATTCCTGCAGGCAAGCTGGACCCCGGTGAGGACCCGCTCGACGCGGCCCACCGCGAGCTTGCCGAAGAGACCGGCATGCAGGCCGAGAAGATGGCTTATCTCACCACCATCGCCTCGTCCGATGGCTTCTGTGACGAGCTTATCCACCTCTACATGGCAACGGGCCTGAGCTACCACCAGTCGAGCCCCGATGCCGACGAGTTCATCAACGTGGATCTTGTCGACCTTTCTGAGCTGGTCGACGCTGTTCTCGACGGCAGGATCGAGGACGCAAAGACCGTGGTGGGCGCCCTTATCTGTGACGCGATTGCGCACCGCCTTGCCCCGGGCGAGGCAGCCGGTCCCGTGAACGACCCTGCGGGCGAGGGAGAGTTTGATGGCTAAGTCAAAAACCGAGATGGCTCGCCGCCAGACCAACGCCCTTACCGGCGACGAGGCCGAGAAGCTCTTCGAGACCGTTGACGAGACGGGTCACTCCAACGCGGAGGTTGCCCGCCGCGAACGCAGCCGCCGCAAGGAGAAGGGTACTGGTGTCGACATCGACCCGCTTTCTGCGGATGACCCCTCGGGCTCTAACGTGGGCAAGGTCATCGCTAAGACCGCCGTTGGGTTTGTGCTGGTCTTTCTCGTGATCGTGGTGGCGGCGCAGGTCATGTTTGGTGTGGTCCGGCGCTCCAACACGGCGGACCTTGCGCATGATGTGACGGTTGCCACGGTGGCATCGGCGCTGCGTGGCGGCGTGGAGTGGGGCAACGGCTTCACGCAGTTCCCCGAGGACTTCTCTGTGCAGGAGGCGGACGAGAACACCGGTACCGTCGAGGTGACCGTTATCGACACGACCTCCGAGGACGCGCTTGAGTGTTTTGCCGGCTCGCAGGTGCAGGCCTCGGCCTTCTCGGTGAACTGCCTTCTCAACCCCAACATCAATACCGTGATTTACCACGTGAACGTGCACATGGACGAGAACGGCAAGTTCAAGACCTCGCAGTTCTTTGGCTTCCTCAAGCCCACCGGTGACGTGACCTCGTTCATCACGTTTGTGTGGTCTAAGACGCAGAGCTCCAACGGCGTAAACTTCAACTGCAGCATCACTGGAGTGGATGAGACGCTCGAGGAGGAGCTGCGCGACCAGGTCACCACGTCGTTCACGCCGGTTGCGATTCTCAATGACCTCACGGGTGGCAGCTCTACGGAGAGCGAAGCCCCGGTGAGCAGCAGCGACTCGTCGAGCAGCGGGTCTGGCAGCGGCGCAAAGTAGGGGCGGCGACTGCCGCGCCCGCCGCCGCGGTGCTGGGTCACAGAGCCGTTGCAATGCCGCATGATTTCGCCGTTTAGGTCGGGCTAACCGTTCGGAATCCGCGGCATGTCCGAGATGCCGCATGATTTCGCCGTTTAGGGGGCTTTAACCGTTCGGAAAATTCCTAACCGGCGAAAATCAGCGGCATAGCCGAGAGCCCACTAACGGGTGACAGCTACGTTGTAGTGCAAGCATCCCGCCGCAATTCTCGGCGCCTCTTGCTAGGCCACCTCCTGCGGCCGGCGTCCTACCGCTTACAGAATTCCTTTGAGATAGGGGAGAAAAACACCCCCTCTGAGCTGCGTGGAAGTTAGCTGTCAGACAGTTGTCAGAAAATGACCCCTCCGGAATTGGTACAAGTAGCTCACCAAAATGGCCGGAGGGGGCAAGCGTGAGCAGAGGGTACTGGCATTCGGTGCAGGAAGAGGTTGAGGAGGCGCTCGACGCGGCGGAAGCGCGGGGCATGTGCCTCTGCGTGAAAAGCGATCGAACGAAGAGGCTTCTTGATCGCCGTGCGGAATCGGGCGACGTGGTGGCGCCGCATCCGCACGTGTATGCACGGGCCTCGTATTGGAGGTCCCTCTCGCCAGCAACACAGGCCCTTCACGTAGTGAGGGCCGTCGCCGCACTGCATCCTGCTTGGGTGTTCTGCGGAACTTCTGCAGCGATAGTCCATGGCCTGCAGGTCTCCGAGCCAGCACCCTCCGTCGTTCACATCTTAGATACAAAGGGCGGCAAGGGGCATCAAAGCAAGCACGTGGCGAGGCATCGCCCGCGCGCAGGCGATGAGGAGAAATTCGAAGTCGTGGCAGGCGTAAAGGCAACGCCGCTGGACAGGACCATTGCGGACTGCCTGCGGACGCTCTCCATGCCGGCGGGTCTCGCCGTTGCAGACTCAGCGCTTCGTGACTACGGCCTTACACGAGAAGACCTAGTGGGCTTCGTGCGGGCTCAGCCGCGTGTGCGCGGTTCTCAGCAGGCGCTTCAGACCATCGGCTGGGCGGATGGCCGCTCCGAGAACGGTGGAGAGTCCGTGGCGCGCGGCATCATGATCGAGCTGGGATTTTGCGTGCCAGAGCTGCAGGTGCTTGTGGAAGACCCGTCTCATCCCGGGCGTGAGTTCCGGGTTGACTACGTCTGGGAGACGGGTGTGGCGCGGCCAATATTTGGCGAGCTCGACGGTGCGGCAAAATACGCGGATCGCAGTGGCGCAGGCGAGAAGATCTCTGGCAAGGCGCTTCTCGCCGAGCGACGACGGGAATCTCGCCTCACACTCTGTAATGCCTCCATCATGCGGTTTAGCTTCGAGGAGGCCAAGAACCGACCCTTCTTCAAGGCGCTGCTCGAGCGCTACGGTGTTCCCCGGCGGGCGATCCCGGCCGAGATGCCGCGCAATCTCGCCGTTTAAGGCAGGCTAACCGTTCGGAATCCGCGGCATGTCCGAGATGCCGCGCAATCTCGCTGTTTAGGGGGCCCTAACCGTTCGGAAAATTCCTAACCGGCGAAAATCAGCGGCATAGCCGAGACGTCCGAGGCAGCCGCCCCGCCGGCCGAGAGTCACTCGCCGCGCGCGCCGCCGCGGCTACCTCACAAGCGCGGCAACCTGTCCAAGCAGGCTCTCGAACGACACCCCGCGCACCTCGTTGTCCGGCTGCAGCCGCGTGACCCGCATGGCGTCTCGCACGAAATCCGTAGCAAACGCAACCGCGTCGTACACGCTACGCCCGCACATAACTGCCCCGGTAAGCGTGGAGGCAAACAGGTCCCCGGTCCCGTGCGTCATGAACGGCAACTGCTCGCCCACAACCTCTACCAGGTCGATCTTCTCGCCAGCCACATAATTCCTGATAAGGCCGTCGCCGCGCACCACGCCCTTCACCACAACGAGACGCGCACCCATCCCCACCAGCCGCGTCACGTAGCGCTCGACCTCAGCCTCCGAGAGATCCTGCCCGTGGTACGGCATGCCGGTGAGCAGGTGCGCCTCGGTGAGGTTGGGAGTGAGAATGTCCGCCCCGGCAACCAGCTCGCGCATCTTCTCGCACAGCTCGACCGTGTACGTGGGGTACATCTTCCCGCCGTCGCCCATCACCGGATCAACCACCCGCAGCGCCGCCGGATGCTCGCGGTACAGCCGCTGAATGACGCCCACCTGTGCCGCAGACCCCAGGAACCCGGAATAGATGGCATCAAGTTCGATGCCTTCTTTGGCCCAGGCGTCCAGGTAGTCGTTAAGGATGGGCGTCGTATCGTGCATGTAGAACGTGGGGAACTTTGTGTGCGCCGAGAAGAGCGAGGTGGGCACCGGGCACACGTCGCACCCCGCAGCAGAGAGCACGGGAATGGCAATCCCCAACGAGCACTTGCCGTATCCGCACAGGTCGTGCACCGCGGCAACGCGCGGAATGTATGCGCCCTCTCGCTTGTAGAGAACAAGGTCCTTTGCGTCCATGCGATACCTCTCGGGTCGTAGTTGGCTCGCGTCGCGTGCCGCGGTGCCTCCCGTGCCATCTGTTGCTGTTGGTCAATGATAGGCCCCAGCGCCCAGGTTCGCTCAGCTCCATCTATACTGTGATGGTCTCTGAACCCAACGCAAAGGGGGTCCTATGGCGGATAAGCCGCTGGTGGGAATCATCATGGGGTCTAAGTCGGACATGCCGGCGATGGAGGCATGCACCGCTCAGCTTGACGAGCTGGGCGTTCCGTACGAACTGGTTATCGCGTCGGCGCACCGCGCGCCGCAGAAGGTCCACGACTGGGCCTCCACCGCGGCGGACCGTGGCCTCAAGGTGATCATCGCTGCCGCGGGCAAGGCCGCTCACCTGGGCGGCGTTGTTGCAGCCTACACCCCGCTGCCCATCGTGGGCGTTCCCATGAAGACGAGCGACCTGGGCGGCATGGACTCCCTGCTCTCCATGGTGCAAATGCCTTCGGGCGTGCCCGTGGCCTGCGTGGCCATTGGCGGCGCCAAGAACGCGGCAATCTACGCCACCCAGATCCTGGGGGCCACCATGCCGGAGTATCGCGAGAAGATCGTCCACATGAAGCAGCAGATGGCAGAGGCGTAGAGGCCCGCCGTCTGCACGCGGCCGCGCCCACCCCGCGGCCAGGGAGGAAAGCACCACATGAAGAAGGAAGAGCTGCTCGAGCAGATCAAGCTTGCCATGAAGGCGCACGACAAGGCCCGCGTCTCCATCCTGCGCCAGGTTAACCAGGCCGTGAAGCAGGTCGAGGTCGACGAGCGCCGCGACGCCACCGAGGCGGATATCACCAAGGCTGTGAAGAAGCTCCAGAAGGTTACCGCCGAGGAGCTCGATGGCCTGCGTAAGGCCGGCGCCGAGTCCCACGCCGAGCGCATCCAGGAGCTCTCGACGCAGGCAGACGTCCTCTCTCAGCTGCTGCCGCGCCAGCTCGAGGGCGCCGACCTAGAGAGGCTGGCCGATTCCCTCATCGCCGAGCTTGGCGCCACATCAAAGCGCGACATGGGCAAGGTCATGGGCGCGCTCACCAAGGCAACCAACGGCAACTTCGACAAGCCCGCAGCCGCGGCGTACGTGGGAAGCAAGCTCTCCTAGCCCAGTACGTCCGAGAAAGGCAATCACGTGTCAAACAGTCAGGGCAAGCACTTTAGCCAGCCGGACGGCGGCGGATCCGCTGCCCCCTCGCGCAGCGACGCGCCGCGCGGCTCTGCAGACGACCAGCGCTCCGCCGGCTTCATCCCGGTGGTGACCAGCGATCCGTCGGGCAAGGGCGCCGGTTCTTCTCGCCACAACCGTCGCATGAAGAGCGACAACTACCGCGAGACAGACCCGTACGACCTCTCTGGCCGCCGCTCCCGCGACCCGCGCAAGCGCCGCAACCGCATCATCTCTACAGTGCTCTTTATTGTGGGTATTGCGCTCATTGTGGCAGCGGCGGGCATGTACGGCTACTCGCAGTGGCAGTACCACGAGCAGGACGTGGAGAACGAGAAGCTCGCTGCCTACGCCACGGTGGACGACCAGGGTACCTCGGCGCCCGTGGTGGACTGGGCGGGCCTCAAGGCCGTTAACCCCGAGGTCGTGGGCTGGGTGCAGATTCCCAACACTGTGGTGAGCTTCCCCGTGTACCAGGCGTCTGATAACGACAAGTACCTCCATACCAACGCCGAGGGCAACTACTCGCTGGGCGGCCAGGTGTTCATGGACTACCAGAACCAGGCGCCCGGCATGGTTGACCAGCAGACCATCATCTACGGCCACCACCTGCGCAACGGCGCCATGTTCAAGCCCATCGCCGACATGGACAAGCAGGAGGCCTTCGACTCCGTGAGCACCGTGTGGTACGTCACCGAGGACGCCACGTACGAGCTAGAGCCGCTCTTCCTCTACTACACGGATGAGAACGACACCAACGTGCGCGTCTTTGACTGGTCCAGTGACGATGAGTTCCACTCGTACCTCTCGGATCTTCTCGCCAAGGCCGTAACCAGCCGCTCTGACGCCTCGGAGCTCATCGGCAAGACGAGCCACGTGCTCACCCTCTGCACCTGCAACTACATTGACGGCTATGGCCGCACCATCCTGGTGTGCGTCCCCAAGAGCGAGGTGGCATCTGGCCTGCGGGCGCTGCAGCACCGCGGGCAGGAGTCGGCGGGCATTGCGGTGGGGGACGGGCGCACCGTTCTGGTGCGCAAGGACCTTGGCCTGGTCACGCAGGTCTTCTCCGAGGCAGACCTTGCCGCAATGCCGGGCAAGGTGGCCATTGGCCACTGCCGGTACGGAACGGCCGGTGCCAAAGGGTGGGAGTCGGCGCAGCCGCACCTCTCGATGATCAATGACGTAATTATCGCGCTGGCCCACAACGGCACGCTCGTGAACTTTGACGCGCTGCGCGCTGAGCTTATTGAGATGGGCATACCCTTCCGATCCAGCACCGACAGCGAAGTTGCGGCCAAGCTCATTGGCTACTTCACGCAGCGCGGGCATCGCCTGCGTACGGGCATCGCGCACACCATGCGCATGCTCGAGGGCGGCTATGCCATGGTGCTTGCGCGCGAGAACGCCCTCTACGCCTTCCGCGACCCGCACGGCATTCGTCCGCTGGTTCTGGGCAAGCTCGGCGAGGGCGAGTGGGTCGTTGCCTCCGAGACCTGCGCCCTGGACATTGTTGGCGCCACCTACGTGCGCGAGGTCGCGCCCGGTGAGATTATCCGCATCTCGGACGACGGCTTTCGCTCCGAGCAGGGCGTGCCGCCGCAGCCCCGTGCGGACTGCATCTTTGAGCACGTGTACTTCTCGCGCCCTGACTCGGTGAAGGACGGTAGCTCGTTTTACCTCATGCGCCACAACATGGGCCGCCGCCTTGCCCGCGAGACCCCCGTTGACGCCGACCTTGTCATCTCGGTGCCAGACTCCGGCACGCCCGCGGCCGAAGGCTACGCCGCCGAGCTGGGGCTGCCGTACGGCACCGGCCTCATCAAGAATCGCTACGTGGCTCGCACCTTCATCCAGCCCACGCAGGCCCTGCGCCAGATGGGCGTGCGCCTCAAGCTCAACCCGCTGCCCGACGTGGTGCGCGGCAAGCGCATCGTGATGGTGGACGATTCCATCGTGCGCGGCACCACGTCCAAGCAGATTGTCCAGATGCTGCGCGACGCCGGCGCCACCGAGGTCCACATGCGCTCGGCCTCACCCATGGTCACGTGGCCGTGCTTCTATGGCATCGACACCGCCAACCAGGACCAGCTCATTGCCGCCAACATGTCGCTCGAGGAGATGCGCGACTTTATCGGCGCCGACACGCTGGGCTTTCTCTCGCCGCAGGGCCTCATCGACTGCGTGCCCCACGGCGGCTACTGCACGGCCTGCTTTACCGGCGACTACCCGGTTGCCATTCCGCGCTCGTTCTACGAGGAGAAGTTCCTGCCCGGCTACAAGCCGCACAACCTCATGCAGGCGTCGCTCGAGTCGCACATGAGCATCGACCAGATTGCGCGTGAGGTCGAGCAGGACTCGGCGGCACGCTTCGAGGCCGCCGGCGCCGTGGACGAGCCAGGCGGAAATGCCGAGAACAACGATGCAACCCCAGCTAGGAAGGACGCCCAAGATGGCAGATAAGCCCCAGCACGTCTCGTATGCAGATGCCGGAGTCGACGTGGACGAGGGTGCCCGCGCCGTCGATGCGATCAAGGCGGCTGTCGCCTCGACCAATCGGCCCGAGGTCATTGGCGGCCTGGGCGGCTTTGGCTCGTGCTTCTCGATGGCTGCGTACAAGGACATGGAGGACCCGGTGCTGGTCTCGGGCACGGATGGCGTGGGCACCAAGCTTGCCATCGCACAGCTGCTTGACCGGCACGAGACGGTGGGCGAGGACCTCGTGGCCATGTGCGTCGACGACGTGGTGCCCATTGGTGCCGAGCCGCTGTGTCCGGCTGCGCGCTGGTTGGCGGCGAGATGGCCGAGCACCCCGGCGTCATGAACCCCAACGACTACGACCTGGCCGGCTTTGTGGTGGGCGTGGTCGATCGGCCCAAGATGATTGGCCCGCACCTGGTGCACGAGGGTGACGTGATTCTTGGCCTCCCCAGCTCTGGCATCCACTCCAACGGCTACTCGCTTGTACGCAAGGTGGCCATCGAGGGCAAAACCGTGGAAGAGCTGGAGCGCCCGCTTCCTGAGCTGGGCGGCGAGAGCCTGGCCGACGCCGTAATGCGCCCCACTACCATTTACGCTGGTGGGCTGGTGCGCGCGCTCAAGGCTGGCGTGCCCATCCACGCCATGGCGCACATCACCGGTGGCGGCATTACCGAGAACCTCAACCGAGCGCTGCCCGCAAACGTTGATGCGGTGGTCGACCGCGGCGGCGAGGATGGTCCTGCATGGGACGTGCCGCCGGTCATCACGTACATGGTGCGCGCCGCCGGCCTCACGCCCGACGAGGCGTACAAGACCTTCAACATGGGCGTTGGCATGAGCATCATCTGCGGCCGCGACGACGTGGACGAGGTCTGCGAGGGGCTTGTTGCCCAGGGGTTCTCGCCGTTTGTGATGGGCGAGTGCGTTGCTGGCGAGGGCAAGGTGACCTATCGATGAGCATTAAGCTGGGAGTGCTGATAAGTGGCTCGGGTACCAACCTGCAGGCGCTTATCGACGCCATCGCTGCTGGCAAGCTTGATGCCACCATCGAGCTTGTGGTGAGCTCGCGCCCGAGTGCGTACGGTCTTAAGCGCGCCGAGGCGGCAGGCATCCAGACACTCACGCTCTCCAAGGAGATCTACGCCGATCCCATGGTTGCCGACGAGGTCATAGCCACCGAGCTTCGCCGCGCTGGCGTGGACTACGTGCTTATGGCCGGCTACATGCGGATGGTGCACGACCCCATCCTGGCGAGCTTTCCCAACCGCGTGGTCAACATCCATCCGGCGCTGCTGCCCAGCTTCAAGGGGGCGCACGCCATCCAGGACGCCTATGACTACGGCGTTAAGGTCACGGGCGTGACGGTCCACTTTGCCAACAGCGTTTACGACTGCGGCCCAATCATTGCCCAGAGGCCCGTGGCGGTCGAGGAGGGCTGGACGGTCGAGCAGCTTGAGGCCCACATCCACGAAGTCGAGCACCAGCTCTACCCGCATGTGGCGCAGCTCCTTGCGGAGGGGCGCGTGCACGTGCGCGAAGATGGACACGTGGTGATTGACCAGGCGTAACGCAAGGGATTGTCGTTCATCTCGGTGCCCCTTCGGCTTCCTGCCGGAGGGGCTTTTCTGTGCCAATGACACAGCCGCATGGCCAAAGCCTCGGCCCCTGCACCGCCCTCGGCGTCCGCCGCGCTTGCTACGCCCTTTTCGCCAATCCAAAAGTGAACACGAAAACAATTCCGGGAAGCGCACGGCGGCGTTTTCCCAGAGAGCTGGTTATGACCGGTCATTTTCGTGTTCACTTTTGAGGTAGCGCTCAATGACCGCGCTCGACGCCGGCGAGACGATTCCAGCGTACGCACCGGCCAGCGAGATAATCATGCCTTCGGGGTCGACATACGCCCCGCTCATCCCTCGTCTCATCCTTTGGAATGATTTCAAATCTCTGACGCTTCGATATCATCCGCAAATTGAGGGTGTTGTGCGCAGCGCAATGCCCAACGAATGCTCACTACGCTGGGGGTGCGACATGCAAACGCCAATACGTACATGCCGTAAAGGACTTGGCGGCTTTGGCCGGTGGATAAGCGGGAATCGCCGGCGGACGGAAGCGAATCCTCGAAAACGAGGAAATCGTTCCTCATACATCCATCTCGTTCCGCTGTATGCAAGCACGAATTTTGCAATACGTAAATAGCAGCATTTTCAGGACAAGCGTGCACATTGCTGTCTGACTTCTGACAGCGGAGAGTATCTGTCTGGTCGTTTGCGTTTCAGGTTGGGGGGTCAACTATGAGACACAGGGGAAGAACACTATTTCGAGCGTTGCTTGCGGTCTTCGCAGCGCTCATTGCGATTGGCGTAACGCCGGCGTTTGCCGCCGAGCCGCCTGCCACCAGCAAGATCGTTACGCCAAATGACGACGGCACCTACACGCTGAGCCTCAGGCCGACGTCATCGTGGTGCTCGACACGTCCGACTCGATGAATAACCGAGCCGACAACAGTTACCAGACGCGCCTGACGGTGGCAAAGTCCGCAGTCAACGACCTTGCCGTGCAGCTGTTCTCGAACAACACAACCGAGAACCTCGACGCTGTGACGCTCACGCTCGTCTCGTTTAACAACTACGCCACCACGCGGCTTACCCAGTCGACCAGCCTCACAGCGTTCCAGAACCAGGTGAACAGCCTCAGAGCCACTGGGGCCACCAACTGGGAAGATGCGCTGAGCGTTGCCAAGGGCATCTATACGCGCCCCGGAGCCGAGGTCTACGTGATCTTCGTGTCCGACGGCAATCCAACGCTCCGCAACACCAGAGGAGACAGTTGGAGTTCGTGGGGTGCCTACCAGAGAAATGTGCTTCGGGATGCGCTTGGCAATACCCACGTAGTCTATGGTGACGGCTCCTATTACGACATCAACTACGACTACGCCTCTGACCAGGCGGTGGAAATCGCCCGAGAGGGCAAGACGCTCTTCTCGGTTGGCGTGTTTGGCTCCGTTGATAGAATGCAGAGCCTCGCGACCGACGCCGGCCAGAGCGACAACTACTACAGCGCCTCCGACGGCACGGCGCTCAACGCTGCCTTCGACAACATCATCAACACCATCACGAACAACCTCACGTACAGCAACGTCAAGGTGACCGACGGCATCACGGCGCTTACTGCCACTTTGCTGGAGGGGTCGGCTGACGCCTTTACGTACACCAAGACCAGGGACGGCGAGACGAGCGACTGGCTCGATGCTCCCGAGGCTACGTATGACGAGACAAACAAGAACGTGACTTGGGACCTCTCCTCGCTTGGCTCGCTGGAGCATGGTGTCACGTATACCGTGAGCTTCAAGGTCTGGCCGAGCCAGGAAGCCATCACTGAGGTAGCCCGTCTGCAGAACGCAGGAACTACCACCGGCCTGCCCACAGACATTGTCTATGATTCGACCGCTGGTACTTATGGGATAAAGACCAACACTACGGCCAACGTGTCCTACGAGCAGACAAGCACTACGACCACCAACGTGTTGCCAACTGATGCCGTGCCGCACGCTGACGGTACCTGGACCTCGCCCTCCACCGGCCTTACCTATACCCAGGAGTCCTCGGGTCTGTATGTAGCGACTAAATCCGATACTGGCAGCGTGGCCCTTGCCGACCCCGACCCCATGACCGTGGACACTCCCACCATCACCGTGAGCAAGGAATGGGTCGACTCGCTTGACAACGCGGTCAATCGTCCTACCGGTGACGTCTCGCTCGGCGTACTCCTTGACGGCGAGCAGTTCACCACGGTGAAGCTCAACTCCGACAATAACTACCGGGCCCAGGTACACGTGCCGTACGGCATCGAGGTCAACGGTGAGGTGCTTACTGCCGGTCGCGAGGTGACCTTCTCCGAGCCTACCATCGACTCCCGCTACGAGCTGAGCTACGAGCCCTTCACCCCCATGATGGTGGATGGCGTGTCCAACTACGCCGATGACGGGTTCACTACCATAACCGCTACCAACACCCTCAAGAGCCAGGTCGAGATTGCAAAGGTTGCCACGTCCGATGACGGCACGTACCCCACGGACGCCAGCTTCGACTTTGACGTCACCGTGACCACTCCGGATAGCTCGGGCGTCTCCTACGCCATCGGTGACACCACGGGTACGCTTACAAGCGGTCAGACCACGACCCTTTCCCTCGCGGCAGGGCAGAGCATCCTCCTCGAGAACCTTCCCGTTGGCACTACGTATACGGTTGACGAGAAGTCTTCGCCTGCTGGCTGGATCTTCTCGTCCGTGGCCACAGGTGGCGCTGGTACCACCTCTGGAGACACTGTCTCTGGCAGCGTGGACCAGGGCAACACCAAGTACTCCGTGACCTACACCAACAAGTTCACGCCGGTTGAGTCCAGCCCTACCGGTGATGGCGGCATCACCATCAACAAGACCCTCAACCCTACCGACCTGACGGCCGGGCAGTTCTCGTTCACGCTCACGGCGCTTGGCGATGCACCTGCGCCTGCTTCGACAACGGCGACCAATGCGGCTGACGGTTCCGTTACCTTTGGCAACATCAAGTTCGACAAGGTTGGCGTCTACAAGTACACGCTTGCCGAGAACAACGACAGCGCCGCTGGCTATACCTACGACACAAGCACCTTCACGCTGGTTGCGACGGTTACTGCTAATGCCGACACCAACGCCCTCGAGGTGGCGTGGTCCGTCAAGGACAGCACCAGCAAGGCAATCGCGTTCAGCAACACCTACACCGCTACGGGTACTGCGACCATCAGCGCAACCAAGACCCTCAGCGGGCGTGACATGAATGCCAACGAGTTCAGCTTCACCGTGACCAACGCCAAGGGCGCCGCTGTTGCCACGGCCACGAACCACGCCGCAAGCGACGGCGTAGCCGCGGCGCTTGACTTTGGCACGCTGAACTACTCCATCGACCAGGTCAAGCAGGACGTCGCGAGCGGTGTGGCCCAGGTTGGCGCGACTGCCGACACCTACGTTTATCGCTATACGGTCTCAGAGGACGTCGAGAACCTGCCCACCAAGGTGACCCCCGTGCAGAACACCTTCCAGGTCACCGTTGTGGTCACCGATAACGGCAACGGTACGCTTAGCGCGCAGGTTGAGTATCCCGGCGATGCCACGGGGCTGTCGTTCCAGAACGTCTACGACGCAGATGACGCGCGTCTGGTGATCTCTGGCAGCAAGGTGCTCGAAACCAACGGCTTCTCCGGCCCCGGAGACATCAAGGATAAGTTCACGTTCGAACTCAAGGACGCCTCGGGCAACGTGATCGATACCGCCCAGAACGACGCCAGCGGCTCCGTTACCTTCGATAAGATTACCTATACCGCGCCGGGTGAGTACACCTACACCATCACCGAGTCCGGTAGCGTTGACGGCGTGGACAACGATGCCAACGCCAAGACGGTTAGGGTCAAGGTGACCGACGAGGGCGGCTACCTGGTCGCCGAGACAGTCGACGAGAACGACAATCCCGTGGAGGGCGCGGACTTCACCTTCACCAACACCTATAGCGCCACGCCCACAACCGCTGCGATCGAGGTCGCCAAGAACCTTTCCGTACCCAGCGGTCTTACTGGTCCCGGTGACATCGCCGGTAAGTACACCTTTACGCTCGCGGCCGAGACCGCCGACGCGCCCCTGCCCGAAAACACCACGGTGACCAATGTGGACGGCAATGGCACCCCTGCCAGCTTTGGCGACATCACCTTCACCAAGCCCGGCACCTACAACTACCGCATCACCGAGTCCGGCAGCGTTGACGGCGTGGCCAACGACGCCGAGGCAGCCACGGGCAAGCTCGTGACGGTCACCGTTGTCGACAACGGCAACGGCACGCTGACCGCCACGACAAGCGGCACGACCACCTTCACCAACACCTATGGCGCCACGCCTGCGACCCTTGGCGATGACGCCGCCCTTCGCGTGACCAAGAAGGTCGAGGGCCACGACGCATCCACCGGCTTCACCTTCGTCTTGGCCCAGTCGAGCACGGACGCCAACCAGGCAGCAATCGCTGCTGGCGGTTCCTCTGTTACCACGGGTGCTCTTGCGGATGGCGCCGAGCAGACCCTCAAGTTTGGCGACGTGACCTTCTCGGCGCCCGGCACGTACAACTTCACCATCACCGAGCAGGGCGAGAGTGGCAGCGGCTGGACCTACGACACTACTCCGCGCAACGTTGCGGTCACCGTGGTCGATAACGGCAAGGGCCAGCTTGAGGTGTCTTCTATCACCGACAACGACCCCGTCGTGACCAACAGCTACACCGCGCAGCCCGTCACTCTCACCGGCGACACCGCCATCCAGGTGACCAAGAAGGTCATGGGCCATAGCACGAGCGAGGCCTTCGAGTTCACGCTGACCCCGGACTTTGACCTCACCGATTTCGGCGTGACCATCGCCAACGACAAGGCCACCACCTCCGGCACCATTGCGGATGGAGGCACCCAGACCGTTTCCTTTGGGGACGTCACGTTCACCAAGACGGGCACGTACCGCTTCCATGTCAACGAGACCCAAGGCACTGCACGTGGCTGGACCTACTCGTCCGCCCAGCCCGACATTGTGGTGACCGTGACTGACAACGGCGAGGGCCAGCTTGTCGCTGCGTACGTCGACAACAGCAACAACCCCACGTTCGAGAACCACTACAACGCCACGGGCACCGCGACCGTCTCGGCCAGCAAGACCCTTACCGGACGCGCCATGGACGCCGACGAGTTCACGTTCAACATCACGGACGCCAAGGACAACGTTGTTGCCACGGCCAAGAACCCTGCCGCCAATGACGGCGAGGCGGCGCAGCTGAGCTTCCGCTCATTCGAGTACAACTCCAACCAGCTTGCTGCCGATGCAGCCAGCGGCCTTGCCACAGCAAACGCCAACGGCACCTATACCTATACCTACACGGCCATGGAGGAAACCTCCGCGCTGCGCGGCGGCGTGAAAGCCGGCGAGAAGAGCTTTACCTTCACCGTGACGGTTTCTGACAACGGTGCCGGAACGCTCGAGACCACCGTCAACTACCCCGACGGAGCCACGAAGCTGGCCTTCACGAACAGCTATGAGGCTTCCACGACCACGGCTACCGCGCTGTCCGCGACCAAGACGCTTGCTGGCCGGGACATGACTGCCGGCGAGTTCAGCTTCACCGTGACCAACGCCAAGGGCACCACTGTTGCCACGGCCGCGAACACTGCAGCTAACGCAGGCACTGCTGCTGGCCTCACGTTCACCTATGGGGACGGTACCGCGACGGGCCTCTCCTACACGCTGTCCCAGATCAAGCAGGACGTTGCCAACGGCATTGCCGAGGATGGCTCGACGGCTGGCACCTACGTCTACCGTTACAGCGTCTACGAGAACACCACGAGCCTGCCTGCCGGCGTGAGCGCCGTGAGCGATACCTTCACGGTTGACGTTGTGGTTACCGATAAGGGTGACGGCACGCTCAGCACGCAGGTCAACTACCCCACGGATGGCCTTGCGTTCAAGAACGCCTACGACGCGACCGATGTCGAACTCAACATCGCAGGCGAGAAGGTCCTCTCCGTGCCTGCTGGCCTCGAGGGCCCCGGTGACATCGCCGGCAAGTACAAGTTCACCATCTCCGCAGCAGAGGGCACCCCGCTGCCCACGACGACCACCGTCACCAACCAGGCGGGCGGCACTGTCGAGTTTGGCCCCATCACGTATGACACTGCGGGTACTTACGTCTACACCATCACCGAGTCCGGTACCGTTGCCGGTGTGACCAATGACACCAGCGCTAAGACGGTGACGGTCCAGGTGACGGATGACGGCCAGGGGCACCTCGTCGCCAAGAAGGTCGACTCCGAGGGCACTGTGGTTCAGGGCTCGGGCTTCACCTTCACCAACACCTACTCTGCTCAGCCGACCACGCTTACCGGCGATACCGCTCTGCGCGCTACCAAGGTGCTCGAGGGTCGCGACCTCAAGGCCGACGAGTTCTCCTTCACGCTGACCGCCGAGGAGACCGATGCGCCTATGCCCCAGACCACAACGGTCACGAACGACGCAAACGGCAACGTGGTCTTTGGCGACATCACGTATACCGCCCCTGGCACGTACCACTACTTCATCACCGAGACCCAGGGCACCGCGGGTGGAGTCTCCTACGACACCGTTGCGCGCGAGATCACGGTCGAGGTTACCGACAACGGTGAGGGCCAGCTCGTGGCTACCGCCACGGCCAACAACCCCACCATCACCAACACCTACACCACGAACGAGATCACCGTTGCCCTAACGGCGCGCAAGTCCCTCGCAGGAACCACGCTCCAGGACGGCCAGTTCGAGTTCCAAGCCAATATTGACGGCATTCCGGTCGATAAGCACAACGATGCCAACGGCAACGTGAGCTTTGGCTCCGTCACCTACACCGTGGACGCTCTTGCCGGCGTTGACGCCGCCAGTGACGGCAGCCGCACCAAGACTTTCTCGTACACGGTCAATGAGCTCGTACCTTCTGATGCCGCGGACTGCGTGAAGGATGGTGTCACATACGATCAGAGCGAGTGGACCATCACGGTGACCGTCAAGGACGACGGCCAGGGCAACCTGACTGCTACCAAGTCCGCCACCAAGACAAACAGTGATGGCACCACCGTTACCAAGGACGTGCCGGTCTTCAATAACACCTACACCGCTAAGCCCGTTATCCTCACCGGCGACACGGTTCTCAAGGTGACCAAGCACGTAACCGGCTACAACAGCTCCGAGGCGTACTCCTTCAACCTTGCGCTCGCCTCTGGCGACTCCGCTGGCGTCAGCTACGCGGACAGCGCTACCACGGCCACGACGTCTGCCTCTATCGCGGACGGCGCAGTCGAGACCGTCTCCTTTGGTGACGTGACCTTCTCCAAGATTGGCACCTACACCTTCAACGTCACCGAGACCCAGGGCTCCAAGGCTGGCTGGACCTACGACAGGAGCACCCGGGTCATCACGGTCAACGTGACCGACAACGGCAAGGGCCAGCTCGTGGCTGCCGTCAGTGACAACAACCCCACGTTCGAGAACAGCTACGAGGCCGCCGAGTCCGATGGCGTCACGATCACGGCCAAGAAGGTGCTCACCGGAGCCAAGCTCATGGCGGGTGAGTTCCGCTTCCAGCTCACCGACGCGGACGGCACGGTGGTCCGCGAGGCGACAAACGACGCTGACGGCTCCATCACGTTTGACCCCATCACCTACACCAAGCCTGGCATCTACACCTACAACCTCAAGGAGGTCCCCGGCACCAACACTGGCATGACCTACGACTCCACCGTCCATACGGTGACCGTTGTGGCCGCCGATGACGGCACGGGCCAGATTCACGCCTCTGTCACCAGCCTGGCGCCCACGTTCAACAACAGCTATAAGGCCGGCGTGGACGACCCGGTGGTGCTTACCGCCGAGAAGGTCCTCGAGGGCCGCAGGCTCGAGGCCGGGCAGTTCTCGTTCCAGCTCTTTGACGAGCACGACCAGCCCGTGGGCGAGCAGGTGACCAATGACGCCTCCGGCTCCATCCAGTTCCCCGCACTGCGCTACTCGCAGGATGACTTTGACGGCATCGAGCCCGACGAGACGACGGGAGCTCGCACCAAGACCGTTACCTACACGGCGCGCGAGGTTGCGGGCAGTGCGGCTGGCTATACGTACTCCCAGAACGTCGCCACCTACACGCTCGAGCTTGTCGACTCCCATGATGGCAAGATCACCGCTAGGCTGACGGATGTCGCGAACACCACGTTCACGAACAACTACGAGGCGCAGCATGTGACGGCCAAGTCCTTCTCGGCAACCAAGGTCCTTGAGGGCCGCAGCCTGGCCGAGGGCGAGTTCGAGTTCGAGCTCAGCGCCGCCGAGGGCACGCCCATGCCCCAGACCACGACGGCGACCAACGCTGCTGACGGCACGGTGACCTTCTCGCCCATCACGTACCACCTGGGCGATCTTGCTGGCGAGACCTCCAAGACCTTCACGTATACCATCTCTGAGGTCGCCAATGGCAGGGCCGGCGTCACCTACGACCAGACCAAGCACACCGTCTCTGTCACGGTGACCGACAAGGGTGACGGCAAGCTGAGCGTCTCCGACCCGGTCTACGACGACGGCTCGACCACGGCGCCCACGTTCACTAACGCGTACAAGGCCTCCGCGGTGACCACCGAGCTGCCTGCGGTGACCAAGGTCGTCTCGGGCGACAAGCCCGACGCGTACCCCACGTTCACCTTTGCGCTTGTGCCACTTGACGGCTCGGTCCTGCCCGACAGTGCCGGCGAGAATGGCGTGACCACGGGCATCATCAACGGCGACGGCACGGCCTCGCTTGGGTCAATCACCTTTGACCAGGTTGGCACGTACTCCTACAAGGTGTACGAGGTCGCCGGCGACGCCGAGGGCTGGACGTACGACAATACCGTCTACAACGTGACCTACACGGTGACCGATGACGGCGCCGGCGTCCTGGGGACGAGCACGTCCATCACCACCTCCGACGGTACCGCTGCCGACGCAGTGACCTTCGAGAACGTCTACACTGCGCCCGCGCCGGAGCCTGAGCCGGAGCCCGAGCCGGAGCCTGAGCCGACCCCGGAGCCCGAGCCAGAGCCCGAGCCCGCGAAGGATCCCGAGCCGGCCAAGGAGGAGCCCAAGAAGCCGACCATCCCCAACACCGGTGACGCCACGCAGACCGCTCTGCCCGTTGGTCTCGCGGTTGCCGCAGCGGCAGTGCTCGCAGCTGCCGTGGTGGTGAGGAGGAAGGGTCGCCGCAGCAAGTAGCGGCGCTCCAGGCACACAGTAATACGGTGTCAAACGGCGCCCGTCCCCTGACCCCCAGGGACGGGCGCCGCGCTGTGTGTCTTGCCGCCTAACTCGGCCCAAGCTGTCAAACCCAAAATGTGTACAATTGCATGAGAAGTTTTCTGAAAAGCCCAGTTGGCATTTCTCTAGCGCTGTCAAATTGCACACATTTTGGACCACGTTGGCGAGAATTCCGCAGCAATACCGCGGTAACCCCGCGCAGATTGGCCGACTGGCATCCCAAGGAGGTCCGGGTCTCCATGCAGCTCACTGTCAACGGTACGTCGGCCCTCGCAGTTCTACGCGCGATCCGTTCGGGGAAGTGCCCCGCTTGCGGGTCTCGCGTTAGCGCCCTTTCCCGCTGTGACATTGCGGCGCCAGCGCTCGACGAGGGCGCAAAGTGGACGCGGCGTCGCCTGGACCTATCGTCGTTTGGTGCTGCGCCTGCATCCAAGGAGCACCCCACCCAGGTTGCCGTTCCCACGTCGGCCTCCAGGATTCGCAGCCCCTACGCGCATACCATCTGCTACACCCGTAAGCTACCCGAGGGTTCATTTGTCGACACTGGCGCGGGACTCGTTATTTCCTCGCCTGAGCTGCTGTTTGTTGAGATGTCCAAGGTCATGGATCCCGCGGCTCTCGCACTTCTCGGCTACGAGCTGTGCGGGACGTTCTCGCGCGACCCCGTCGACCCGCGCATCGGCGAGGCCGCGCTGGGCGTGGAGCCTGTGACCTCCGTGGCGAGAATCGCTGCGTTCCTCAAGGCGTACGGCGGCAAGCTGAGCGTGCCGCACGCAAGGGCCGCCCTTGCCGCCATTGCGGATAACGCGTGGTCGCCCATGGAGGCAGTGGTTGCGGCGTTGATGTCGCTGCCTGTGACTGAATACGGGTATGGCTTGGGTCCGCTCGTTCTCAACCAGCGCGTTTCTGTCCGCTCGCATGGGGGAGACCAGCAGGGCCCCGCAACGCGCGTGCCCGACATACTTGTTGCGGGGACAACCGTGGGCATCAACTATGACGGACACGAGCACCTCGACCTTGACGCGCTTGCCGAGCAGGCCGCGGCAACCATCGACGGCACCGTGGGCGAGGCCGCGCTGGAGCGCACCAAGCGTCAGATTCGCGAAAAGGTACGCGATGACCTTCTCCGCGACCGACAGCTTGCGGCGAGTGGTCTCATGGTGCTGCCGGTAACCAGCGACGACCTGTTCGCCCCCGGTGCCACGGACGCACTCATGTCCGTGGTCTGCGACCTTTTGGAGCAGCGAGACGACCGCGACGTGTCGCAGGCGAGAGGTGCGATTGCCTCCCGTGCGCTGAGGCGGCGCCGTCAGCTGCGAGTTTGGTCGCTGCTGCCGTGGGCGGATGGCGAGACGTACGCGCGCGAGCTGCGGCTTCTGGAGCGTCACTCGCTCGAGCAGGCGCACGTCAAGGAGTACGATCTCCGCTGGCTGTAGAGCGCTGACGGCCGGCGCCCCGCGTGCTGGCCGGTCTTCTCGTTACCTAAATGTGTACAATCGCACAGCGATTTCTGCTCCTAACCGCCAATTTCGGCCAATATCAAACATTTTTGCGCACATTGCGTTGTTATGAGACGCTCCGGTGCCCGTGAACCTTCGACCTGCCCCAGCGTCCAGTACCCCGCCGCCCGGCACCACCAAGAAAGCTCAACAAACACGGGACGTTCGGCGTCCCTCTCACGTCTTATGCGATGAAAGGCAAGAGACGGGAGAAGGGAGTGAGCCGGTCCACTTGGACTCGCCGCCATCAGCGACGTGCTCTGCCTGCATCCTCGGCGGCGGCATGCAGACATACAATGTCAAACGCGATAGAGCGCGAACGTCGTTACTCAAGCACAGATAATCATCCTTGAACGCAAAGGCTGAAAATTGGTATGAGCAATTATTACGAGAATTGCGGGGCCGAGCTCCCGGATGGCGCGCGGTTCTGTGGGGCCTGCGGAACGCCGGTTGCCCGGGAGTCCAGGCGCAATAACGGAGAGCAGGTAGCGGCCCTGGTCCTTTGCATGCAGAAGGGTGATGATGACGCGGCCTTTACGGAGCTCTTTGAGAAGACAAAGGGCTATGTTGCGGCGTGTATTCGCCTGCAGAATGTGCCTGAGGAGTCCGTCGACGACGTTCTCCAGGAGGTCTACTTGAAGGTCTACCGCTCCATCAAGAGCGTCGAGAACCCCTACGGCACCCTTAAGTGGATGAAGCACATCGCCTACAACGAGTCGATTGACTACCACCGCAGGAGCGCTCGCCGCGTCGCTGACGTCTCCATCGACGACGAGGCCGAGGGGAAGGAGGAGTTCGAGAAGGTCGCGAGCTCCTCGGATGACGCCATGCACCTTCCCGAGAACCTCGTCGAGAGCAAGGACGTGCAGCGCATCCTGCTCGGCTTTGTCAACGAGCTGCCCGAAGAGCAGAAGAGCGTCTTCTTTGCGCACTTCCTCAACGAGCTGAGCTCGGCCGAGATTGCCCGTGCCAACGGGATCAGCGAAAGCACCGTCCGCAGCCGCCTCATGCGCTCTCGTCGGGCGCTTCAGGAAAAGATCGATGCCTACTCGGAACGCACGGGTGTCCAGCTCCGCACCTTCAGCGTTGCGCCGGTGCTTTGGATGCTGCTGCAGCGGGGTGGGTTGGAGGCCGCTCCCGTTGGCCTTACCGCCGCAAGGCTCTTCGAGGCCGTGCATGCAGATGCCGCCGCAGGAGGTGCTGCAACCGCGCAGGCGCCAGCGACTTCGGCTGCGGCGTCGCAGGCAACAACATCTTCGAACGCAACTGCGCAGGCCTCGGCAAGCACGACCGCGTCCACTGCCCAGGCCCCAGCGGACACGGCCGCAACCGCGCAGGCCGCAACGGCCTCGACCGCAAACGCCGCCCAGGTAGGGGCCGCCGGCGCCATGAAGTCGGCCGGCTGGTTTGCGGCGCACAAGGCCCTTGTCGCCATCGTTGCCGCAGCGGCAGTGGTGGCGGGCGGCGCAGGCATCTACGCTGCGGCGACTGCGGGGAGCGCCGCCGACCAGACGACAGCCGCTGAGTCGGACTCCGCTCCCCAGGAGGAAGAGACGCCGGACGCCCCGCCGAGGAGCCGGCTGCCCCGGAGTTTGACAATGCGGCGATGGTCAACGCCTACCAGGCGGTTCTCCAGGACGTGGCGGCCGGCGCCTACGACTTCTCCAACCCCAACTTTGGCTTCCCCATGACCGCTATTACCGATGGGTCGGTGAGTCCGCAGTATGCACTGCAGGACCTCGACGGCGACGGCCACCCCGAGCTCCTGGTACGCCAGGCGGCAACCACGCCCTCCGAGCCCGTCTACCAGTGGAACGTGCTCGTCTTTACCTACAAGGCAGGCGATGGCGTGGCCGAGAAGCTCGACGGCGTCGTTACCCTGCCCGCAAGCACTAGCGCGGGCTACGCCGGGGCGAGCGACCTCTATGCAACCACGAGCGGCGCGGGTGCGTACAAGCGCGTCTACAGCGAGTCGCAGGAGGGAGACTCGGCGACCCCCAATAGCGCGGCCACCCTGAGCCTCTCGAGCGTCGAGGTGCAGGGCTCCTCCCTCGTTGAGACCGCGCTTGACGGCACAAGTACCCCGTCAGAGCTTGCCGAGAAGATCGTCTTCACAGACATCTCGGACCTCTCTGCGCTCACGGCTCTTGGCGGCGGAATGGCGAGCACTGCGCCCTCAACGCCAGTGGCCAGCGAGTAGAAGTCGCCCGAGCAGGCCTACAAGAGACCTTCTCGCCAGCGAGACCTTCTCCCCAGGGGTCCTATGTCAGCAAAATGTGTACAATTGCGCAACGATTTCTGCTGTTAACCGTCAATTTCGGCCAATATCAAACCTGTTTGCGCACATTTAGAATTGCTAGCCCGGGACCAGCCCGGGGCCAGCGCTGGGACCAGCCCGGGGCCAGCGCTGGGACCAGCGCCGAGAAGGGCGCCGCGCCGGTCCGCCCCGGGTCGCCCCGCTACCTCCGCACGAGCGTCGCGACGCACTCAACGTGCTTGGTGTGCGGGAACATGTCCACCGGCTGCACGCGCTCAAGCCGGTAGCCGCCCTCGCGCAGCAGCTCGATGTCGCGCGCCTGCGTGAGCACGTTGCACGAGACGTACGACACGCGCTCGGGCCCAAGCGCGCATACCGCCGAGAGGAACTCGGGTGTCGAGCCCGCGCGCGGCGGGTCCATGATCAGCGCGTCGAATTGCTCCGCGCGCCCGTTTCGCGCCGCGGCAACCAAGTACTCCGTGGCGTCCGCGCGCACAAAGCGGCAGCGCTTGTCCAGTCCGTTGGCAATGCCGTTGCGCCGCGCCGCCGCGACCGCGCCGCCAACCTGTTCCACGCCCACAACCTCCACGTCCGGGCACTCGTGCGCGGCGCAGATGCCGATGGTCCCTGTGCCGCAGTACGCGTCGAGCACCCGCATGCCGGGCATAATGCCCGCCCCGGCAATGGCCAGCCGGTACAGCACCTCGGTCTGCGCGGGGTTGGTCTGGTAGAAGCTCGTGGGCCCAATCTCAAACGAGCAGCCCAGCAGCCGGTCGTGCATGACGCCCGGGCCGTACAGCGTGATGCACTCACGGCCGAGAATCGCGTTGGTCCGACGCTCGTTGATGTTCTGGACAATACTTGTGACCTGCGGCTGATTGCGGCGTATGTCGTTCACGAACTTCTCGGCGCGCGGCAGCCTTGGCCCGTTGGTAACAACGGTGAGCAGGCATTCCTTGGTGGCGTAGCCCATGCGAACCACGGCATGGCGCAGCACGCCGGTCCCGCGGTCCTCCTGGTAGGCAGGGATGTTGCACCTCTCGGCCGCGCGGGCCACGGCGTTGAGCACGTCTCGCGTACCGGGCGCCTCGACCAGGCACGACGAGCATGGCACAATGCGGTGCGTACCCGCGGCGTAGAACCCGCAGCGCACGCGCCCGCGCGAGCCCGGCGCAAACGGCGTGGCCGCCTTGTGCCGGTAGCTGCGCGGCTCGTCCATGCCGCAGATCTTCTCGAGCGTTGCGTGGTCCTGGTGCACCGCGCGCCCCAGCACGTCCTCCACCAGCGCCTGCTTGCGCTCGAGCTGGATGGGATAGGGTACCGCCAGCCACTCACAGCCACCGCAGGACTTTGCGATGGGGCAGGTGTAGGTGCGATATCCCATGGGTCTCCAGTCAACGCGGCGGTTGGTGCATGTGTGACTCTCAGCATACACGCACCAAACGCGTTGGGGCGCTTGCGCCCTGCCAACTACGTAGTCCCAGCGCAGGGGCCAAAATTTGCTTGTATGTTTGACTTGGCGGGCGTATAGTTCTCTCAGATTTAAACGCAGGTCAAAAATCTGCGTACAGGGAAGCGCATTAGCAAGGGAGCACGTAATGCAGTCAAAGATTGCTCACGCGGCAGAGCGCAAGGCGTTCAGCGTCGCGCTCGACCAGATCATCAAGGCCGCCTCTGGCGATGATCGCGAGAAGAACCTCGACAAGCTCATCAACATGGCAGGCAACCTGCTCAAGGACACCGCTCCTGGCGTCACGCGCGGCCTGAAGGCTGGCCTCTATCCCGGCTCCAAGTGGGAGCAGTTCCTCTGGAGCGTCATCGACGAGACCGATCCGCACGTGCTCAAGACCGTCGTGCTCAACGGCGGCTACGAGTCCGCCTTCCGCGGCCTGCGCAACACCACGGCCAACGCCGACAAGTACCAGTGCAACGTGCCCTGGATCATCATCTTTGACCCCACCAGCGCGTGCAACAAGCACTGCATTGGCTGCTGGTCTGCTGACTACGAGAAGTGGCAGAACCTCACGTACGAGGAGTGCGACAAGATTGTCACGCAGGGCTCCGAGCTTGGCTGCCACCTCTACATGATGACCGGCGGCGAGCCCCTGGTGCGCAAGAAGGACGTCCTGCGCCTTGCCGAGGAGCACAACGACTGCCTCTTCAACATCTTCACCAACGCCTCCCTCATCGACCAGCCGTTCTGTGACGAGGTCAAGCGTCTGGGCAACATTGTGTTCTCCATCTCCCTCGAGGGCTACGAGGACACCAACGACGCGCGCCGCGGCGACGGCTCCTATGACGAGGTCATGCGCGCCATGGACCTCCTCCACAAGAACGGCCTGCTCTTTGGTACCTCCACGGCCTACACCCGCGCCAACACCGAGACCGTCACGTCTGACGAGTACCTTGACCTCATCATCAACAAGGGCGCCCGTTGGGCCTGGTACTTCCACTACATGCCCGTGGGCGAAGGCGCCAACGCCGACCTCATGCCCACCGTCGAGCAGCGCGAGTACATGCTGCACCGCATCCGCGAGGTGCGCGGCATCACCGGTGGCAAGCCCATCTTTGCGATGGACTTCCAGAACGACGGCGAGTACGTTGGTGGCTGCATCGCCGGCGGTCGTGTGTTCTGCCACATCAACGCCAAGGGCGACGTTGAGCCGTGCGTCTTCATTCACTACTCCAACGCCAACATTAAGGAGCAGGACCTCCTCGACTGCCTGCACCAGCCCGTCTTCCAGGCGTATCGCGAGAACTACCCCTGGAACGACAACATGCTGCGTCCTTGCCCCATGCTCGAGAACCCCGAGATCCTGCCCAAGATCGTGCACGAGGCGGACGCCAAGTCCACGGAGTACATCTCGCCGGAGGACGTCGATCACCTTTGCGCCCGCACCACGCCCTACGCCGAGAAGTGGGCGCCCGAGGCCGAGCGCCTGTGGCTTGAGGAGCACCCCACCGGCAAGAAGATCTACGCGGACAAGATGTCCAACGAGAAGATCTCCCTCAAGGCAAAGCTCATCGCCGAGGAGGACGCCAAGGCCGAGGAGGCCGTCAAGCAGGACTAGCTGCGGCTGGTTTGCTTTTGGTACGTTGCGACCCGCGGCCCCGGACCTCGTGTCCGGGGCCGTTTTGCGTTGCGGTAGCGAGTGGTGCGGACTGCGAACGCGCCGTTCTTCTCGCCTGCGGCATCGCGCCTGCGGCGCATGCGCCCACGCTGCCCGATGCGTGCGAATCCGTCGCAGCTCGCGCGGGTAAGGTGAAGCCAACGCGCGGCAGATGCCGCGCAGTGACAAAGGCACGGTGGCTTCGCCGTTGCGCTTCTCCTCGGCGATGCCGCCCTGGCATGCGGCTCGAGGAGGAACCATGGCTACAAAGGGCACTGAGAAGGTCAAGAACGTGGTCCTTGTGGGCCAAGGCGGCGTGGGCAAGACCATGCTGGCCGAGGCCATGCTGCACCTGACGGGCAAGACGACCCGTCTGGGCGGTCACGCCGGCACCAAGCCCACGCTTGATTACGACGCGGAGGAGGGCGAGCGCGGCTTCTCGATCTCCACCACCACTGCCCCCGTCGTCTGGGGGGACACCCGGATCAACGTGCTTGATGCGCCCTGCTACCCGGACTTTGTCGGTGATGCCTACGCGGCCATGAGCGCGTGCGAGACGGCGCTCTTTGTGGTTGACGCGGCGGGCGGCCTTGGCACCGTGACCACGCGCCTGTGGTATGCGGCCGAGAACCTCTCGCTTGCGCGTGCCATCTTCGTGAACCGCTGCGACAGGCCGGACGCAGACTACGACGTGACGCTTGAGGCGCTGCGCGAGCACTATGGCAATAACCTGGGCGCCGTCACCATTCCCATGGGTACCGGTGACGCGTTTGGCGGCGTCATCGACGTGGTCCACATGAAGGCGCGCCACCTCGAGGGCGGCAAGCCCGTGGTGACCGACGTCCCGGCCGAGTACAAGGACGCCGCTGACGAGGCGCGCGCCAACCTCACCGAGCTTGTGGTCGAGGCCGACGACGAGCTCATGATGCGCTACCTCGAGGGCGGCGAGATCACCCAGGCCGAGCTCGAAGGACTTCTCGGCAAGGCCATGGCCGAGCGCGTGTTTGTCCCCGTCTTTGCTGGCTCCTGCGTGCGCGAGGAGGGCCTCTTCTCGCTTATGGACGCCATTGTTGGCTGGTTCCCCACGATGGCGGACTTTGGTCGCATCCCGCTGGTCAATGGCGAGCAGCTCGATATCTCGCCGGACGACGACCGCCCCGTTGCCTTTGCCTTCAAGAGCCTCAACGACCCGCAGAACGGGCGCCTCTCCTTCCTCAAGGTTCTGGCGGGCACGCTTACGCCGGGCATCGAGCTCACCAACGCGCGCACGCGCAAGACTGAGCGCCTGGGGCACCTCTACCTCATGTGCGGTCGTGAGACCGAGGAGGTTCAGTCTGCGGCGGCCGGCGACATCGTGGTGGTGCCCAAGCTCGAGGCCATGACGGGCGACACGCTTTCCGTCACCGGCAAGGTCGAGGCTGCGGCGTTCCGCTTCCCCAACTCTCTCTACCGCATCGCAATCGAGCCTGATAAGCGCGGCACCGAGGGCAAGCTGTACGCGTTTCTCGAGAAAGCAGCCGATGCCGACCCCACGCTCAAGGTTGAGCGCGACGAGGACACCGGTCAGACGGTTATCTCGGCCATTGGTGAGGCGCAGGTGAGCGTGCTGCTTGATCGCCTCGAGGATCGCGCGGGCGTGACGGCACACACCGTGGCTCTGCGGATTCCGTATCGCGAGACCATTCGACGCGTGGCTTCTGCCCAGGGTCGCCACAAGAAGCAGACCGGCGGCGCTGGCCAGTACGGTGACTGCTGGCTGCGCATCGAGCCCAACCCCGGCAACGGCTACGAGTTTGTGGACGAGGTTGTGG
Source organism: uncultured Coriobacteriaceae bacterium (assembly GCA_902773995.1). Taxonomy (GTDB): domain Bacteria; phylum Actinomycetota; class Coriobacteriia; order Coriobacteriales; family Atopobiaceae; genus Tractidigestivibacter. The sequence goes on along the minus strand of CACYGL010000004.1, from coordinate 29,975 downwards.
GCGGGCACATTCCGCGTGGCTTTATCCCGGCCATCGACAAGGGCGTGCAGGAGACCATGCGCGAAGGCGTGCTGGCTGGATACCCCATGATCGACGTCAAGGTTGCCGTGTACGATGGCTCGTATCACCCTGTGGACTCCAACGAGATGGCGTTCAAGACGGCGGCACGTATTGGCTTCCAGAAGGCCGTTGCCCAGGCCGAGCCGGTGCTTCTCGAGCCTATGGCGCACCTGCGCATCACCGTGCCAGACAGCTACGCTGGCTCCGTGATGGGCGACGTTTCCGCCTCGCGTGGTCGCGTTGAGGGCATGTCCGCTGGTACAGGCGTTGCCGCGGGCGAGACTACCATCGAGGCAACCATCCCGTACGCCGAGGTCACGGACTACGCCACGCGCCTGCGCTCGCTCTCGCGTGGTACGGGCGAGTTCGAGATGGAGCTCTCGGGCTACGAGCAGGTGCCGCATGACATCCAGGCAAAGCTTGCCGCCGAGTACGCCGAGAAGCGCGCCGCCGGCGAGAAGTAGTTGTAGGGATACGCTTGGCGTTCTGCCAGGTACATAGTGGTATCGAGGCCGGCTCTATGAGCCGGCCTCGTTCGTCTTCCGAGGAAGTCTTGCACGTGGCTGACGGCTTCCTATCTAGGTTCAGGGGGTGACGGTGCATGGGTACGCGTCTGGTTATTGGGTTTGAGTCAGCGCTTAGCTTCTGGCGGTCGGCGCGAGTGGCACAGCTGGTAAATCGTGACGCGGCGGCACAGGAGGAGCCTGGTGTGGTGTTCGGCGCGGGGAACTTGACGTTAACGGAGCGGGCACGCAGGGCGCTGGAAATCTGCTGCTGCGACGGACCGCTGGATGTCGTTATTGGTGAGAGAGACGCTCGGCATAACTGCCCGCTTATCAGGGATCACCGATGGGCCGGGCCGGCGGTTGGCGAGGGGCTATTCAGGGTCGACGAGCGGATGTACATATACCGAATGCCCGCGGTTCTGGTTCAGCTGGCAAGCATCTGGGATGACGTTGAGCTTGCGATGGTTGCCATGGAAATGCTTGGCACTTACGGACTCTCTGACCAGCTGGAAAAGGGATGGGATGTCGATCTTGCCCCGTTGATCACGCACGGGGAGCTGACGAAATATATCCGTGCCTCAAAGGCGCTGGGAGTTCGAGGCTCAATCCGGGCAGACTCTGCTCTTGAACTTGCCGTCGCAAACTCCAATTCACCTCGTGAGACGGCTTTGGCGGTGTACTTCAATCTTTCAAGGCGTCGCGGTGGTGCTGAGCTTAGAGGTTTTGAGATGAACCAACCCATTGAACTGATGGGAGAGCAAAGGGAACTTGCTGGCCAGGATCAAGTGAAGCCAGATTTTCTCTGGGAATGCAAACGCGTAACAGTTGAGTACGACAGCGATCTTACGCACTTAAATTCGAAGCAGAAGACCAAGGACGAACGTCGAAGGAGCGCGCTTGAGTCAGTGGGTTACAAACCTCTGGTTGTGACAAATGGCATTACCAGCGATGAGGTTGCGCTCAATGCGTTGACCTCGCAGCTTGAGCGGCGGTTGGGCTATCGGAGAAAGCCGCTGAGCGCGCGGGAGGCAGCGCTTAGGTCGATGCTCCTGCGTCGGCTGTTCGGCTAAGGTCGCCGATGCATCGAACTCGGCTCCGTTACACAAAATCCTGAGTTTGTGCGCCGAACTGCCTTTCGTTACACGTGTATTTGGGACAGTGCGAGGTATTAGAGTCTGTATATTGTGGCAAATGCTTTGATAAACACAATATGTTGTGGTTACTGCCCAATCACTACTTGGGGTTGCCCAGAAACTACGTGTAACGTAGGGCAGTTCGGCGCAAATAACTCAATTTTTGTGTAACAGAGCCGAGTTCGATGCAAACCCCCCTCCCGCGCGTTGCGCGGGAGGGGGCGGGGCACCTGCGGTGCCCCGCCCTAGGACGCTTCGAGGATTCCTATCAGTGCTCGGTGGTCCGCTCCGCTGACAGCCACCGCTTCAAGGTTGCTCACCACAATGCCAGAGGACTTCGAATACACAAAGTGGTCGATCTCGATGAGCGAGGGAACTTTGCTGCTTGAGGGGTATGTCATGTGGAACCCCTGTCCGCTCTGCTCCCCGGCATCCACAAACGTGTCTCCAAGAAGCTCGCGGAAGCGCGCGTGATCCCACGTCGAGTTGAAGTCACCGCACAGCAGGTAGGCATGGTTGTACCCAGAAAGCGACTGGATGACAGAAAGCCCCTGGCTCCACTCGCTCTGAGCGCCGCGCACGGGCGAGTTGGGGTGCACCGCCACGATGCGCACCGTTGTCCCACCCACCACAATATCGGCCGCTGGCATCGAGCTCGTGTTAATGGGGAGTAGGTTGGTGGAGACATTCGACATGGGCGCCGCCGTCCAGATGCCGTTGCGCCCTCCGTTGTTGATCTCTGACGCCGCATCGGAAATCACGTGGTACGGCAGAACCGCATCGAGCCCCGCCGCGCTCAGCGCCTGCACCTCGGCATCCGTAAGCTCCTCCAGGCAGAGGACCTCAACGTTGTAGCTCTTGACCAGGGCGACGATCTCTGCCGCTGAGGCGTTTCCGTTGTACGTGTTGAGCGTCATGATGCGCGCGGCGTTGTCGCTGGTAGAGGCCGACGCCTGCACGCTCGTCACCGCTGAAGAGCTCACGCGCGACGTTGGGACAAAGTACCCGATGTGCCAGACGGCAATGGTTGCGAGAGCCGCTGCACTCACAACGAGCAAAACCCGGCGTCGCCACAGCGCAGCCAGAACCAGGCATGCGAGCACCGGTACAAAGAGCACCGGCACAAACGAAACAAGCTCCGGCACCGCGCGACCATCGGAGTACGACGCCGGAAGGCACCTGATTGCCATTAGCCCCAGGCATGCGAGCATCACCAGCCACAAGATAAAGCTCAGAAACCCGTGCCGGGCCCGTTTTGGGCGGCGCCTCGGCTTCTGAGCTCGCGCATCGGGCCTCCCGGTATACCCGGCATATCCGTTTTCGCTGGCTGTCGCATACCCGTGCTCTGCACTGGGAGAATCTCTCCGATAAAGGCTGGGCTGCGTGCCATCCATGCGGGCCCCGGGAGCAGCAACAGGCATGACGCGGGTATGTCCCGCCTCTGCGCTGGCGCTCGCTTGGTCATACGATATGGGCCCAAGTCCGTCTTCGGCGTCTCCCATCTCCATCGCCCAGTCAACGTCGGGAATGGGGTCAAGCGGATCCCGCGTGCTGTCGGTGTCTTCGGCCACGGCGCTCCCTTCGCTGGTCGGCCTTTGGGCCACACATCGTACCAGCCGCATATGGCGCCCTCGCGAACGCATAAAGACGATACGAACCATTGGGTTACGACTCGTGCGTGACTCCGCGTTAACTGGGTAATTCTTATAGAATTAGGAAACAGTCGCGACTGCCGTCACCGGCGCGCAGTTGCACCCGCGTCGTCCAAGGAGGTTGCGCACGCGCGCATGGACATAGCCTTATCGATTCTCGTCACGTTTCTGCTCACCCTTGTGAACGGGTACTTCTCGATGTCGGAGATGGCACTTTCTACAGCGCGGAAAGTGCTGCTAGACCATGACGCCGAGGAGGGTGACGCCAGGGCGGCCACCGCGGCAGACATGATCGAGGACCCCACGCAGTTCCTCGCCGCCATCCAGGTTGCCATAACGCTCGTTGGGTTCTTCTCGTCTGCGTTTGCCGCAACCAGCCTCTCCGAACCGCTTGGCCTGTGGCTCTCTAGCTTTGGCATGGACGTCAACATCGCAAACGGCCTGGCCACGGTACTCATCACCCTCATCGTGTCGTACTTCTCCATCGTGGTGGGCGAGCTCGTGCCCAAGCGCATCGCCATGGCCGACGCCGAGGGCGTCTCCAAGCGCGTCGCTGGCTTCCTGCGCGGGTTCTCGCATGCCGTCAAGCCGCTGATCTGGCTCACTTCCGCAAGCGCCAACGGCATCGCGCGTCTGCTGCACGTGAAATCCACCGAGGATCGCCAGGAAGTCTCGGAGGACGAGATCAAGTACATGGTCACCGACTCCGACGAGCTCTCCGACGAGGAGAAATCGATGATCCACGAGGTCATCGACCTGGGTGACACCATCGCCCGCGAGGTCATGGTGCCGCGCGTTGACATGTGCGCCATGCGCGAGGACGCTACGCTCAACGAGGTGCTCTCCGTCATGCGTCGCACCGGCTTCAGCCGCATCCCCATCTACCGCGGCAATGTTGACCGCATCGTGGGCATCGCCCACATCAAGGACCTCATCTCGCCCATCATCGATGACGGCCGCGGCGCCGAGAAGATCTCGCGCCACATGCGCACGCCGGACTTCGTGCCCGACACCAAGGACATCATCCCGCTGCTCTCCGAGATGCAGTCGAGCCACGACCAGATGGTCATCGTGGTGGACGAGTACGGCGGCACGGCCGGCGTCATCACGATCGAGGACATCGTCGAGGAGATCGTGGGCGAGATCGAGGACGAGTTCGACCCCGACAACAAGTACCTCACCAAGCTCTCGGACCGCGAGTGGCTCGTCGACGGCCGCTTCTCGCTGGACGACGCCATCGACCTGGGCTGGCCGGTGGAGGACAACGAGGAGTACGAGACCATCGCCGGCTTCATCACCGACATGGCCGACAAGCTCCCGCATCCCGGTGACGTCATCACCAAGGACGGCTACACCTTCCGCGTGCAGTCCATGCGCGGCCGCCGCGTGGCCATGCTGCGCGTGACGGCCCCTGAGCCCACGGAAGAGGAGGAGCCCGCGCCTGACGAGCAGGCCGAAGCCTCCGAGGACGACAAGGGCAAGGCGCCCGTGAAGGACGATGCCTCCTCGCCTGCCGCAGAGCCTGTCGAGAAGCCCGCCCCCGCCGCGCAGCTCCAGTCCCGTGTCGCCAAATTGCGTGAAAAGTCGCAACATAAGGCCGACTCGGGCGAATCGCGCGGCGAAGAAGGGGAACAAGGCGCCTAAGGGTAGCGTTTGGCCGCGCTTTGGTTGGGCTCTACCCTGCGCGTTGCCGCCCGGCGCGCGCCGTCCGGCCATGCGCCGACGGCTCAGTCTGGGTTTTAACTACAATGGAGCCTAGACTAGACCGCCTGTCCGCACTCGCGGGCGCAAAAGAAGGGGAGCCGCACGATGGCCCAGCTCGTGGAAATCAAGAAAGTCACGGTAGGGCCGAGGGACCTCGACGCCCTTGTTGAGATGGCCCCCGATGCTCCACTCATGACCAGCGAGGATATCGAGGCAACCGCGCGCGTCTTTCATCTCATGCCCGAAATTGCGGACCACGTGTGCATGGGTGACGCTGGTCGCCGCTTCCGCGACTCGATGGGTAACACGGAGCTTGCTCACCTTCTCGAGCACATGACGGTCGAGCTTCTCGCGCGAACCAACATTGCCGGCGACATCACCTGCGGCCGTACCTATCCTGTGCCCGGCAACGAGCGTGCCTTTGACGTGGTGTTCCCGTGCCCCGATGACGTCCTGGTGACCTCCGCGCTCTCGAGTGCTGCGTGGATTATGGAGTGGGCGTTCACCGGCGGTGGCGAGCCCGAGCCCGACGTCGACGCCATTGTCGATGGCATCGTCAACCTGGTACAGAGCGTCTCCGAGCCGGCCGATGGCGGGGACGAGGCTGCCGAGCAGGACTCCGCCCCTGCCGAGGAAGAAGCCCCGGACCAGCAGCCGGCGCCGGACGAGGCCACGCTTGCCGAGGAACCCGCGCCCACCAAGGAGCCCGCGCCCGCCGCAGCGCCCGAGGCCCCCGCAAGCCCCGAGTCCACGCTCGTCTCGCCCACCCCGGTGCCCGTGCCTGGCGCCCCCGCCCAGGACGAGGAGCTCGACGAGCCGGACGACATTGCCGCCGAGGCTCAGCCCGAGCCCGCGGCACCGGATGCCGACCTGCATGACCAGGGCGACTGGGACATGGACAACATGCCGCGTCCCCGTCCGGTGAGGTAGCACGCCCCAAAAGGTACTTCGCTCGCGCCACTCGCTGGCCGAACTTGTGGTTGGAAGCAAGAGGGTCGCATCTGCGTCCCAAAACGACAGGAGGATGTCATGAGCAAGACCGCTAGTTTCATCCTTGGCAGCATCTTTGGTGCTGCTGCAGGCGTCGTCGCCGGCATGATGCTGGCTCCTCGCCCGGGTGCGGAGAGCCGCGCCATGGCCGCCGACGCCATGAACGACGCGTGGGACTCTGCCGTTGACACCTACGAGCGCGGCGCGCGCAGCGTCTCGGACCGCCTGGGCGACGTCCGTCCTGGCGTCGACGCCAAGACCGACGAGCTCCGTGCCAAGGTCGACCTTGCCCGCGAGCGCATGGACCAGCTTCGCGACTCGCTCTCCGAGGCGGTCTCCAGCACGTCCGCGCAGGTCTCCGATGCCGTGAACACCGTGACCGACCGCGTCTCGAGCATGGCCGGCGATGCAGCCGCCGCCAACGAGTCCGCCGCGCAGTCCGTGCACGTCGAGGTTGTCGACAACGCCGAGAAGCCCGCAGAGTAGGTCGTCCATCTCGCCGGGGCTCGCGTAAGAGCGGTGCATGAGTGCGTAACATGGCGGGGTGCCCGAGGGTGCCCCGCTACCTTGCTTGGCGCTCGTGCCGCCGCGTGGCACAGCCGCGCTCCCCGGCACACGGGCGGTAGGGGAGAGATATCGTGACCAAGATCAGCGACATGCAGGGCAAGAAGGTCTTCATCACCAAGAAGGCCCGCGCCAAGAAGCCCAAGAAGGGCGAGCAGGCACCCGAAGGCGAGCAGAGCGGCGAGCGCCTCTCCAAGCTCGGCAAGATTCACATGGCCGTGTTCACGCCTGACGGCCGGTCCATGGTAGGCTACCTGGTGGCTCGCCCGGATGTTGCGGGCATGGTCAAGCGCGAAGACGTCTTTGTGGCGTATGACTCGCTGGCCGCCTGCGAGAAGGGCTTCCGCGTTGTGGACGAGGACAAGGCCTTTGACGACAAGGCCCGCGAGCGCTTGGGCGTGGACTGGGACACCTGCATCATGTGGGCCGGCATGGACGCCCGCACGGAGTCTGGCCGCGAGCTGGGCTACGTGGGAGACGCGGAGTTCGACGACGCCACGGGAAAGGTGACAAAGTTCCTGGTGGGCGACGGCGGCATGGCAACGGCCCTGGTGGGCTCGGTGGAGATTCCGCCAAGCATGCTAGTGGGCTACTCCAAGGAGCGCATGATCGTGAAGGACGAGGCCTCCAAGCTGGAGCTCAATGGCGGCCTGGCCGCCAAGGCCGGCGAGGCCACGGCAAAGGCAAAGATCCGCGGCGCAGAGTTTGGCGAGAAGGCCGGCAAGGCCACCAGCGAGGCTGTTGACAAGGGCTCGTTTGCGCTGGGCAAGGCGCTGGGCAAGGCCAAGCGCGCCATTGACGACGCCCGCGCCGAGAACGAGGAGGAGCGCGCCCGCGAGGAGGCCGAGGAGCTGCGTGCCACTGCCGAGAAGAACCAGCTTCCCGCAACCGAGGCGGCTGACGTCCGCGTGTCCGAGCCCACGGCCACGCTGAAGGCCGGCGCCGAGGAGCGCGCGGCCACGTCATCTGGACCCACGACTTACGCCGTCAAGAAGCCTGCAGCCGGCACTGCGTCAAAGCCCGCCGCCAAGAGCAAGCCCGCCGCAAGTGCCGCCAAGGCCAAGAAGCCCGCGGCCAACCGCAGCGCCGGTGACGAGGCTGCCCGCGCCCTGGGGCGTGGTCTCAACAGCATGGGTAAGATGTTCGGCTCGTTCAAGGACGAGTTCGACAAGGCAAGCAAGTAGGCATTGGGCCAGCCTGCGGCGGCACTGCTCGCCCCGGGCGCCCAGATGAAGGGAGAGGGGAGAGCACCACATGAGCGTAGAGGAATTCTTCGACCGCGTGATCTCGGTGAAGCTGCCGGAGGACCGCGAGTCGCTGGACATCATCGACCAGACGCTGCTTCCTGGCACGGTGAAGCGCATCAACCTCCACACCAAGGAGGAGCTCTGGGAGGCCATCAAGAAGCTGCGCGTGCGTGGCGCGCCCGCCATTGGCGTAGCTGCGGCCGAGGGCCTCGCGGTTCTCGCCAACAAGATTGATACCACCGACCAGCAGGAGTTCTACCGCCAGTTCAAGGAGATTGCGGACTACCTGGCAACATCCCGTCCCACGGCGGTCAACCTCTTCTGGGCCCTCAACCGCATGGACGCGTTCTGCCGCGACCATCTTGACCTGCCGGTCGATCAGCTCAAGCGGGAGCTCTTCGAGGAGTCGCTGCGCATCCGCGAGGAGGACGTGCAGATTAGCCGCAACATCGGTGCAATTGGCTTCAAGATCATGCAGCAGGTGAGAAAGCCAGGCCAGCCCGTGGGAATCCTCACCCACTGCAACGCGGGTACGCTCGCCACGGCCAAGTACGGCACGGCCACGGCCCCCATGTACACGGCGCTCGAGCAGGGCTGGGCCGGCACCGACATGCACGTCTACTGCGACGAGACTCGCCCGCTGCTGCAGGGCGCCCGCCTCACGTCGTTCGAGCTCTACAACGCCGGCATCACCACTACGCTCCAGTGCGACAACATGGTTTCGATGCTTATGCAGCAGGGCCGCATTGACGTGGTCTTTGTTGGCTGCGACCGCGTTGCGGCAAACGGCGATGCGGCAAACAAGATTGGCACCTCGGGCGTGGCCATTCTCGCCAAGCACTACGGTGTGCCCTTCTACGTGTGCGCCCCAAGCTCGACCATCGATCACGACACCCCCACCGGCGCACAGATTCCCATCGAGATGCGCGATCCCGACGAGGTCACCGAGATGTGGTACAAGGAGCGCATGGCTCCCGAGGGCGTGGACGTCTTCAACCCCGCGTTCGACGTGACCGACCACAGCCTGATCACGGGCATTATCACCGAGAACGGCCTGCTCTCGGCTCCGTACAACCTGTAGGTGGCGCGCCGGCGGTCGTCGCCGGTAAGCTCGGAAGGTTGCAATGCTCGTCAAATTCGACCCTCCGGCGACAATTCGTCGCCGGAGGGTTTTCTATGGCGAGAATCGTCGACAAAACTGCTCTTTCGGCGACCTTCCAAAAGGAGTGCCGGCGACGCTGCGGGCATAGCGTTTCTTATCGCAGAATGTCCATAAAAGTTGAGCGATTTGTCTCGCGAGAATTTCCATTACTAACCATTTGGTTACCGATGGTCGAGAAAAGGCTCGTAGAAGCTACCGTGGCCTTCGGCAACGGTTAAGCTGTTAAGCATCCGACGCATTTGGGTAGGCAGGCCCAGTCGGAGGGGACAAGTCCATGGGAAAAAGGGAGTGTACTATGACTGCTCAGATTTCGCGTCGCGGTTTCTTGGGGATGGCATCGGGCACCGCTGCCGTCACCCTGCTGGGGCTCGCTGGCTGTGGTTCCAGCTCCTCTAGCTCTTCTAGCTCAAACTCCAGCTCATCCAGCTCCGACGCTGGTAAGGGCCTAAAGGTCGTCATCATCTCCTCCACGGGAATCGACGATGGCTCGTTCAACGAGAACTGCTACGACGGCATCCAGGAGTTCCTGAAGGACCACTCCGACAGCTCCGTGAACGACATCAAGGAGCCGGACTACAACAACCTGGTCCCCACCGTCCAGCAGGTCGTTGGCGACTACGACGCCCTCGTGCTTCCTGGCTATAACTTCGCCGCCGTGGGTGACATCGCCCAGGCCAACCCCGACCACAAGTTCATCGTGGTCGACTCCACCATCACCGACGCCAACGGCAACCCTATGACGCTGGACAACGTCTGCACGATGACCTTCAAGGAGCAGGAGGGTGGCTTCTTTGCTGGCGTTGCCGCTGCCCTCTCCACCAAGACCAACAAGGTCGCCGTTGTTAACGGCATGGCCTTCCAGTCCAACGTCAACTACCAGTACGGCTTCATGTCCGGCGTGAACTACGCCAACGCTCACTACGGTACCTCCGCCGAGTGCGTCGAGCTGCCTTCCTACGCCGGCACCGACCTCGCTGGCAACAACGTGGGTGGCAACTACATTGGCGACTTCGGCGACGAGGCTGGCGGCAAGGTCGTGGGCTCCGCCCTCATCGACCAGGGCTGCGACGTGATCTTCGTGGCCGCCGGCGCGGCGGGCAACGGCACCTTCACCGCCATCAAGGAGGCTGACGGCTCCGAGCTCAAGGTCTATGCCATCGGCTGTGACGTCGACCAGTACGATGACGGCGCCAACGGCAGCAACAACATCATCCTCACCTCCACGCTCAAGGTGATGGACACCAACGTCTGCAAGCAGCTCACTGCCATCTACGACGGTACCTTCAAGGGCCAGGACTACCTCCTTGGCGCCGACACCGACTCCACCGGCTACGTCTCGAAGGATGGCCGCCAGCAGCTCTCCGCCGATGCCCTCTCCAAGCTCTCCGAGTGCTACGACGCCGTCAAGGCCGGCACCATCGTGCCTGCCGCGGCGACCAACGACTACAAGCCGGACGATTTCCCCGGCCTCAAGTAAGCGGCGCGTCGGGGCGCGCCAATCGCGTGCTTCATGGGGCCCGGCGCCGCAAGGTGTCGTGGCCCCTTTGGTTTCGGCGGGAGGCATGCTCCCGCCCGGGCTGTACAGGAGGCGGCAAGGCCGCAAGGAAGGGTGTGTGACCATGGGCAAGGAGTCCATTTCCGCAAGCATCGCACTCAACGAGGGAACCTCAATCGCCAAGATCGTCCTCATGCCGGGCGATCCGCTCCGCGCAAAGCGCATCGCCGAGAAGTACCTCGAGAGCCCGGTGTGCTTCAACAACGTGCGCAACATGCTCGGCTACACGGGCACCTACAACGGACGCCAGGTCTCGGTGATGGGCCACGGCATGGGCATCCCCTCGATTGGCATCTACTCCACCGAGCTCTACGAGCAGTTCGACGTCGACGCGATTATCCGCATTGGCTCCACTGGGTCTCTGCAGCCCAACGTCAAGCTCGGTGACGTGGTGGTTGCCATGGGCTCGTCCTCGAACTCCTCCTACGGTGACATCTACGGCCTGCCTGGCACCTTCGCACCGGTTGCCAACTACGAGCTGCTCAAGGCCTGCATGGACGCTGCGGAGAAGCTCGATGTGCATCCCCACGTGGGCCAGGTCTATTCGTCCGACCAGTTCTACTATCCCAAGGCAAACGCCGACCTGCCCCAGCGCCTCACGGACCTGGGCATGCTCGCGGTGGAGATGGAGTCTGCGGGCCTCTACTGGACGGCCCAGGGCTGCCACAAGAAGGCGCTTGCCATGTTCACGGTGTCCGACAGCCTCCTCACGCACGAGGCCATGACGGCGGAGGAGCGCCAGAACTCCTTCGACACCATGATGCGCCTTGGCCTGGAGACCGCCTGGACCGTCGCGGGCGAGTAGGTGCTGCTCGCAAGCGCATCCCTGCGAGAGGCACGGGAGGAAGCCATGCAAGACGATTACATCATTGACATGCGTCACATCACGAAGCGCTTTCCGGGCATCGTGGCAAATGACGACGTCACGCTGCGTGTGAAGAAGGGCGAGGTCTTTGCCCTTCTCGGCGAGAATGGCGCTGGCAAGTCCACGCTCATGAGCGTGCTCTTTGGCATGTACCAACCCGACGCCGGGAAGATCTACCTGCGCGGCGAGGAGGTGAAGTTCGACTCGTCGGATGACGCGGTGGCGGCGGGCATCGGCATGGTTCACCAGCACTTCAAGCTGGTCGACAACTTCACCGTTGCCGAGAACATCGTGATGGGCGTCGAGCCCAAGAAGCGCCTTGCCGGCTTTCTGCCCTGCGTGGACATCAAAGAGGCCAACAAGCGCGTGAAGGATATCTCCGAGCAGTACGGCCTTGCGGTGAACCCAACGGACATGGTTGGCGACCTGGCCGTCTCGCAGCGCCAGCGCGTCGAGATCCTCAAGATGCTCTACCGCAACGCAGAGATCTTGATCTTCGACGAGCCTACGGCCGTCCTTACGCCCAAGGAGATCGAGTTCCTTCTCGACATCATTCGCGGTCTGCGCGACCAGGGCAAGACCATCATCCTCATCACCCACAAGATCGAGGAGATCAAGAAGGTCGCAGACCGCTGCGCCATCCTCTGCCGCGGCAAGCTCGTCGACGTCCTGGACGTTGCCAGCACGTCGGTGCAGCACATGGCAAACCTCATGGTTGGTCGCGAGGTCAAGCTCGAGACCACCAAGGGCGAGCCGCACTTTGGCAAGGAGGTCCTGAAGGTCGACCACCTCACGGTCAGAAACGCCGACAAGTTTGAAGTTGTCCAGGACGTCTCGCTGAGCATCCACGAGGGCGAGATCTTTGCCGTGGCAGGCGTTGCCGGCAACGGCCAGGGAGAGCTCGCCAATACCATCGCGGGCATGCAAGACGCCTACAAGGGCACGGTCACCCTGGACGGTAAGGACATCACCAGCGAGACCGTGCGCAACCGCGTCGAGGATGGCGTGGCGTACATTCCCGAGGACCGTCAGGGCATGGGCGTCTTCATGAACCTGCCGCTTGACGAGAACCTCGCGCTGCGCCGCTACTACAAGGAGCCCTTCTCCAAGGGCGGCGTGCTCGACCACGCAAAGATCCGCGAGTTTGCCGACGACCTCATTGAGCGCTACGACATCCGCTCCGGCCAGGGCGGCCGCACCATCACGCGTTCCATGAGCGGCGGCAACCAGCAGAAGGCCATCGTCGCGCGTGAGATTGAGCAGCACGCACGCCTCCTCATCTTTGTGCAGCCAACGCGTGGCATGGACATGGGCGCCATCGAGCACATCCACGACCAGATCATCGCCGAGCGCGACCGCGGGGCGGCAGTGCTGCTCATCTCGCTTGAGCTCGACGAGGTCATGCAGCTGGCCGACACCATTGGCGTTATCTACAACGGCAAGCTTCTCAAGACGGCCCCGGCGAGCACCATGACCTCGCAGGAAGTGGGCAGGTACATGATGGGAGTGGCGGACAATGACTGACGCCGAGAAGAAAATAGGAGGGGCGGGCTGGTTCCAGCGGCTGCTGGACGGGCGCTGGTCGCACATCGCGGTCCCCGTGTTCTGCGTGCTGCTGTCGCTGCTCGTCTCGGGCGTTCTCCTTGTGGTGCTTGGTAAGGACCCATTTGTGGGCTTCTACAGCTTCCTGCAGGGCTCGGGTCTTGCGCCCAAGGGCAGCTACGGCGGAGGGTCCGGAATACAGTCGGACTTCTTCACCTTCCTGGGCTACCTTGCTCCCATGCTGCTTGCGTCGCTGGGCTTTGTGGTGGGCTTCCGCGCGGGCCTCTTCAACATTGGCATCTCCGGCCAGATGGTGGCGTCCGCCTTCACGGCAACGGTGCTCGTGGGCTACAGCGACCTACCCGCCGTTCTCTCCAAGCCGCTGGTCATCATCATTGGCGCCGTGGTGGGTGCGCTCCTCGGCGCCTTTGTGGGCTTCCTCAAGTACCGCTTCAACGTGCATGAGGTCGTCTCCACGATCATGATCAACTACATCCTCAACTACATCGTGGGCTTCTTCATCAACATGTACTTCGTGAACGGCCTCACGCGCTCGTCGCTGCCCTGCTCGACCGACGCCGCGCTCATGATCTACAACGTCCAGATTGGCGGGATCAGCTGCACCATCCCGCTGGGCATCTTCCTGGCGGTGGCGCTGGCGTTCTTCCTCGACTGGCTCTTCAAGCGCACTGTGGTGGGCTTTGAGCTCAAGGCCGTGGGCCAGAACCCCAAGGCTGCCAAGTACGCCGGCATCAACGTGGGCAAGCGGCTCATCCAGGCCATGGCGCTTTCGGGCGCGCTTGCGGGCCTGGCCGGTGTGGCGTACTACTGCGGCTACTACACGACGATCGTTCCCAAGACGCTCCCGCAGATGGGCTACGACTGCATCGCCGTCGCGCTTCTCGGCAACGGCAACCCCATCGGCAGCATCTTTGCCTCCATCCTGGTCTCTGTCTTCCAGAACGGCAGCAACTTCATGAGCTCCACCCTGGGTGTCCAGAAGGAGATTGCGTCGCTCATCGTCGGCATCATGCTGCTCTTCTCCGCATGCGGCGGGTACTTTAGGTTCCTCGCTCACCGCAAGGTTCAGCGTGCGGAGGATTCAAAGATCAAGGCCAAGGCAAAGGCCGAGGCCGCAGCTGAAGGCATGACGGGAGAGGGGGAGAAGTAGCATGGATACCGTTTTCATCGATGGACTGGCCTTTGCGGCACCCCTCTTCATCATGGCCATTGGCGGCATCTACTCTGAGAAGAGCGGCGTCACCAACCTGGCCGTCGAGGGCTTCCAGGGCTTTGGCGCCTTCATTGGCTCGCTTGTCGCCGTCATCCTCATGCCGCAAATGGGCAGCGATAACCAGATGGTCATTGTCGTTGCCATGCTGGCGTCCATGATCGGCGGCGCTGTCTACTCGCTTCTACATGCGTTTCTCTGCGTGAGGTTCCGCGCCAACCAGGTAATCAGCGGCGTGGTGGTGAACATCCTGGCGGCGGCCCTCACCACGTTCTTCACGAGCGTTGCCAACCAGGCGCTCACCGGTGCCGCCTCGAACAAGTTCGTGCTGGGCGTCTCTGACCAGGTCACCGTGCCCGTGCTGAGCCAGATTCCCGTGCTGGGCTGGTTCTTCACCGACATGTACCCGTACGAGTGGTTCATTGCTGTGGTTGCCATTGCCGCCTGGTACCTCATGTACAAGACGAGCTTTGGTATGCGTCTGCGTGCGTGCGGCGAGAACCCCCAGGCAGTCGATGCCACCGGCGGCGACGTCAACAAGACGCGCTTCATCTCCGTGGTGATCTCCGGCGCGCTCTGCGGCATTGGCGGCATCTGCTACGCGTACTCCATCTCGGCGAACTTCTCGCCCAGCATCTACATGGGCTTTGGCTACCTGGCCATTGCCGCGATGATCTTTGGCAACTGGAACATCCCCACCACGGCGGCGGTGTGCCTGGTCTTTGGCCTGGCTCGCTCCGGTGGCTACCAGCTCTGCCTCTCCATGGGGCTCTCGAGCAACTACTCGGACCTCTTCCTCATGCTGCCGTACGTGCTCACGATGATCCTGCTGGTGTTCTTCTCCGGCAAGAACCACCCGCCCAAAGCCGCGGGTGTGCCGTACGACGCAAGCGATCGCTAGTCGCGGTGCAATGTGTCCTAGCTGTGCCCTCGGCGTCTGCCGACGTCGGGGGCACAATCTGTGGGGCGGAAATGCTTTCTCCTTGTTGTCGCCAGATGGCCCCGTTTGTTGCAAATTGCGTCAAATTGGCCTCTCCGGCGACAATAAATCGCCGGAGAGGCCTCTACGTTGCATTTGCTGCCAAAAGTGCTTCCGGCGACTCGCTCTCAATGCGAGTGGCAAAGCTGCGTCAAAGGTTTGGCCCCTACACGCCCATTGCCTGCAGCACAAACATGATGATCGTGAGCACGATAACCACCACGATGGTGAACCACGTGAGGACCGTCCACACATGCCCGTTCACGTACTGGCCCATGACGCGCTTGTCGCTGGCGATAAGAACCATGCACACCATGAGCACCGGCAGCAGCACACCGTTGATGACCTGCGCCAGCATCATGATGCCAAAGAGGTCAACGTTGGGGATAAGCACGATTCCCGCCGATAGGATCGTAATGCCGGTGATGATGGCGCGGTACGCCGGCGCCTCGTTCCAGCTGCGGTCGACGCCGCGCTCCCAGCCAAAGGCCTCACACACGGCGCTCGCTGTGATGCCGGGCAGCACGCACGCCGCCAGGAACGACGCACCCGCAAGGCCCGCAGCAAAGAGCGCCGAGGCGTACTGGCCCGCAAGCGGCACAAGCGCCTGCGCCGCGTCGGCCGCGCTGTTCACGGTGACGCCTGCCGGGTAGAGCACGGTGCCGGTCGTGAGGATGATGAACCAGGTGGTGATCTCCGCCGCAATCACGCCTGAGACGTTGTCGGCGCGCTGGCCGGGGATGTCAGAGCCCTTGAGGTTCTTCTCGACCACGTTGGAGCTCACCATGAACAGCATGTACGGCGAGATGGTGGTACCAACGTTTGCCACCAGCAGCGACACGTAGCCGGGGTCGCTCGAGAACTGCGGGACCACCGTGTCCTTTAGGGCCAGGCCCCAGTCGGGGTTGGAGATGATACCGCTCACGATGTAGGTGAGAAACACGCACGAGAGCGCCAGCAGGATCTTCTCGACGCGGTGGTAGGAGCCGCTTTGCGTGAGAAGCCAGGTGGCAATGCCCGCGATGGGCACGCTCACCTGCAGCGGAATGCCAAAGAGCTCCATGCCCGAGGCAATGCCGGCAAACTCGGAGAGCGTCACCGTAAAGTTGGAGATGATAAGCGCAAGCATGGCAATGGCCGAGACGCGCACGCCAAACTGCTCGCGGATAAGCGCCGCGAAGCCCTTGCCCGTGGCGCAGCCCATACGCGCGGCGGTCTCCTGCGCCACGATGAGCAGGATGCACATGAGCGGCACGGTCCAGAGCATGCCGTAGCCGTATGTGGCGCCGGTCGAGGAGTACGTCGCGATGCCGCCAGCGTCATTGCCGGCCATGGCGGTGAGAAGGCCCGGCCCCATGGCTGCGAGAATCGCAAAGCGTCCGGCCTGCTTGGTTGTCTTCTTAGTGCTGTTCTTTGCCTCTGCCATGGGCTACCCCAGGACGATTCCGGTCGTGCCGGTCACGGCGATGGCGATGGCAAACACCACGGCGGCGACGATCATAGAGATGAGGGCGAGCGCAAAACCCGAGGTCTCCTGGTTCCTCTCGTCACGCTTGCGAAGAATCACCAGGTAGATGGGCGTAAGGGCGAACGAGACCAGCACCGAGATGGCCGCGGCGGTAAATCCCAGGCGAAGCGCATGTGCCAGCGCGGCGTCGGAGGCGTCCGGCAGCGCAAGGCTCACAAAGGCAAGCACCAGCAGCGTGCAGATGAAGGCAAAGACAAGGCCAGTCCCAATGCTGCGCAGCGTGAAGCCAAGCGTGGAGGGCGAGTCCTCGTCGTCCGGGTCGTTCTCCAGGAAGAAGTTGGTGACATAGCTCACGGAGTCGTCGGCCACCACAAGGGCGAGCGGCATTGCCGCACAGGCGAGAAGCGCCACCGTGAAGGTGCCGGTATCGGTCTTGAACGCAAAGGAAATGATGGCCGTGGCAACGATCCAGAAGAAGAACCAGGCGTTTCGGCGAAGCAGCCACACCAGGTCGTGCGCGTGTTCGGTGCCGTCCGCGTCAGAGCTGGTGCCGCCGGCAATCTGCAGGTCCTCGGCGTGCTCCTCCTCCAGGACGTCCAGGGCGTCGTCGACGGTGACAATGCCCAGCAGCTTGCCCTCGTCAGAGACAACGGGCATGGCCAGCAGGTTGTACTTGGCGATGTCCTGGGCCACGTCCTCCTGGTCGTCCTCGGGGCTGGCGGTCTTGAGCTCAGTGGTGGCAATGTCCTCCAGGTGGGTGTCCGGGTCAGACACGATAAGGCGTCCCAGCGTGATCACGCCGGAGAGCTTCTCGTCCTCGTCGGTGAGATAGACGTAGCGCACGCTCTCGAAGTCCTCGTCCAGCCCGCGCAGGCGCTCGACGGCGTCGGCAACGGTCTTGTCCTCGGGAAGCGAGACCACCTCGGAGGTCATGATGCGGCCGGCGGTGTCCTCGCGGTAGCCCAAAAGCTGGCGAATGGCCTTCTGCTCGTTGACGCCCATGAGCTTGAGGAGCTTCTCGGCCTTGTCGTAGTCGAGCTCCGAGACAAGCTCGGCTGCGTCGTCCGGGTCCATCTCGGAGAGGATTCGCGATGCGTCGGCCTCGTCCATGCTGCCCATAATCTGTGCGGCCATGGCGTCGTCGTCCAGCTCGGCCATGGCGCCGGCGCGCTGCTCGTCGTCGAGCTGGGCAAAGACCTGCCCGCGCAGGCGCGGGTCAAGGCGCTCGATGATGTCTGCGATGTCGGCGGGGTGCATGTCGTCGAGGGTCTTGTGCGAGACCGAGAGCTTGACGTCGGAGAGGTCGCGCTCGACGAGGTCCATGTAGCTCCACGCGATGATCTTCTCGGGAAGCTGCTTGCCAAACGTGTGCGCAATGCGCAGCGCCAGCCGCTCGATGCCGGGGGAAAGCGAGCGCAGGATGCCGCGGATGCCCACCTCGGCGCCAAGGAGGCGCAGCTGAGAGGAGTTGGTGTCCGAGAGCTTGAGGTCGTTAACGCGCACCACGCGCATGCCGCGGGTATCAACAATTTGCTTGTTGAGAATGTCTCGCGCGAGAAGGACCTCGTTGGGCTGCAGGTAGGAGAAGCGGATGTCGGTGGCGACGACCTTAAGGTGCACCTCGTGCTCGTCGTAGGTGTCGACGTACTTGCGCCAGCTGATCATGAACGGGGTGTGGCCGGGGCCCATGAACGCAAGGCTGGTGACGCGGGGAAAGACTTCGCCAGTGGCGATGCCCAGGTCAGAAACGGTGCCTATCTTCTCGCCGTTGAGGTCGAGAACCGGGTTTCCCAGGAGTTGGGAGAGGTAAATCATGCGTGCTCCTTCTCTGCCGGCGTGCACCCGGGTAAGGCTACGCACACGGCATATGTGGTGGAACGGCACCCCATGCGGCGGGCTGCCAATAGCACGCCGGAGGGGTCATCGACTGTGAGGTCGGGGTTTCATGGAAGCCTTTCTCTTTGACCTTTGATGACCGCGCACAACACGCTTTGCCATGCGCACAGGTCATTGTACACGAGGGCCCATGACGAGGGGTTGTTGGCCCTATCGCGTTTGCGTAACGATTCTTTAATCTCCACGTTAGGGTGCAGAGGCTGGTGCCGCCGCGGGCCTCTGCAGCAAAAAGCCGGTGGGGCGGCGTTGCCCCACCGGCACTGGACCTGCGTTTCTCGCCGAGACGAGACTAGAACTTGACCTGCGGCGCCTGGCGCACTGCCTCGGACTGCACCTCGAAGCCCTGGCGCTCCTTGAACTTGGAGCCGGCCACGACGTTGCCGGGGAAGGTCTCGATGGCGTTGTTGTACTCAAGCACGCAGTCGTTGAAGCTCATGCGCGCATAGCTGATCTTGTTCTCGGTGTCCGAGAGCTCGGACTGCAGCTGCTGGAAGTTGGCGTTTGCCTTGAGCTCGGGGTATGCCTCGGACACAGCAAAGAGCGACTTCAGCGTGTCGGAGAGCACGTTGGAGGCGGCCATCTTGTCCTCAGGCGTCTTGGCGGACATGACGGCGGCGCGCGCCTGCGTGACGGCCGAGAGCGTGCCCGACTCGTGCGCGGCGTAGCCCTTGACGGTCTCTACCAGGTTGGGGATGAGGTCATTCCTGCGCTGCAGCTGCGCGTCGATGGTCTGCCAGGCGTTGTCGCAGCGGTTGTCCTTGCGGACGATGCCGTTGTAGATGCTCACAAACCAGACGACAAGAACAACGATGATGGCAATGATGATGACAAGAGCGATCATGAGGGGCTCCCTTCAGGCGGGCGGACCGTGGCGGACGTGCTGGAGACGTGGACGGCGTGCGGTGCTTCGTGATGGGACGCGTGAGGCGGAGGGGGAGGGATTCGAACCCTCGAGACGCAAGGCGCCCGGCGGTTTTCAAGACCGCTGCAATCAACCACTCTGCCACCCCTCCGTTGGGTGCGTGGATATATCCTAACGCATACGCTGGAAAAGTTGGGTCCGCGACCGCAATGAGAGGGGCGAGGAATGGACCGAGACGAGCAGGACAACAACCAACATGCTGCCGAAGTGGATCTTGGGTTCATGCGTCTTGCCCTGGACGAGGCTGCAACTGCCGCAGAAGAGGGCGAGGTGCCGATAGGTGCGGTGGTGGTGTGCGACGGGCAGGTTGTCTCCCGTGCGCACAACCGTCGCGAGGAGGACGCAGACCCTGCGGCGCACGCCGAGTTTCTCGCCATGGAGGAGGCCGCTCGTGCGCTGGGCCGTTGGCGGCTCTCGGGGTGCACGGTCTACGTGACGCTCGAGCCGTGCCTCATGTGCGCGGGGCTCATGGTAAACGCGCGCGTGGACCGCTGCGTGTACGGTGCGCCCGACCCCAAAGGCGGCGCTCTGGGCACGCTCTTTGACGTGAGCCACGACCCACGGCTCAACCATGCGTTTGAGGTGACGTCAGGCGTGCTGGCGGACGAGGCCGCCAACCAGCTGCGCGCGTTCTTCCGTGCGCGCCGGAAGAGCAGGGGCTAGGGGCCTGGAGGCGAGCCAGCCGCGCGGGCGGCGCACCGGACAGTATAAGACGGTATAAAATCGTGTAAGACGGTATAAGTTCGTGGAAGACGGTGTGAAACGCGGGAGGCGTGGCCAATGAACCCATTCAAGCCCACTGCTGGCAAGATGCCGCCCATCCTCATTGGGCGGGAGTCCGTCATACGAGACTTTGAGGATGCCTTGGACAATGGTGCTGGGGCTCCCGGCAGGCTTATGCTCATCTCTGGTCAGCGTGGGTTTGGAAAGACGGTCATGCTTACCGAACTGGGGCGCGTTGCCAAAAAGCACGATTGGGTTGTGGTTTCTGATACCGCATCGCATGGTCTGTGCGAGCGGTTGGTGGCGGCTCTCTCCTCTGGTGGTCTGAGGTTTGGGGGCGCGACAATCAGCCCTGCCGTGGGAGTGGGCGGAATGGTCTCCGCAAGTTTGGGGAGCGTCAGCATCTCGCCAAGTAACGCTGCGCTCACGCTGAGAGAGGCCATCGAGGCCAAGCTCAAGCGTATGCCAGATGGCAAGGGCGTTCTCTTCACCATCGATGAGGCGCAGGCTGCCTCCGAGGAAGATCTTGTCGCCGTGGCCACGGCCATCCAGCACGTCCTGAGGGACGAGGATATGCGTGACGTCTCGGATGCAAAGAAGCACGGCGTGGCGTTTGTCTTTGCTGCCTTGCCGTCGATGGTCGACGAAGTGCTCAACAACAAGGTTCTCACTTTCTTGCGTCGCAGCCAGCAGCAGATTCTGGCTGAGGTCCCTCTCAGTGATGTTCGTGCGGCATATGTGGACGTGGTCAGGGAGTCCGGCAAGGAAATCAGCCAGGAAGACGCCCTGACTGCGGCGCGGGCTGCAGCGGGCTACCCGTATATGGTGCAGCTCGTTGGCTACTACATGTGGCAGTCCGCGGACCGGAGAGGGTCACGGATCATTGAGTGTACCGATGTTGATCGCGGTATCAGCGATGCCGTGATAGCGTTTGGCGAGGCGGTCTGCGCACCAATCATGGACGGGCTTACTCCCGCCCAGAGGGAATTCGTGAAGGCGGTTGCCGTCGACGCTCCCGGTTCCACCGCGGTGGCAGACATCGCTCGGAGGTGTAACAGGAGCTCGAGCTGGGTGAGCAAGTACCGTGCAAGCCTCATAAAAGAGCACGTGATTGAGGCAGACGGCAAGGGGTACGTGCGCCTATCGACCCCACACATGGCGGAGTACCTGCGCGGGTCATCGTGGTAGGCGACGCTTGAGAATTCCCCTATACCACCTGGAACACAAAGAAGTCCAGGTAGTGGGTCTCGGGAACGCCCCAGAGAATGGGGTGGTCGGGCGCCTGCTGGCGCTCCTCGATCTGACGCAGCTGGACGTTGGCGTTGTGTGCGGCCTCGGCAATGGCGCGGGCGAGAAGGTCGCGCGTCATAAAGTGGCTGCAGCTGCAGGTGGCAAGGTAGCCGCCGCGCGGCAGGAGCCGCATGGCCCACTCGTTAATCTCACGATAGCCGTGAGCGGCATGGTCGACGGTTCCACGGCTCTTGGTGAACGCCGGGGGATCCAAGACGATGAGGTCGAAGGGCCCGCCCTCCTCGCGTAGACGCTTCTTGTCCGAGACAAGCGCAGGTAGGTACTCCAGCACGTTTGCGCAGGTGAAGCCCATAGTTGCGTCAAGGCCGTTGAGGTGCGCGTTCTCACGCGCAAGGTCGATGGCCGTCTGGCTTACGTCGACCTCGCGCACAAACGCGGCGCCGCCCGCAGCGGCGTTGAGGCCAAACGGCCCCACATGGCAGAAGCAGTCAAGCACACGGCGGCCGCGCGCCAGCTCGCGCACGGCGCGACGGTTGTACTTCTGATCGAGGAAGAACCCGGTCTTCTGGCTGTTCTCGAGGTCAAGGTCGTAGGCAATGCCATTCTCGCATGCAACCACGCGGGCGCTTTCCGGAACAGGCCGGTCGCCCTCGACCCACCAGCCCTTCTCTTGCGCAAGGCCCTCCTTGAGACGGGAAGGTGCGTCGTTTCTCTCGTAGATGCCACGGATGTCCTGACCGTCTGCGCGCAGCACGTCGAGCAGCAGCGGGTAGAGCGTGGGGCGCAGACGCTGCATGCCAACGGTTCCCACCTGCGAGACAAGCACGTCCTCGTAGCGGTCAACGACAAGTCCCGGAAACCCGTCTGCCTCCGAGAAGAGCACGCGGCAGCAGTTGGTGTCCGGCTCGCAGCCTGGCAGTGCGCGCGAGCCCATGGTGGCCTTGCGATACTCCCATGCCCACTGAAGCTTGCGTGCCCAAAACGCCTCGTTAATGCGGTCGTTGGCGTTGCGGCTCACCACACGCACGCGAATCTTGCTCTGCTCGGAGAGAAGCCCCACGCCCTGCCAGGTGCCGTTCTCCTCGACCACATCCACCACGTCGCCGTTCTGAGCCATGCGCCCATCCGTGGGCGCGGGCTCCATGCGCAGGACTTCGCCCTCGAAGACCCAAGGGTGTCCGCTGGCAAGCGCCCGGGCAGCCTTTCTCGTGACGATGACCTGCGGATATGGACGCTGTTGCTTCATGAGATTCCCTCTTGTGGGTGAGTCGTGGCTTACTCGTTGGCGTGGCGGGACTGGACGGTGTCTCTCCGCGGCCCTAGAAGTGGCGGCCGTACCGCCCGCCGCCAAAGCCGCGCCCGCGGGCCTTGGAGCCCGAGAACATCGTGCGCGTTGGCTTGACGGTCGAGCGCCCGGACTGCGGGATGATGCGCCCCTCATCGTAGGCAAAGCCAGGCAGGTCCCACACGGGCACGAGCTTTTTTGTGAAGTACTCGATCTCGCGCAGGGGGCTCACCTCGTCGGGTGCCATGAACGTGTAAGCGTGGCCCGTTGCGCCGGCGCGGCCGGTGCGGCCAATGCGGTGCACGTAGTCCTCCGGGTCCATGGGCACGTCGAAGTTGACCACCGCGTCGATGCCCTCGACGTCGATGCCGCGGCTCATCACGTCCGTGGCGACAAGCACCTGGACCTTGCCTTCGCGGAACCGCTCGAGGGCCTTCTCGCGCGCCTTCTGCGGGCGGTCTGCGTGCATCACGTCCACCTTGAGGCCGGCGTTCTTGAGGATCTGCGAGACGTCGTCCACGCGGTGCTTGGTGCGGCAGAAGACCAGCACGCGCTCCGGCTGCACGCCGGTGCCGCCGCCAGTCTTGATAAGTGCCTCCAGGAGCTGCGTCTTCTGGCCCTGCGTGACGGGGCAGAGGTGCTCCTCCACGGTGTCGGCGGTCTGGCCTACGCGAGCAATCTCCACGTAGGCGGGGTCTCTCAGCAGGGCATCAATGGTGCTCTTGATGCTGGGCGGAATGGTTGCCGAGAAGAGCAGCGTCTGGTGCCTCTCGGGCAGAGCATGCATAATGCGGCGGACGCTAGGCCAAAAGCCCATGTCGAGCATGCGGTCGGCCTCGTCGAGCACAAGCACCTGCACCTTGGAAAGGCTCACGTGGTTGTGCTCCATGAGGTCGAGCAGGCGCCCCGGCGTGGCAACCAGCAGGTCGCAGCCCTTCTCGAGCTGCGCAATCTGCTTGTCGAACTTGGCGCCACCCATCACTATGACGGCGCGCTGGCCCGTCTCCTTGCACACCACGCTCACCACGTTGTCAATCTGCGCGGCAAGCTCGCGCGTTGGCGTTACCACCAGGGCGAGCGGTTCCTTGCTAGCGGCTTTCTGGCCATGGATGAGCTGCAGCGCCGGCAGGGCGAAAGCAGCAGTCTTGCCGGTGCCCGTCTGCGCGGAGGCAACCACGTCGCGCCCTTCAAGGACAACGGGAATCGCCTGCGCCTGAACGGGAGTTGGTGTGTCAAAGCCAAGGGCTTCCACCCCGGCGAGGATCTGCTCGTTTAGCCCGAGCTCGGCAAATGATGTATTCATGCTGCACAGTATGGGGCATGTACGTGCGCTTTTCCACCATCACGACAATATCGCCGCATGAAAACGGGGGACAGTCCGTGCGCTCTCCTCTATACTGTGATGGCGTGCGTGCCAGTTGGGGTGCGCGTGGCGAGAAGGACTCTGCATGAGCTGGAACAGGGCAAATATGGCTCCACTCACGGCGCGAATGTGTCGAATGCGCTAGTTGCGTCGCGACTGTCGTCGTCGATGCACGTCCGTCTTGCCCGTTCGTACCAGCCAAGGAGACACACATGCCCATCAACATCCCAGACGGCCTGCCCGCCAAGAAGATCCTGCATGAGGAGCGCATCTTCGCCCTCGAGGAAGAGGTCGCCGAGCGTCAGGAGATCCGCCCGCTGAGGGTGGCGATTCTCAACCTCATGCCCACCAAGATCGAGACCGAGACCCAGATCCTGCGCCTCATCTCCAAGTCGCCGCTGCAGGTGAGCTGCGACTTCATGCGCGTCTCCACGCACGAGTCCACGCATGTCTCGCAGGACCACCTCGTGAAGTTCTACGACACGTTTGACTCGTTTGCCGACAAGAACTATGACGGCCTCATCATCACGGGCGCGCCGGTAGAGCAGATGGACTTCGAGGACGTTGACTATTGGGACGAGCTCTGCGGGATCATCGACTGGTCGCAGGAGCACGTGCTCTCCACCATGTACCTGTGCTGGGGCGCCATGGCCGGACTCTGGCACCTGTACCACATCCCCAAGAAGCAGCTGGGCTCCAAGCTCTTTGGCGTCTTCCCGCAGCGCCTGTGCGACGAGTACAACTTCCTCACCAACGGCTTCGACGAGGTGCACTACATGCCGCACTCGCGTCACGCCGCCATCGACACCAACGAGCTTGCCCGCCACCCCGAGCTGCATGTGCTCTCGGAGGGCTTCACCAGCGGCCCGGCCATTATTGCCACCGCAGACTTCCACGAGGTCTACGTGACGGGCCACTTTGAGTACGGCCGAGACACGCTCTCTGACGAGTTCTGGCGCGACTTCCACAAGGGGCTGCCCATCCGCCTGCCCGAGAACTACTTCCCGGACGACAACCCCGAGAGCCAGCCCATCTTCACGTGGCGCGCCCACGCGAACCTGCTCTACCGCAACTGGCTCAACTGGGTCTACCAGATGACCCCCTACGACCTGGACCTCATTCCCCAGACCATCCGCCAGCTCCACGCGGACGCTGATGGCATGGTCGACAAGTTCTGATGCCGGGGGAGCAGGGCGAGGCTGCGGGCGGGTCCGTGCGCCTCACCGCGGAGCTTCTGGAGCAGCTGCTGGCGTCGGCGACGCCCGAGCAGTACCTTGCGCGCGCTAGCCTGGAGGAGCGCTCGCTCGCGGAGTACGCAGAGGCTGTGCGAGAAGCGCACAGGCTCAAGAAATCGCAGGTCATCCGTGCGTCCGGGCTCAACCCCACGTTCTGCTACCAGATCTTCGAGGGCACGCGGCGCCCCGGTCGCGACAGCGCGATTATGCTGGCCTTTGGGCTGGGTTGCTCGCTCGTTGAGGCGCAGCGCCTGCTGCGGCTTGCCGGCGCCTCCGAGCTGTGGTCGCGCAACCGCCGCGACGCCATCATCATTTTCTGTCTCGAGCACGGCATGGACCGCGCGCAGACGGATGACGAGCTGTGGCGCCTGGGCGAGAAGACCCTGCTCGACGGGGAGGCGTAGTGGACGCGCCCTCAGACACGCAGCTCATGGCTGCGCTCGAGAAGGACGAGTCCTACCGCGTGGAGCGCGTGCTCGCACACGGGGAGGCCGGCTCGACCGAGGTCGTGAGCAGGCCTGGCGCAGAGCACCTGGGCGAGGGGCCGCTGGTCCGCAAACGCGTAAAGCGCGACGTTGCGAACGTCGAGGTCTTCTCGCGCCTCTCGTCCGTTGGCGGCGAGCATCTGCCTCGTGTGGTTGAGACGTACGGCCTGCCTGACCAGGTGGTTATTGTCCGCGAGTACGTCTATGGGGCATCGCTTGCCTCGTGCGTGGCAGAGGCCGGCTGCATGGGCGAGGTTGCGGCAGCGCATGTGGTCGCCGACGTGTGCGATGCGGTTGCTACCCTCCACGAGCAGGGTATTGTTCATCGCGACGTGTCGCCCAGGAACGTCATCCTCTCTCCGCGCGGCGCCGTCCTTATCGACCTTGGCATTGCGCGTGCATACGTCGAGGGCGCGCAGCGTGACACCACGCGGCTTGGTACCTGGGGCTTTGCGTCCCCCGAGCAGTACGGCTTTGCCCAGACTGACGGCCGCTCCGACGTCTACTCCATTGGCTGTCTGCTGGGCTACATGCTCACGGGTGTCACGCCAGATGCCGAGGGGTATGCGGCGGCGCTTGCGGATGCGGCCATTGTGCGGCCTGAGCTGCGGCGTATTGTCGAGAAGGCCTGCAGTTTCGAGCCGAGCGAGCGCTACCAGAGCGCGGGGGCGCTGCGTGATGCCGTGTTGCGGGCGGTGCCGGACGCGGCTGCCGCGACCGTCGACAAGGCTCCGAGCGCAAAGACCGGCAAGCGCGAGAAGATTCCCCGTTCGCTGGCAAGGCCACACCAGCTGGTGGCGGCGTTCTCCGAGGCAAAGCCGTGGATGCAGGCGCTTACCATTGCCCTGGTGGTTCTCGGCGTGTTTGTTGGCATTCTCTTTGCCTCGGCTGCGGTCTACACCACCAACGCGATGGTTGACGACCATCCGGTGGAATCGCTTCTGGTGGTTCTCGGCGCTAGCGTCTACCTTGTCCTTCTCCTGGTCGAGGAGATTCCGGCGGCACTGTTGGGAGCGGGACCGTACGCTGCGATGAGGTACAGACGTCGCTCTGCCCGGGTAATCCTTCTGGCAAAGCGGCTGCTCATGACGCTGGGCGTGCTTCTCGCGTTCATCGTCGTCCTCGCGACTTTCGTGGCGTTGACTCCCGGAGGCTAGCGCGCGGTCCTCGGCAGTAGCCGACTCGTCTTTTAGCAGCAAGCTAATGAAAGCGCTCCGGCGTTTTGCCACCATCCATTGCGGATGGAGGCGGACGTGGAAGATTCCTGGTATGCCATAGCGCGTGACGCGGATCTTGACGAGGTCTTGGCCCGTGCGTCTCTCGACGAGCGAGATCTTTCGGCCTGGGCTCGCGATTGCTTGGCGGCAAGTGGTATGTCGAGAAACGATGCCATCCACCAAAGCCGCCTTAATCAAACTTTTGCGTATCAGATCCTTGCGGGAACCAGGCGCGCCTCGCGCGACAAGCTGCTGCAGCTTGCCTTTGGGATGCAGTTGGGGATTCGCGACACCTCTGAGCTGCTCGAACGCGGTGGCGCATGCCGCCTGCGGCCGGATTGCCGCCGAGATCTCATCGTTGCGTATGCGCTCCATCACGGTATGGGCATCGAGCAGTGCGACGACCTTCTCTGGGCGCACGGCGAGCGAACCATCATGCCGGGAAAGTCCCGTGGCGACCACCGCTCGCAAGACCGCCCGCAGTGATTTAGCTGCCAGCTAATGAAGGCTTTGCCAGCCAGCCATAGCATCGGTTCAGCGTTCTTGAAGGTAGTCACTCGTGGGCAGGAGTAGCCATGGCAGAGGGAAAGAAGAAGGGCAAGGTTAAGGTCGTTCTGATGGTTGCGGTTGCGCTGGTAGCTTTTTCTACCGCTGGCTGCGGGGGATCAAAGGGGTCCTCGACCAGTAGCTCGTCTGCATCTACCTCGCAGACGACGCAGGAGGAGACAGCGAATACGGAGTCACAGACATCTAGTACTGATGACTCGTCGGCTACTGAGTCTAAGGCGACTACTTCCGAAGCGGCTCCAAAGGATGATGTGCCAGCGGAGTATGCGTCCGCTCTTGCGCAGGCAAACTCCTATGCCAACACCATGCACATGTCCAAGCAGGGGGTCTACGACCAGCTGACCTCCGAATACGGTGGCCAGTTCTCCGCTGAGGCTGCTCAGTACGCAATCGA
This sequence comes from uncultured Coriobacteriaceae bacterium, assembly GCA_902773995.1. Classification (GTDB taxonomy): domain Bacteria; phylum Actinomycetota; class Coriobacteriia; order Coriobacteriales; family Atopobiaceae; genus Tractidigestivibacter. The sequence goes on along the minus strand of CACYGL010000004.1, from coordinate 1,979 downwards.
TAACGTGCAGACGGATTGGAACGCCAACGCGCTTGCCAAGGCGGAGAGCTATTCCGACAGCATGCACATGTCTAAGCAGGGTATTTTTGACCAGCTTACCTCTGAGTATGGTGAGCAGTTCACTGCCGATGAGGCTCAGTACGCCGTCGACAACGTGCAGGCAGATTGGAATGCGAACGCCCTGGCAAAGGCAAAGTCCTACCAGGATGATATGCACATGTCACCAAGTGCGATCTACGACCAGCTGACCTCTGAGTATGGTGAGCAGTTCACTGCCGATGAGGCTCAGTACGCCGTCGACAATCTGTAACAAGCTACGATTGGAGTTCACATGAAGAAGATCAACAAGCCGCTGCTTATCGCCCTGATTATTGGAGCAGCGTATCTGGTGTATAGCCTGGTTTACTGGTCAGGGGCAAATGCTGGGTCGGGAACCTCGTCTGAACAGCTTGGAGCCGCAGTTGCAACAGCTATGGTCATGCCGCACCTGGTATTGGTTGCTCTTGCTGTGGTGTTCAATGCTCTCGCGACGTTTTTGAAGAAGTCGGCCTTTGCGCTTACGGCTGGCATTCTTTATGCAGTGGCCATGGTGCTCTTCATCCCGTACTTCTTCTTCGTTATTGCCGAAATGATTCTGTGCTTTGTTGGCTACTCTCAGCTCAAGAAAGCGCAAGCATAGAGGAAGAGGACTATAGAAGTTCGATTGAAAACGGTGCCCAGAGCGAATCCGCTCTGGGCACCGTTGCGTTTGCGGGTATGCGTCCGTTCTACTCGTCCCACACGCGGAACTCAAAGTGACCGTCCTCGTAGACGCCATAGCTGTGAGTTCCGTCCTTGGGAATGCCAACCGAGCCCGGGTTGAACACGGTGATTCCTGGGTGCGAGTCACTCGTTTGGTTAACCTTCTTATGCGTGTGCCCGTACACCAGCGCCGAGCCTTGCGGCAGCTCGGGCCATACGTCGACCGAGTTGTGAATCCCCGGTCCCCACGCGTGGCCGTGCGTGAGGAAGATGGTCATTCCCGCCCCGCCGTTGGCATCAGGATCAAGCAGGATGTTGTACTCAGCCATGCAGGGAAAGTCGAGCACCATCTGGTCGACCTCGGCCTCGCAGTTGCCGCGCACGGCGATGACCTTCTCGGCAATGCCGTTGAGCATACCGATGACCTTCTTGGGCGCATAGTCCTCGGGAAGGTCGTTTCTCGGTCCGTGGTAGAGCAGGTCGCCGAGAAGAACCACGCGGTCGGGGTTCTCAGCGTCAATGGCGTCCATGAGTCGCGCGCACCAATCGGCCGCGCCGTGGATGTCGGATGCGATGAGGAGCTTCATGGGTACCTCCCGTGGTTGTGACTCGATTCATTGTATGCGTCGCATGCGGAGGCGGCGCCCCCAATGTTGGGCCTTGGAAGCGAGCGGCGCGCCGTGTAGACGGTCGCGCGTTGCGCCGAACTCGCCTTCGTTACACAAGAATTGGCTTCGTTGCGCCGAACTCGCCTTCGTTACACGTAATATTGGCGAATGTCCAAGTATGAAGCCATTTGACACACAATATATTGATGTTAAAAGTTTTATATATCACAAGATATAGGAAACCTAATTACCTCATCACGAAAACTGGGTGTAACGAAGGCCATTTCGATGCATGGAGACGCCGATTCTGTGTAACGAAGGTGAGTTCGATGCATTTTTGGGCCCCAAAGCTCACGTTTACGTGTGCCCGCCTATCCTTTTCTCTCCAACGGGGACGCGTCCACCGTACCTTCGGCCGTGCGTAGCTCGGACACCTGTTGGACTTGTCTGGCTATCGTTTCTGGCTGGTGGGGGCGACTCCCGGTCACTGCGGGGCAGGAATCCTGTGTTTAGTCAAGCCCAGATTTAGGTTTGGGGGTGGTACCGCTTTTCCGTACCGTTCTCGCTAGGCTGCAAGGGCTAGGCTTTGCCTGTATGCCAAGGGGCTCATCGAGCCCAGCGAGCGCCTGA
>CACYGL010000003.1 GCA_902773995.1 uncultured Coriobacteriaceae bacterium | reverse complement strand
CTCGTCCGCGCCGTTGCCCTCCCAGTGGAAGACCTGGTCGGTGAGCATCTTGATCTTCTTCTTGGCCACCGGCTTGCGCATGCGCGAGTCTGACTCGCCGGCCGTGAACCCCGACATCTTCATCGAGATCTGCATGACCTGCTCCTGGTAGACCATGGTGCCGTAGGTCTCCTCCAGGATCGGCTTCAGGCGGTCGTCGTAGTACGAGATCTTCTCCTGGCCGTGCATGCGCTTGATGTAGCTGTCGACCATGCCGGCACCCAGGGGGCCGGGGCGGTACAACGCGATAAGAGCGACGATCTGCTTGTAGGCGTTGGGCTGCATGTTCTTGATAGTGGCGGTCATGCCCGCGGACTCCACCTGGAACACGCCGGCCGTGTAGCCCTTGCCGAGAAGCTCGTAGATCTTGGGGTCCGAGAAGTCGACCTTGTCCACGTCGATGTCCACGCAGGTGGCGCCGGGCTTGATGCAGGCCTTGACCGCATCCGGCATGCGGTCGATGTCGGAGGCGTTGGGGTAGGAGTGGCGGATGTTCGCGAGCGCTTTGTTGATGACCGTGAGCGTGCGCAGGCCCAGAAAGTCCATCTTGAGCAGGCCCATGTCTGCGACGGAGTGGCCCTCGTACTGGGTAATGGTGACGTTACCCTTGGTGTCGAGCTTGGTGGGCACGTGGTCCGTTACGGGCGTGGGCGCGATGAGCGTTGCGCAGGCATGCACGCCCTCGCCGCGCATGAAGCCCTCGATGGAGAGGGCGGCGTCGATGATGCGGTGGGCGTCCGGGTCCTTGTTGTAGGCATCCTCGAAGTCCGGCGAGTACTGGTCGGGCTTCTTCTCATTCTTGTGGAGGGCGTTGGCAAGCTGGAGCTTGGGGTCGTTCGAGAGCATCTTGGAGAGCTGCTGGCCCTTGTAGACAGGGAAGCCCAGGACGCGGTTGGCGTCGTTGATGGCCTGCTTTGCCTTGATGGTCGAGTACGTGATGACCTTGCACACATGGTCCTCGCCATAGACGTCACGCACGTGCTGTAGAACGTCCTGGAGGTGCTCATCGTCGAAGTCCATGTCGATATCGGGCATCTCGGAGCGCTGCGGCGAGAGGAACCTCTCGAACATGAGGCCGTTCTCGAGCGGGTCGAAGTTCGTGATGTTCATGGCGTACGCGACGATGGCGCCAGCGGCGGATCCACGGCCCGGGCCAACGCCGATGCCGTTGTCCTTGGCCCACTGCACGTAGTCCTGGACAATGAGGAAGTAGTTGGCGAAGCCCTTCTCGGTGATGATCTTGTACTCGTGCTCGAAGCGGTCCTTGACGTTCCAGCCACCAATGGTGAGGTCGCGCCAATTCTCGCCGTAGCGCTTGGCAAGGCCCTTCTCGCACTCCTCGCGGAAGCGCTCGTCTGCCGTCTCGCCGGGGCGAAGGCCAGGGTACTCGGGCAGGTACATGTGGGTCCAGTCAAGCTCGTAGTTGCACTTGTCGGCAATCTCGAGCGTGGTGTCGCAGGCCTCGGGGCACCAGGAGAAGAGCTGGCGCATCTCCTCCTCGGACTTCATGTAGAACTCCGAGCCCTCCATCCGCATGCGGTTGGGGTCGTCGAGGGTGGTTGCCTTGCCAATGCAGGAGAGGATGTCCTGCGTGGAGGCGTCGTCGCGCGTGAGGTAGTGGAAGTCGTTGGTGGCAACCACCTTGACGCCCATCTCGTGCGCCATCTTGACCAGGTACTCGTCGAGCTTGCGGTCATCCCAGCCGTTGCGGAAGGTAAGGCCGTGGTCCTGAATTTCGATGTAGAAATCATCGCCAAAGACGTCGCGGAAGGTCTCGGCCCACCTGCGCGCACCGTCAAAATCACCATCCAGAATGCACTGCGGAATGATGCCCTGGACGCAGGCGCTCTGGCAGATGAGCCCCTCGTGGTACTCCTTGAGCATGTCGAGCGTAGTGCGCGGCCGGTAGTACATCATCTCGTGGCCGGCGGCCTTGGACATGCACTTCACCAGGTTGTGGTAGCCCGTCTCGTTCTTGGCGAGAAGGATGAGGTGATAGCGGCGCTGCTTGGTGCCACGCTCGATGCAGTCGTCAGTGATGAAGTATGCCTCGCAGCCAAAGATGGGCTTCACCTTGAGGCGCGGGCGGTTTGCTTGGACGGCAGCGAGATCGTGTCCGGAGGACTCCCACACGGCAACGTCGCTTGCCCACTGGTCGTGGATACGGTCGAAGTAGCTTGCGTCATCCGCGTCCGGCGCAGGCTCCTCGAGATCCCAGCTCTTCTTGAAGCACTCGACGTCGTGGCGCCACTGCTTCATGTTGGCCTGGCCATCGTTGTACTTGCGACATTCCAGGTCCAGGTTGGGGATGCCAAACATATAGCCGTGGTCCGTAAGGGCAACGGCAGGCATCCCCTCGTCGACGGCGCGCTTGACCATGCTGGGGATGGGCGTGGCGCCGTCGAGAATCGAGAAGTCCGAGTGATTGTGTAGGTGAACGAATGCCATGTGTTCTCCATACCGGGTGACGCTTTGTGTTTGGCAAAGCATAGCAGAAGGCCAGTGGCTGGCGTTTTGGCCTATACCCCACTCTACCTGCGACAATGGCATTGTCGCAGGTAGAATTCAAGCAGAGGCTCCACACGTTGTTCTGATTGCCGCAGCCACCCGGGCGCTATCCCATGCGCGGCGGGTGCGTGGCGTCAAACTCGTACGGCACCACCACGGGCTGGCCGGGAGCGTCAGCGCGGTCCAGCTCGACGCAGACAAAGCGGCAGCTCACCGAGGCAAAGCCAAGCTTCATGAGGACGTACGCATAGAAGTTGGCCTGCATCTCGTGGCGCCGGCGCAGCGTCTGCGCATCGAGGCCGCGGTCCCCCGTCTTGTAGTCCACTAGACAGGCGTGGTCAGAGCCTGGGTCTGTGGCAAGAAGGTCAATGGCGCCCTCCACGTAGCCGCCGTAGGCGGAGTCCACCCTCTGGAAGAAGGGAACCTCCGCGCGCACGAGCGCGTGCGAGAGGGCCTCCTGCCGCACGTCCGACCCCCACCAGCGCGAAAGCGCCTCGTCGAGCCTGGCGCCGGCGCGCTTGGAGAGATGCCAGAAGCGCTTAGTGGCCGCGATGCGCTCGGGCACCGGGAAGCGCTGTCCGCCCTCGACTATGGCTTGGGCGAGCTCGTGGAAGGCCGACCCCAGCCCCGTGGCCTTATCGGCATCGCCTACCACGGGCGCGCCCGCCTGCATGGCGTCGCGCTCGGCGCGCGTTGGCAGGGCGGCCACGCCGGCAACGGGGCCCGCATCGTCTAGCGACGCCACGTCAGACGTCGAGAAGTCCCCGAGCATCTGCGCATGGGCGCTCGAGTAGCTAAAGACGCCCGCGCGCGGCCGCCACATGGTGACAGCAGGTGCCGCAGGGTCAGGATCTGGCGAGACAAGCGAGAAGCCTGAGGGTGCCGGCGCCTGGACAGTGGCGCCAATGGCGATGACCTCGTCCGCGCTGGCAACGGTGCCGTCGAAGAAGCTTCCGGCCGAGTCAAGCGTGGCGCCATTTCCTGCATGCTCATTGTTGGGCTCGAGGGAGACGCACCTCAGACGCCCCGGTTCGCTGCCGCCGTACTCGAGCGAGCTCACCCCCGGCACAGGCGTAGGCGTTCCCACAATCGCCCCAAGGACGTTTGCAGCCAGTGCCGGCGAGGCGCCCGAGGAGGACTGCGTCACGCCAACCCCCAGGACCAGCGCCTCCCTCGCACGCGTGAGCGCCACGTAGAGCAGGCGGGTCTTCTCGGCAGCCTCCTGCTTTGCGCCATCCTCTGAGAGCGAGAGAAGCCACTCCGCGCAGCTACGGGGGTTCTCATCTGCAGAAAGCTCCTTGGGAACCTTGAGCCCCTTAGGCTTCACGATGATGCCTCGGCGTCGGGCGTCGACGCGGCCGGTGACCACCGGTCCCGAGGTGCGCGGATCTGCCCAGCACTCGGCAATGGCAACGATGGGGAACTCGAGGCCCTTCGAGGCATGCACGGTCATGATCTGCACTTGATTTGAGGACCCACCCGCAAGGGATGCCGGGGGGACCTTGGCCGCCTCGAGCCAGAGGTCAAACTCAAGGGCGGCGCGCGCCGGGCCAAGGCCAAGGTCCTGCGTGAGCTCGCGAATGTAGCGCACCGTTGCCAGGACGTTTGCCTCCTGCGCAAGGCCGTCGGTACCGGCGGCCTCAAGGCGATGAAGCCACCCGGATTCGCGCACCACCTGCAGGCAGACGTCTGCCACGGGGTGCTTGCGCAGCGCCAGACGTGCGCGGGAGAGAACCTCATGCGCCGCCTTGAGGCGTGGCGACGGCTGCGCCCCGCCAAAGAACAACATGGTCTGAATCCCCCGGTCGATGGCCCGCTTGGTAGGCGCTTCCACCATGTCCTGTCTGCGCGTCCCCAGCTGCACGAAGTCGTTGGCGTCAAGCTCGAACATGGGAGAGGCAAGAAGCGGGAAGAGGCCCGACTGGGTGTCGTGAGGGTTGGCCAGCGTATGGAGCAGGGCGGCCATGACCTTGACCTCGGGGGTGCGCGTGAAGGTCGAGCCACCCGTAACCACGCATTCGAGCCCGTGGGAGCGCAGCGCATCGATGTAAAGGTCTGCCTTGCCGGTGGCGCCAAGGAGCAGCGCCATGTCGGACGGGCTCTGGCCTGCAGCGGCATACGCCGCGAGACGGTCTGCTATCTGAGTTGCGCACGTGGCAGAGGCAAGAGTTGCCATGCCACGCTGGGCAAGTGTCACCTCCACGTCTACGCGCGGGAGAGAGCGGGCGCGATACCCGTCATCCCGCTTGGGGTTTGGCTCCAGATGCATGAACCCATCGACCACGCCAGTAGGACCACCGCACACGGCATCCACAAATGAGAGGACATCGGCATGGCTGCGGTAGTTCACGTCAAGACGCACGTGGTCATCCTGCGGAACCTCCTCGCCGCGCGCACGGAACACGCTCACGTCCGCCCCACGGAAGCGGTAGATGCTCTGCTGGGCATCGCCCACCGTGGTGAGGTGGCGCGCACCGTCACCGGACAGAAGCGTGATGAGCTCGAGCTGGCTGGCATCGGTGTCCTGCGACTCGTCGACCATCACGAGCTTGAAGCGCCCGCGGTAGTCCGCGGCAACAACGGGGTTGTCACGCACGGCGTGAAGAGCAAGCGAAACAAGGTCGTCATTGTCGAGAACGGACTGCTCGCGCTTGAGCTCGAGGTTGCGCTCGTCAACCTTGCGGGCTAGGCAGACAAGGGCCTCTGCCAGCGGCGCATTGCCAGCAAGCGCGGCCTCGAGCCTTGCCTCGCCCAAGGCGCGCTTTGCCTCTGGCACAAGCTCCTTGAGTGCCTTTGCTCGCGCGTTGGGAAGCTTCACCCCGGCAAGAGCCGCGGTGGCCGCCTCTGGCGTGCGCTCGCCCGGAGGCGCCGAGAGGAACGCATCGAGAGACCCCAGGCTCGTCATGACCGCCTCGCGAGCGGCCGGTGTGATGCCCGACTGCGCGCCCAGGGTGCCCACGGCCTCTCTCAGACGATTGACGGATCCCTCGACGTCCGGCTCACCCACCATGACAAGCGAGTCAAAGCCGTCAGGCGAGGAGTGCGCGGCATTCACCACGTCCAAGACCATGGATACCACGCCGAAGGAGGTGGCCCCCCCAAGGGTTCCATAGCCGTACTCCTCAAAGGCACGGTTGAGGACGGCGTCCGCGTGACTGCGGCTCGCGGCCCCCACGACCTCCTCTGTTGCCTGCTCGAGAAGGGCACGCGCCTCATTGACGCCGGCAACCTTGAACGACGGGTCTATCCCCAAGTCGAGCGCATGGCGCTTCAGGATGCGTGAGCACATGCCGTGGATGGTGCTGATCCAGGCAGAATCCACCATGAGCGCCTGCTCGCGCATGCCAGCCTCGCGAAGCGTGGAGCGGACGCGCTCCTTGATCTCGCGCGCGGCGGCGTTGGTGAAGGTGATAACGAGGACCTGGCTCAGGTCGTCCACAAAGGGCGCGCCGCCCACGCCGGAACCTGGCGAGAGGGCCCAGGCAATCCTGCGCGTAAGGGTGAACGTCTTGCCGGAGCCGGCCCCAGCTTCGACAAAGACAGGGCGGTCAAGCGTGGAGACAATCTGACGCTGACGGTCGTTCAAGGTAGAGAGGTCTATTCCTGACACTAGGAGAGCCTCCTCTCGCAGTTCATGACGGGACAGAAGGAGCACGCGGCGGCATCGAGCGGGTTTGCCTCGACGTTTCCTGCAAGGAGCTGGGCCACCTTCTCGGCAATTGCCGCCTCGGTGGCATCGAGGTACGCCTCCATACCGTGCTCGCCTTCGATGCCGTAGGAGTCGCTGTCGCTGACCAAGTACGCATCAAGGGAACGGTCCCTTGCGGGGGCATGACTGCCAAGGACGCGGTCGATGGAATTGCCCAAGATGGCTCCGCCCACGGCGTGGCTCCCACGGGTTCCCAGGTAGACCGCCGCTCTCACCTTTAGCTCTGGATGCATGCGGCGTACCACCTGGCCGTAGATGAGCGACTGGACGCGGCGGGGCAGGCCATACGGGGCAGCCCGCTGCTCGTCCGCCTCGCCCTGCGGAGCGTCTGCGGCGGCATGCACGGGCGTCACGCCGTACTCCTTGGCAAAGCCGTTTGGCCCCTTGTGCTTGTAATCGATGACCACGGCCTGCTGGTGGGCATCAACGTCCACGCGGTCGATGGTGCCGCAAATCCAGGCCCCGGCGTATTCCACAGGCTGGTCCTGCGTACCAAAGTCCCACTCGAAGAAGCGCGGCTCGAAGCCCACAAAGAGGCCCGCCTCGTAGTCGAGCGCGGTCTCGAGGTCGTGCCTGAGCTGTTCAAGCTGCGCCTCGTCTGCGGAGTTGTGGGGAACAAAGGCCTGGTAGCGGCTGCGCTTTCCCTGGCGCAGGCTCTGGTGGCGGAGGTGCTCCTCAAACTCGGCGAGAAGGACCTCGTGCGCGTGGACAAGGCCCTCCGCATCGTCCTCAAGCACACGCGAGCCAGGGAGCATGACCCAAGGGTCGAGATGGCCGTCCTCGCCTATCCCCGCGCGCTCCCGCGCGTCGGCGAGCAGCCGCGAATGGGTAACCTCCAGCACGCGGTGCGCAAAGGTGCCCATCTCCATTGGGCCAAAGCCGGCATCGGAATCCTGCAGGCGAAGACGCCGCAGGCTGAACCACTTGTACGGGCACTCGAGGTACGACTCGATTTGCGATGCCGAGAGGAGCGGTTTTCCCTCCACAAGGTCAACCCTGCCCGTGGGAGGCACAACCACCAGAGCTGCATTGGCACCAGAGATACTGCCAGCAGGCGAGGGATCGCTTCTGCCCAAGACATCCATGCCATGACCAGTTGTGCTGAGGTTTGCGTCTGCCTGGCCCTCGCCGCGGACCCACACCGGCATGCCCTTGTCCTTGTCGGCTGCCGCCTTGCCATAGCAGGAGAGCACCTCCGTGAGCATAACAGCCGGGTAGCAGGGGCTCCCCGAGGCATCGACGCCGCACCTCTCCACAATGAGTTTTGTGCGGGGCACGCGTAGCATTCGCCAGAAGACGGAGCGCTCGTGAGCGGCGGGGTTTGACTTTGGCTCTATCCCCAGGCGTTCGAGAAGCGCCGAGAGGACGTCGTCTCCGGTGGCAACTGGCCACTCGGTGGAGGTCATCGAGCAGGAGACAAGGACATCTGCCGAGAGGGGCGCCAGCCCCGCCGCCCGCGCGCGGCCATAAATCCTGCATCGACATGCCCCGTCGCCCGCCCAGGCGCCAGGACGCACGATCACGCTGGTCTGGGCCATTGCCTGCGCGCAGAGCTCGACGAGCGTGGAGAGACTCACGTGCGCCGGGACCTCTGGGTCTGCCGTTATCCCCAGGTCCTTGAGCGTACCAGCAATCCCCAGCACCGCGTCAAGGACGCCGACGGCGCGCTCGTCCTCAAGGCGGTTGTGCTCGGGCGCAACGGGAACCAGCTCGAGCGCGGCCTCGTCGGGAACCAGGTCCGCTGGCATGGCCTCCCCATCCTGCAGGTACGGCGCAAGGAGCTTTGACGCCGCGGACCCCACGCGCCCGCGCAGGAGCTCCCTCGTGGCAGTAGCAACGGGAGCGCTTGTGGCCTTGGGGTTCTGGAGCGTGACAAGGACGTCCTCGGGGGTGAGCAGGCGGTCTGCGCGCCACGCACGGTCAAGCGAGACGGCACGCTCGGTGGGAACGTGCGCGATGTCCTGACGCAGAAAGTCCGCAAGCGCACGCGGTGGCCACCAAGTCATATCGCCCAACACAACGAGCTCCCCCTCGGGGCTCTCCTCAGGAGCCGGCCACGAAGCAGCCAGCTCAGAGAGCTGCGCGACAGAGCTTGCAAACTCGAGGAAGGCCCTCCCCGCCTCGAGCTGGTCCACGCGCGAGGAAAGCTCCGCCTCACACGTCACGCCGCGCGAGAAGAGCTTGGGCGAGAGTTCGCGCCAAGCTCGGGCGGGGTCTGCCGCGACTACAACCACCTCGTGCGCGCCCGACTTTGCAAGCTCGACCACACGGGATGCTACCAGCTCCGCCTCGGCGAGAGGCCCGGCCGGAGCGAGAAGCTCCACCGCACCCGTAGGCGCGACGCCCGTCTCGGTACCAAAGATCGATTTGACAAGGTTCTGAAGCTCTGGTGCCCTATCGGCGTTAGCCACCGGCCCGGGAGTTGCCTCCCCTTCCCTAGAGACGCTGCCGCCGCGCGAGGCAACGCCCTCCTCGACCAGCGCAATTGAGGAGCACTGTCCCTCTAGGGCGGCATCGTTGCCCCTCTGGACAACAATGGTGAGCTCTCCTGCGCAGGCGAGGTCTGCCAGAAGCTCGCGCGTGGGGCGGGACGCCTCGCCCAGGCCCGTCACGCACATGGGACCAGGGCCGACAAGCCCCGCTGCCATGGCTTGAGTGACCCGAGCCATGGCCTCTGACTCCTCAACATAGCCCGCCTGATGGATGATGCGCGCGTACTCCCCCGCCAGCGCCACAACGCCAATCTCGGCATTGGTGAGGCCGGCCTCGTGGCAGGCAAGCTCGCTTGGCTCGCCCGCAGGATCCAACGGAAGCCAAGGCAGTGCTCCGCGCACGAGCGACGAGAGAAGCTGCACCGTACCCGCGTTGAGCGACACGCCGCGACTTAGCGATTGGGGGGCCTGCGCAATGGCACGCTGCACGGCGATGGTCCTCGCAAGCGGCTCGACCACGTGCGTGCCGTCTCCCCACACCTCCCAGCGCTCCTTGGTCCACGCAACAGGCGTGGTGACGGTCACGCCAAGTGAGAGAGCGGGGTATGCAGAGAGCTCCTTCTGGGCAACCAGCTGGTCGGCAAAGCTCGAGACCAGAAGCGTTGCCGTTCCGTGGGTGCGCAGCGCCTCCTCCAGGCACGCACGGACCTCAGCGCCCGTCAAGCGTTCCTCGGCAGTTGTCGCAATGTGAAGCATGCCTAGCCCTGTCTCCTTTGCATTCCAAAACCGTCTGCCTTCTCGGCACCCGCGCGCACCGCAACGTCCACAGCGCCATCAAGGCGCTCCAGCACAAGCCGGTAACCGCCCCTCTCGCCTCGCAGGCACTTTGAGACACGGCTCACCGTGGTGGACGATGCCCCCGTGGTGCTCGACACATCCACATAGGACCTCCCGGACCGGAGGAGCGTCGCCACCTCCAGGCGTTGTGCCAGGTCGCACATCTCGTGCGGGCTCAGGAGGTCAGCGAGGAAGGCGAGTGCCTCCTCAGGTGTCTTCACTAGACACATGGCCTCGCAGAGCCGCTGCGTCTCCTCGGGGTTACTCGCGTTGTCACGCGTCGAGTTGTCTCTCGTCATCCACAACCTCCCACGCCGGTTTGTGCCAGCGAGCAGCATCACGTGCGTGGGAACCACTTTAGCGCATCAAAGTGAACCGAGGGGAACGCACCTGCTAGCGGGCATCCGTCACATAGATGCCCACGCGCACCTGCTTCCAGGGATCGGCATCTTCCTTGACTTGCAGCACCCGGACCTCAAAGACATCCGCATGGCCGTAGTGACACATAAGCGATATCAGCGCATTCTCGCTTCCGGGAACAAAGCCCAGCTTGTGGTTGCCAAAGTAGATGGCAACAGCATCCGGGTCATGAGGGTTGTCCGGCTCGGGGACAAGCGTGAGGGTCGACTCGCCAGGCTTGAGGCTCGAGAGCACAAGCGCGCCGTCGTAGTACTGAAACCCCGCAATGAAGAATGACGAGATGAGGCGAGAAGGTTCGTACATGGCTTCCTCCATTCCCAAGGCCGCATGTGTGGCCGTCCTCTGTGTTGACCACAGTATGGAACGGGGGCGCGACACAAATAAGCCCCTCAGAGGGAGGCGTCCTCTGCGTCGGTGTCAGGCGCGGCATCGAGGGGTGAGCCTTCGGGGAGCACGGGATTCTCGACGGGCTTCTCGTCCTGTCCCTGCTCGCCAGCGTCGCCCTCGCTCGCGAGCCTGTGCTGCGGGAGCATGGCCCCCACGGCACTTAGGGCAGCGCGCGTGGCGCTTGCCACCGCAGCAACTGTTGCATCCCAGGTCTTGCCGGCAGCAACCTGGACCAGCTCGCCGAGAAGCTCCTTGGTGCGGGGGTCCGCGTCCCTCAGAGCCGCAAGCACGCGCTGGGTGCTGGCAGGGTTGCCCATGACCTCGTCGAACGTGGTCGCTCCCCCGGCCTCGAAGGCATCGAAGACCTGACGCGTGAAGAGCTCGCGATCCGCAAGGTTGGCGCCGCGCATCCACTTGTCGAAGATGGCGTTCACGAGCTTGCACTGCGGGAGCAGGTCGTCTGCCTCGTCCAGACAGTCAGCGTGTACCTGCCAGGTCGTTGGGTCGTGTTGAAGGGCGCCGTCGCCGGTGCTTCTCACGATGGTCTTGGGCTCTGCCGGATCGTCGAAGAGCATGCCCACCACGCTGTAGGTGGGAACTATGCGCACAAAGCGATCGCCGTACACGTCGTGGCAGCTCAGGGGCACGACCTCCGACGCCATGAGGGGACCGTCGTTGGAGTAGACGCGCTCAATCACGTGCTGCAGCTCCTCAGGCAGAAGCACCGCCGAGAAGCTCGCCAGGTTGCCGCCCTTCGAATGGCCGCCCACCATGAGGCGCACACCCTCGGCCTCGGCATGGCGTGCCTGTCTCAGCAGGTATTCCGCCGCCAGCCGCTGCGCCTCCGTGACCTCGAAGCTCAGCATGAAGTCCTCGCGCCAGCCCACCAGGGAGTTGTCAGTCCCCCTAAAGGAGACAAAGCGCAGGCCGCCCGGAAGCTCCACCGTGAGCGCCGCAAACTGCAGGTCGCGGTCATGGTCGAATACGTCCACGTAATCCTGTACGAGAGCCTGCCCAAAACGCTTGGATGACCCAAGGAGCCGCAGGTAGCGCTCGTCGATTTTCGCGAGCGAGCGCACGAAGGGCGCAACGTCTCCGCCCGCGCGGTCGAGCAGCGCCTCGCAAGCGTACGAGACGGTGACCGGCCCCTCCCCCTCTCCGGGAACGATGCCCGTAAAGTCAACGTAGGAGAGCACCGAGAGGATCAGCCCGTCTACCACGTTAAAGGGGCGCTCCTCGAGCGTGATGTCACCACGAAGGTCAAGGTAGTCGTGGATGTTCGCCATGGATGTCCCTTCGCGTATGGCCCAGCGGGCAGTTGGTATGAGGCAGTATGCCACGAACACATGCAGGTGGGGAGAACTCTGAGGCTAAATTGCAGTTAGCCTGTGGTGCCGACCCGTCGTCGGTCCGGCTCTCACCAAACCTGCGACTTAATAGCAGTTAGCCTAGGGCGCCGCTGAGAGAAACCGCAGGTAGAAGGCACGCGGCCTTCTCGGAGGGTGCTATTAAGCCGCAGGTTTTCTCGGCGGCGTGTATTTTCTCGGCGGCATGTAATTTCACAGCCGCAGGTTTTCTCGGCGGCGTGTATTTTCTCGGCGGCGTGTAATTTCACAGCCGCAGGTTTTCTCGGCGGCGTGTATTTTCTCGGCCATAGTCTTCCCTGGCAGGGCCAAGGACTACGCCCCAGCCGAGAAAAAAGGCCCGGCCAGGTAGCCCCAGCCGGACCATCGCCTAAAGCTTTTCTCGCCTATGCCATAACCTTGCGGAACAGGGCCTTGATGGTCTCGTGGTCGGCAGGCTTGGGCGTGCCGGGGAAGCACGCGTCGGCGGCAGCGTCGTCTGCGAGCTGGTCGAGGTCGGCCTCCACCAGGCCGTTGCAGGTCTTGGGGATGCCCACGTCCTCGCCGAGCTTGGCGACGGCGGCAACCACGTTCTTGTTCACCACGTCGATGGGGTCGGTGTCCCAGCCGGCCACGTCCATCACGCGGCCAATCTCGCGGTAGCGCTCGCCGCAGGCGTCGGCGTTGTACTCCATGCACACGGGCAGGAGCATAGCGCAGGCCACACCGTGCGGGGTGTCATAGTGCGCCGAGAGCGTATGCGCCATGGAGTGCACGATACCCAGGCCAACATTGGAGAAGCCCATGCCGGCGATGTACTGGCCCAGCGCCATCTCCTTGCGGCCCTCGCCCGGCTCCTTGGACTTTGCCTCGGCCACGGCCTCGCGCAGGTTGTGCGAGATGATGCGAATGGCCTCGAGGTGGAACATGTCCGAGAGCTCCCAGGCACCCTTGGTGGTGTAGCCCTCGATCGCGTGGGTGAGCGCGTCCATGCCGGTTGCAGCCGTGAGACCAACGGGCATCGATGCCATCATGTCCGGATCAACGACGGCGACCTCGGGAATGTCATTGGTGTCCACGCAGACGAACTTGCGGACCTTCTCGGGATCGGTAATCACGTAGTTGATCGTGACCTCGGCCGCGGTGCCTGCCGTGGTGGGCACGGCGATGGTAAATGTGGCGTGATTCTTGGTTTCCGCCACGCCCTCGAGCGAGCGGACGTCCGCGAACTCGGGGTTCTCGTGGATGACGCCGATGGCCTTGGCGGTGTCCATGGAGGATCCGCCGCCAATGGCAATGATGCAGTCCGCACCAGAGTCAGCCATGGCAGCCACGCCATCCTGCACGTTCTTGATGGTTGGGTTGGGCTTGATCTCCGAGTAGACCACATAGGGGAAGCCCGCCTCGTCGAGAAGGTCGGTCACCTTGGCAGTGACGCCAAACTTCACAAGGTCGGGGTCGGAGCAGACAAATGCCTTGGTGAGGCCGCGACGGCTCAGCTCGCCGGGGATTTCCTTGATGGCCCCGGAGCCGTGATACGAGATGGTGTTGAGGACAAAGCGATTAACCATAGAGCCCTTCCTTCCCGTTGAGCGCCGGCAACGTCTGTGTCACCGACGCATGACCGAGACCTATCTACCCAACAGGATGAGCACCAGACCGCTGAAAACCCGTGAGCGAGAGAGGCTTCGTGGTGGACGGCAACAGAGGACTTGGCTACATCAGGCCCGGCAGCGCATGCACGAAATTATTGCGCGCTATTTCTATCACTCGCATCGCTCAACTGGGAGAATGGCCTTCTCGCTAGAAATATCGTTCAATAACTAGAGAGGCAGCACCCGAAAGGAGCATCCGAGGCCGTACCGAAGGTTCCCACCCAATCGGCTGCAAGACAAGCTGCCCGTTCTATCCCTGCACCGTCGCTACCACGGCCACCACGCAGATGGCAACCAGCCCAGCCACAATGAGCCAACTTGCCGGCCTGCCCAGGTTGAGCGTCCAGCCAATCCCAAAGCGCTTGGGCACCACGACCGCCGGGTCCTTTCGGTTGGCATAGAACACGCCGCCGTACCAGCGGTCATCGTCATCCGCGGGAAGCGTAAAGTCCTCGGGCAGACGCGCGAGGAGCCTGGTTCCATTCTGCCCGTAGCGCACGGCGAGAACCACGCAGGGGACAAGCACGGCCAAGGCAACAGCCGTGAGCGTCGTACCGCCAACGTCAAACGAAACCCATCCCACCATGGATGCCTCCAGCACCACCCCGGACGCGTTCACCGCCAGGCCCATGCCAACGCAGCACGCACTCCACGCGTGGACATAGGCACCGTAGGCGAAGGCGCTCGACGCGGGACGACGCGGGTCGATTGGCCGCTTCGAACCCAGAAGCATGGCATGGGAGATGGTCATCGTGCCGGCCATTGCCAGCTGAAAGACGATGGGCAGAAGCATGACCGGCACTGACTTCTCGGCCCAGCCATTCACGACGCCGTCCATTCCCGCGTGAATGGGGATGAGGTCCGGCGCACTGTCGTAGCCCAACACGGCGACCATGACCGAGGCCGCTATGGGCAGAATGTTGAGAAGCTCCCAGCCCAGGGGTACAGGTTTGGGGACGCCCACGCCACCGAGCATCGCCGCGCTCTTTCTTCCCCTAGCCTTCCAGCCGCGGGCCCGCTTGAGGTCCTGTGCCTTATCGCGGTAATGCAGCATGAGGAAGTAGCCAAAGAGCACCAGCACAACCATTGCCACGCAGGAGGCAAGGGCCGCCATGTTGGGATGTATCGCAACCAGCACGTAGGAAACCCAGACCGTAAGCAAAGCCGTCACCGCAAGCACCCACAGCGAGTAGGCACGCTTGAGCGACCGGGCCCGTGGGTCACTTGCCGCGGCAGTGGGAACGCTCACCGAGAAGAGCTCGCCCTTTGGCGTGAGCCAGGGAGTCAGGGCAAAGACCACGCCACACAGTGGCACAAGAATGAGGATCGTGACTACCGAAAGGACAGACTCAGCACTCATCCGTACCATCTCCTTTGGCCAAGGACTCTCCCACCCCGTATGCCGCACGCGCCTGGCGGGCCGCCTCCTCCACAAAGCCTTGCTCCGAGCCTCCGCGTGCCCTATACGCAACCGCAAGTCGCAGCAGCTCACGTGCCATGAGCTGGTCCTGCTCGGCTGAGAGGCGCCTGGCAGACGTACCATCCGCATCGGCTACAAAAGCGCCGGAACGGCCGCGCATAATGAGGTAGCCCTCGTCGCGCAGGACGGCATACGCCTTGTTCACGGTATGGAGGTTCACACCAAGGTCGCGCGCGAGCAAGCGCACCGAGGGAAGAGAGTCACCGGGGGAAAGCTCCCCCGTAGCGATGGCCTCTATCACCTGCGCGCGAATCTGCCGGTAGATGGGCTCTTCCGACATCTGGTCAATCACGACGGGCATGCTGGCACCCCCTTCGCGGTGACAGTATTTGTTCTATTTGAACTATAACAGATAGAACAAGACTGTCAACCACACGAAGGGGGTGCCTAAGAAAGCAGGACCAAGTGACGAGACTACTGCTTCGAAATCCTGAGCACGGCCTTAATCGCCTTGCCACCGGAAGTGTCCGCAAGGGCCTTGTCTATCTCGGAGAAGTCGTAGAACGAGAGGATCTTGTCCACGGGGAAGCGGCCCTCCTTGTACCAACGCACCATCTGCGGGACGAAGGTCTTGGGGTCGGACTCTCCCTCGCAGGTGCCCTTCATGGTACGCATGGGCATCATGATGTCGCCGCCCACGTCAAAGTGGTCGATGCAGCCAGCCGCCGCAACGGGCAGGAACATTCCGTGGAACTTGAGGCTGCGGATGGCGTTGACCATCATGTACTGGTTGCCCGAGGTGTCCACCGTGGCGTCGACGCCGGCCGGGCAGATCTTGCGGACCGCCGCTGGAACATCATCCACCTCCTTGCGGTTGATTGTGTGGGTAGCGCCAAGCTCGCGCGCAAGGGCCAGGCTCTTGGGGTTACCGCCCACTGCGATAATGACCTTGGCCCCCGCAACGGCAGCACCCATGATGGCCGACATACCCACGGCGCCGCAGCCAAAGACGGCAACGGCGCTTGTCTCGTCCACGTGTGCCACGTTGATCATGGCACCGGCACCCGTCTGCACGCCGCAGCCCAAAGGAGCAACGATGCCCAGGTCAACGTCATCGTCCACCTTTCAAACCGAGGCAGCGTTGGCCACCGAGTAGGTCGCGAACGAAGACTGTCCAAAGAACATGCTCACGTCGTGGCCATCCTGGTGCAGGCGGGTCGTACCGTCCGTGGCAACGCCGCCAAAGTTAATCTGGTTGAAGTTCTCGCAGTAGTACGGCTCGTGCGCCTGGCAGGCCGGGCAGGTGCCGTCGAAGGCGTAGGTGATGCCCACGTGGTCGCCGGGCTTGAGGTCATCAACGTTGGCGCCCACGCGCTCCACGATGCCAGCGCCTTCGTGGCCCAGTACCAGCGGCAGCGCGATGGGCACGCCCTGTGAGCGGCCAAACTCGTCGGTATGGCAGATGCCAGAGGCAACGTTGCGCACGAGAACCTCGTTGTCCTTCGGCTCGTCCAGCTCGACGTCCTCCATGCAGTACGGACCGTTCTTCTCGTGCATGACCAAAGCCTTGATTTTCATAGACGCCCTCCCGCGACTGCTTGGATTGCGAGGCCTCTCCCCACTTACCTAACGACTATATGCCACGAGAGCGCGCCGCACGCGACGTTCCGGCAGAAGGCGAGAGGAGATGGCATAACGGAATTTACCTGGGTGTTATCTGAATTTTTGACCACCATAGATTCGTCATAGATAGGTAAATTTACATTTATAAATGCGCTCAAATGTCCCCGAAGCACTACCATTAGACGGCGTATCACATTGGGGTGCGACCCAGGGTTAGTCAGGGGAGGAAAACGCAACACGAGCAGTTGCAATCATGACCCGCAGCACATGCGCGTGGACTCAACCGTCACGCGAAAGGACTGGCGGCGCTCGCCCATACTTTCGAGCGCCGTTGCCCTGACGCTTGTGGCATCGATGATGCCCACGCCCGCCATCGCGGACTCGTCCACTGCAGAAAGCACCACGACCGTGGCCTCTACGCAAGACACTGCCGAGACCAGCGCGACGGGCGAAACGACGAGCACCACCAAGACGACAGACTCCGCCAGCCCGACCGCGACAGAGACGAGCAACGGTACGAGCGGCGCAGCAGCAACGGACAATTCGGACGGGAGTTCCGCTTCGACCGGCACCACGACTGGCAGCGCACCCTCGGCGACCACCGAGGCGACAGCCGCTCCCGTTGCCGCCATCGCCTCTACGACGAGCAGCGACAGTAGCGCCACGGCGACCCCCGCAGCTTCAACGGTAACCGTGAGGTATATCGCATACGGTGGCACCTTCGCGTCGGGGGTCAGCAGCTCGGTTAGCGCCACACCGGGCTCAACCATCACGCTTCCCACGGCAAGCCAGCTTACGCTCACAGGCAATCAGGCAAGTACCCTTGTTGGTTGGTCAACAACACCAAACTCGTCGACCGTCGACTATGCGCCAGGCGCCACCTACGCCGTTCCCGATTCTTCAACATCCCTCTATGCGGTATGGCAGAAGACCATGACGCTTGCGCCTACCCTGTCGAACATTGACGCGTACTATATGGTCGTTAACACAAGCGGGACAGTGCTCTCAGAGGGCACCCTCAACGGTTCAGCCACCATCACAGTTCCCGGCCTCCAGAACGGCGGGGAGACGTTCGTGAACGTCTTTGTCAAACCCACGGCCAACTACCTGCTCACCCGTGTTGACTCTGCCGATGTCAACAACTACATCTATGCGCTTTCTGGCACGTACCTCGGCCGTCCAGGCAGCTATGTTTCCAAAGCCGACAGGCAGAGAATGATTGACGCAGGCTACTTGGGAACGTTTGGCTGGGGAACTGCCTACCACAAGAATGGGGACACGCTCTCCATTAACGCAACGGCAACCCAGCCCACGCCTACCGCGAGCATCATGATAGACAACCCCAACACCACGCTCAAGGCGGGCGACGTGGTCACGCTCAACGTGACACTCAAGGCAGGCGACATTGACAACGTCTACCAGGCCACCTTGAAAGGCTCGCCCATCGTTCACGTGGGAAGCACAAGCATTCCACTCACCAACTATACCCAGTCGGACCCCAGCCCCTCATCTTCTACGACCAGCGCCACCGATGCTTCGGCTGCAGATGGCGTAAGCGCAGCGACAGGTGACACCTACACCGGATCAGTCCAGTACACGCTTACCAAGAGCGACATCGAGAAGAACGAGCTCACCGCAAGCGTGGAGGCAACCTTCACTTACCAATACGCCTTTGGCGTAACCGGGGCCGAGGGCACGACCGGAAGCCTCAACACCACGGCGACCATTGACTCTACCAGCAGTGCGGTTACCATCAGCGATTACGCCACACGGCACGTCTCCTACTCGTATACGTACGAGGGACCAGAGTCGCATCCCGATACCATACCCGCAGTCCCCACGGATACAAACGGCTACAACCAGGGCTCTTCCGTGACGGTATCCACCACGCCCACAACCGGCCAAACCGTTAAGGACACTGCCAACGGCGGCACGTGGACTTTCCAGAGATGGACGCTCAATGACAACGCCGTGGGCACCAGCGTAACCGTCGGCGATTCCGACCTCCAGTTTGTGGGTAAGTGGGTCTTCACGGCCAACCCAGACCAACTCACCTACTATGCAAACGCTCCCGAGGGCAGCTACACTGGGACCGTCGACCCTAGCGATGGTGTCACCGGGGGCCTCGTGGTTGTTGCCAAGAACGGCTTCGAGCGCGAGGGATGGCGCTTCCTCAACTGGAACACGAGCGCAGACGGCACCGGAAAGACATACCTCGCGGACATCGACCACTACATGCTTACCACGGGCGATGATGTGCTCTACGCCCAGTGGGCAGAAGGTCACCGCGTGAGCTATCAGTACAACTACGTCGGCGCCAACGGCATTGACTCCTCGGCCTATCCCGAGAGCATAACGTTGGTTCCCGCCACATCTGGCTATCTCTGGCCGGGTGAGAAGGTCGCTGTCTCGACCGCTCCTGCGAACGGGGAGGTCGTCGACGACCCCGCCAACCACGGCTATTGGACCTTCGGCGGCTGGGAGCTCGCCAGCCAGGCGGCGGGTTCGACCGTGACCATGGGGGCTTCCGACGCGGAGCTGCTCGGCACGTGGACCTTCGCGAAGTACGCCACCCTCTCCTACGACGGCAACGGCGCCGAGTCCGGCTCGGTCGACGGCGCGGAGGGCGCGCCCGGCTCCGCGGTCGGCGTGGCCGAGAACGGCTTCGAGCGCGAGGGATGGCGCTTCGCGGGCTGGAACACCGAGCCCGACGGCTCCGGGACCTCCTACGACCCCGCCGACCCACTGACCCTCCCGCAGGGCGCGACCACGCTCTACGCGCAGTGGGAGAAAGTAGAGACCCCGGCCGCCGCTGCACCCATGACGATCTCAGAGCCCACAGCAAAGACCACCGTCGCCGCTCCCATCAAGGCTCCCCTGCCCCAGACCAGCGACGCCACAACCCATTGGCCGCTCGTCGCCGGCATAGCCAGCATTGGTGCCGCGCTCGCAGCAGCAGCGGTTCTCGTCCGTCGTCGCATGAACTCGCACAACGAGTAGCTACCCTGCACACGGCTTCGATCGATACCCGGTGCGCAAACGCCCGCCCATTGATTGGGCGGGCGTTTCTTTTTCCGGCACCTTTGGGATAGGCTTGGGCCACGTCACAGAATAGCGGAGGGCCATGGAAGCCGATAAGAACATCTATCTCAAACCAAGCGCTGGTCAGACGGCCAAGCGACTCTTCATTGCCCTACGCTTCTCGGCAGAGGAACAAGACGCGCTTGCGCAATCACGTGACGCCATATTGGAGAGGCTTCGTGCCGGGCGCCCCTCCCCCACCGCAAACATCCACCTGACGCTGGCGTTTCTCGGGACGCTTGACAACGCGGGCGAGCAGCGCGCGGCAGACGCCCTGTGCGCAGCGGCGCGCGCATGCGACCCAGTGAGCCTTTCACTTGGCGCTCTAGGCGCCTTCGAGCGCCGACGCGGGGGCATCGTATGGCGGGGCGTCTCTCGGCAAGAGGGGCTTCTCGTCCTACAACGGACGCTTGTGCGCGAGCTGACCGTGCGTGGGCTGGCCGTAGACGAGAAGCCCTTCGTGCCACACGTGACCCTGGTGCGCGGCGCGCGGCCAACAGATGATACCTCTGACCTGCAACTCGTTTGCAAGGAGGTCTCCCGTGGGCTTCCCTCGCTCGAGACACGCCACACAGAGGTGGCCCTCATGTGGAGCCACCACCCCGAGGGCGGACGGCTCACCTATACGCCGATCCTCACTGTGCCGTTGTACGGCGAGAAAAGCTGCGTCTAGCAACATGAACATGCCGCGTATCCCGAACGGTTAGAGCTGTTTAAACGTTCGGAATACGCGGCAATGTTCGAATGACGCTGAATTTCAGCGGTTAAGCCGGCCTAAACGTTCGGAACTCGCGGCATCTCGACGAGAAGGGCTACGACGGCGAGAAGCGCGGCGAGAAGCGCAACCCTCTGTCACCGTAGCTCTGCCGGGAGCCGCCCCCTCTACAGGTTGCGCAGCGCGTCTACCAGCGCAGTCTTGGCCTCGGTCTTCTCGTCCTTCATCTTGATGACGCGCGCGGGGCAGCCGGCAACAACCGCGCCTGCGGGCACGTCCTCGGTCACCACAGCACCGGCAGCCACAACGGCACCCTTGCCCACGCGGCATCCCTCGATGACCACGGAATTTGCGCCGAGAAGCACGTCGTCCTCAATCACCACGGGCGTCGCGCTTGCAGGCTCCACCACGCCGGCAAGCACGCAGCCGGCACCCACGTGGCAGTGCGCACCCACCATGGCGCGCCCGCCCAGGACGGCCCCCATGTCAATCATGGTGCCCGCGCCAATGACCGCACCGATGTTGATGATCGCGCCCATCATGATTACGGCGTTGTCGCCAATCTCCACCTGGTCGCGAATGATGGCGCCAGGCTCGATTCGGGCGTTCACGTTGCGCACGTCAAGCAGCGGCACACCGGAGTTGCGACGGTCGTTCTCGACAACCACGTCCAGAACGTCGTCGCCAGCCGCCTCAAGCGCCGGCCCAACCTCGGACCAGTCGCCAAAGACCACAACGTCGCCCGTCCCAAAGACGTGGGAACTGGGACCAAAGTCCACATGCGCGCCAGGAGCCAGCTTGACGTATGCCTTGACCGGCGTCTTCCTTGGCGCACCCGCAATGAAGTTAATGATTTCCTGGGCGTCCATGGATTGTCTCCTCTCGCCAGTCACCTGGCGTTTCTCGTTGCTGCAGGTTATCCAAACATGAGCGTGTCGAAGTCATAGAAGCCGGGCTCGCGCGCCAGCAGGCGCTTGGCCGCAGAGATAGCGCCGTTCACGAAGATCTGCCGGCTCGTCGCGCGGTGCGTGAGCACGACCTCCTCGTCCTCGCCAAAGAAGAGCACCTCGTGCGTCCCTGCCACGGTGCCGCCGCGCAGACTGTGCATGCCAATCTCGCCCGCCGGTCGCGGCCCCACGATACCCTCGCGTCCGTAGGCAACGCTCCTCTCGCCTGCGGGATCCACGGCCTCAAGCAGCATCTTTGCCGTCCCGGAGGGAGCGTCGGCCTTGCGGTTGTGGTGGCACTCCACTATCTCGGTGTCCCAGCCGGTAAGCGAGGCCGCGGCTTCGCGCGCCAGGTGACGAAGAACCGCCACGCCAAGCGAGTAGTTGCCACTCCAGATGACCGGGGCCACCTGCCCCAACGCCTCGATGCGCGAGAGATCCTCCGCCGAGAGGCCAGTGGTGCCCGAGAGCAGCGCCGCATGCGTGCGACGCACGTAGGCCTCCACATGGGGAAGCGACGCGGGCGCCGAGAAATCGATGACGAGGTCTACCGCTGGGGCAACGGAGTCAAGCTCAGAGATGTTGTCGGCGTCGTAGCCACCCGCAAGCGAGAGGTTCGCATCCGCCTCGACGGCCGCCCGAAGGAGCGTCCCCATGCGCCCCTTGGCGCCAACCACCAGCACGCTAGCCAAGAATACCAACCCCCTTCATGGCCGCCTCCAGACGCGCATCTGCCTCGGGCGAGAGCTGCCAGAGCGGCAGGCGCACGGTAGGGCCGATGAGCCCCATCTTGGCGAGCGCGGCCTTCACGGGAATGGGGTTGACCTCGCCAAAGAGTGCGTGCACCAGGTCGAGGTTGTCCAGCTGCACCTTGAGCGCGCCGGCAGTGTCGCCGGAGAGCCACTTCTCGCACATGTCGTGCACGGTGCGCGGCGCGACGTCGGCCCACACCGAAACCACGCCCACGCCACCCAGCGAGAGGATGGGCACCACCATATCGTCGTTGCCGCTCATCATACGGAAGACATCCGAGAGGTAGCGCGCAACCATCGTCGCGTAGGAGATATTGCCCGAAGCCTCCTTGATGCCCCACGCGTTGGGGTGCGTGGCCAGTCGTGCGACGTTTCTCTCCGAGATGGAGCAACCCGTGCGACCGGGAATGTTGTAGAGCAGGCAGGGCACGTCAACCTGGTCGAGGACCGTCGTGAAGTGACGGTAGATGCCCTCCTCGTTGGACTTGTTGTAGTAGGGCGTAATGAGGAGAAGACCGTCAGCGCCGAGCTTCTCCAGCGCCTTTGCCTTGCGGAGGGACTCGGCCGTGGAGTTGGATCCCGCGCCGCCAATGACGGGAATGCGACCCGCCACGCGGTCGATGACGGTCTTGGCTACCTCGAGGTCCTCCTCGTCGGTCATCGTGGAAGACTCTCCCGTGGTCCCCAGGACCAAGATGCCGTCGGTCCCGTTCTCGAGGTGAAAGTCGACCAGGCGCTCCAGCGAGCCAAAGTCGATGGAGCCGTCCTCCAAAAACGGCGTGACCAGCGCCACGACAGAACCGGTAAGTCCTTGCATGTCCATTGTGCGTCCCCTCTCATGTGCGCCCCACGGGCGCCCCGCGTGTAACCTTACGTGTCCTAGCCCTCTGGGTGGGCAAGCGCCGAGAAGCGCGAGCCCGGAAAGTCGAGCGTTGCAAAGTAGTCCGCGGGCGTCTCGGCGCGCCGAATGAGCTCGAACGAGCCGTCCTCGCGCAGCAAGAGCTCCGCCGAGCGGAGCGTGCCGTTGTAGTTGTAGCCCATGGAGTGCCCGTGGGCGCCAGCGTCGTGAATGAAGAGCAGGTCACCGATGTGGACCTCGGGCAGCATACGGTCGCGCGCAAACTGGTCGGAGTTCTCGCAGAGCCTGCCCACCACGTTGTAGCGCCTGGTTGCGGGCTCGCCCTCGCGGCCCATCACGGTGATGTGGTGGTAGGCGCCGTAGACCGCCGGGCGCATGAGGTTGGAGGCGCAGGCGTCGACGCCCAGGTAGTCGTGGTAGGTGACCTTCTCGTGGATCACACGGGTCACAAGGCCGCCCGCAGGCGCCAGCATCCAGCGGCCAAGCTCGGCGGCAAGCGCCACGTCGCCCATGCCCGCGGGCACGAGGACCTCCTCGTACACGCGGCGCACGCCCTCGCCCACAGCAGCAATGTCCACGGGAACATCCTCGGGGCGGTAGTCGATGCCAATGCCGCCGGAGAGGTCAACCAGCCGCACATGCACGCCAAGCTCGCGCGAAAGACGCACGGCCAGCTCGAAGAGCACGCGCGCGAGGCGCGGGTAGTAGTCCTCGACCTGCGTGTTTGAGGCAAGAAACGCGTGGAGGCCAAACTCGGTGACGCCCATGGCAGAGAGCCTGCGCGCGGCCTCCATGACCTGCTCGACGGTCATGCCAAACTTGGAGTCCTCGGGCTCGCCGATGATGCCGTTTGAGGCAGTAAAGTTGCCGCCAGGGTTCACGCGCAGGCAGACCATGGCAGGCAGCTTTCCGTCCAGCGCGCGCGACAGGCACTCCACCATGTCGAGCGAGTCAAGGTTGATGATGGCACCCAGGTCGCGCGCGCGGCGGTAGTCCTCGTCGGGCGTGTCGTTGGAGGAGAGCATGATGCGCTCGCCTCGCACGCCGCAGACGTTTGCAAGCGTGAGCTCCGTGGCGGTTGCGCAGTCGCAGCCGCAGCCCTCTTCGGCGAGGATGGAGACAATCGTAGGGTTGGGCGTTGCCTTCACGGCAAAGTACTCGGTGAAGCTGGGGTTCCACGAGAACGCCGCCTTCAAGGCGCGCGCACGCTCGCGGATGAGCTTCTCGCTATAGACGTGGAAGGGCGTGGGCCACTGCGCGGCGGCACGCTCGAGCTGGTCTCTTGTGACGAATGGTAGCTTCTCCCCCATTGCTCCCCCAGACGCGCCGCAGGGGCGCCGCCGGGGTCCACGCAGCAGCGCCGCGTGGCCGGGGATAGCGCTCCCGCGGATCTTCTCCACGGACAGTCCCGGCGGTATTCCCGCCGAGCCCACCGCCGCGCCATGCCTGGCGCGGAAGTTCGGCGGGCATCGCCTCTCCTGGAATCCTTGCCCGCCGGCTCCTCCAGGACCATCGTGCCCGCTCCTCTATCGTGCGGACAACGCTAGCATCCACGCCGCTCTGGCGCAAGGTCGCATGTGACACCAACGGAGAAAAACTTCTTCACGAGGGGGTAGGCGCCTCCTCGCCCCTCATCCCCGCATCCCCCTCCGCCCCGTTCTTTAGCGGTTTCTGAGAATCGGACACTGCGTTTGCCCAGTTGGCGGGAAACACGATTCTCAAATACCGCTAAAGAACGCAAGTGGGAGGGAGAGGGGACCGATAGGGGGCGGCTGGGCGCCAGTAAGGGAGTATGCTAAGGGCAACACGCACGCTACGCGGCGGCGCGCCGCGCTCTGGAGGACCTCATGAACCCAAGGGAGACCTACACAGCACTGGAGTTTGCGCGAGAGGTGCGCGAGGAGTCGCTCGAGCTTCTGCGCGCGCTCGGGCGTATTGGCGCCCCCACGGGCGACGAGGGACGCCGTGCCTGGTTTGTCGCAACCTGGCTCCGCGAGCAGGGCGCAACCGACGTCACCGTGGACGAGGCGCATAACGTTGTCTGCATCCTGGGCGACCGTTCCGAGCCAGGCCGCGCGGTCTTCTCCGCCCACACCGACATCGTCTTCCCCGACACGGGCGAGCTGCCACTCACCGAGGACGAGGAGAACATGTACGCTCCGGGCATCGGCGACGACACGGCCTGCCTGGTGACGCTGCTCATGGCCACAAAGTGGTTCCTCAAGCACCGCCCCAAGCTCGACACCTGCGTTGTGGTGGTGGCGAACTCCGGCGAGGAGGGACTGGGCAACCTCAAGGGCACCAAGCAGCTCATGCGCGAGGCAACCGCTCCCGTGACGGAGCTCACCGCGCTTGACGCACACTTCCCCGAGGTGGTCACCGAGGCAGTGGGGTCGATGCGCTACCGCATCAGCGTGCACACGCAGGGCGGCCACAGCTGGAAGAACTGGGGCGTCCCCAACGCAATCGAGCGGCTCTCGCGCGTGGTGTGCGCGATGTACGACCTGCCGCGCCCAACGGATGCCCGCACCACCTGCAACGTGGGTCTCATCGAGGGCGGAACCACGGTCAACAGCATCGCGAGCGAGGCATCGTGCCTCTGCGAGTTTCGCTCCACGAGCGAGCCATGCCTGCAAGAGATGGACGAGAAGCTCCGCGACCTCGTTGCCCGGGCGGACGCCCGCGACGACATGGACGTCCAGATCGCCGTCATAGGCCGCCGTCCGGCCACCGGCGACGTGAACGAGACCGCCGAGCGACGCCTCACGCGCCGCTGCGATGACGCCATCCAGGCGGTCCTTGGCATGCGCGCCCGCCACGTGAGCTCCTCGACCGACGCAAACGTGCCCCTCTCGCTTGGCGTCCCCGCTGTGTGTGTGGGCACCATCACGGGGGGCCTTCCCCACACCCGCGACGAGTGGATCCGCAAGGACTCGCTCGAGCAGGGCGTCGCGGTGGCCCTGCTGCTCATGATGGCGCACGTGGTGGAGAACGAGTAGCGCTCGTACGCGCCGTTGGCGGCACGCGCCGCTACCTCAACGCTCCCACAAAGCCGGCCAGGCGCTCAAGGCCGGTAGCCAGGGTCTTCTCGTCAGCGGCGTAGCTCAGGCGCACGTGGCCCTCGCCGCCAAAGCACGAGCCTGGCACCAGCGCCACACCGGCCTCGCGGATGGCCCGCTCGCAGAACTTCTCGCTCGAAAGGCCAAGGCCCTCGATGCTGGGGAACGCGTAGAACGCGCCCCGTGGCATGACCACAGGAAGTCCCATTCGGCCGAGCGCCTCCACCGTGACATCGCGTCGTGCCTGGTAGGAGGCGCGCATGGGAGCCGTATTGGTAACCAGTGCCTCCACGGCAGCATGCTGCAGGAAGGCCGGCACCGACGAGACCGCGTACTGGTGCACCTTGGCCATGGCGGCAGCGACATTCTCGCCCGCGCCCACCCAGCCAAGGCGCCAGCCGGTCATGGCCCACGGCTTAGAGAAGCTATTGGCAACGATGGTCCTGTCCGCAAGTTCGGGATAGAGGGCCGAGAAGCGTCGGTAGCCTGGCTCATAGCAAAGCTCGCCGTAGACGTCATCGCAGATCACGTAGATGTCACGTGTACGTGCCGCCTCGGCAACGGCATCCATGCTGCGACGGTCAAGCACGCACCCAGTAGGGTTGTTGGGCGAGGTGATCACAATCGCCTTTGTGCGGGGCGTAATTGCCTGCGCAAGCGCCTGCGGGTCGAGTTGGAAGTTACTCGCCGTGGTGTCAAGCGCCACGGGCACGCCGCGCGCCAGCCTCACGAGAGAGTCATAGAGGAGAAACGCCGGCGTGGGGATGATGACCTCGTCACCGGGGTTGAGAAGCGCCGTGATGGCGCAGAAGAGCGCCTCCGTTGCGCCATCGGTCACAATCACGTTTTCCGGCGCAAGGCGCACGCCGCGCTCGGCCTCCCACGCGCAGATTGCCTCGCGAAGCCAGGCAAAGCCGTTGTTGGGCGGATAGTGCGTGAGACCGCAGGCAAGGTCCTCCCCCACCTTGGCACACACGTTGGGGGGCGTGTCCTCGCCGGGCTCACCCAGCGTGAGCGAGACGCACCCTGGAGTTTGCGCGGCGAGTGCCGAGAAGCGTCTGATGCCAGAGAGCCTAAGGCCATCAAGGGAAGAGTTGAGCGAGAGGGGCATGGGTTCCTCCTAGGGATTCCAGGCTGCCCCAAAGAAAAACGGGGGCGGCGCGCGGGCGCTACTCCCCGAAGACTAACAAAAAAGACCCCGTGGGGTCCCGCTTGCCAACGTGCACTTTGTCATTTCCCCGGACGGCACCGGGGTGCCGGGGCGTATTGCCCCTAATCGACCCTGGTGCACTTGACGAGCAGGTGGGAATCCCCGTGGTTGGCGGCATGGCTTCCATACCAGCGCTCAATATCGCGGTAGAGCCACAGGGGGCTGTCGGCCTCGAAGCTGCGACGGTGGTTGTCGAACATGGCGGTGTACTCGCCGCTCATGAACCAGCCGTCCATGCAGGCGTCAAGGACCTTCTTCTGGAGCCTGCTCAGGTTCTTGATCTTCATGGAATCCTCCTTTCCTAGCGGTGTTCCTGATGAATACGGTACCCGCGGGGTAGGAGCGATATGTTGCTTCATCGTTAACTGCACATAACGTCTACAACTTGTTTGAACAAGACGTTAGCCCAGCGTAAGTGCCACGTTTTCGATGTGCAAAGACGCCTAGCGAAGCTTCTCCAGGCGCGCGAGGGTGTCCCGAACAGTGTCGCGCGCATGGTCCACTCGGTTGCGCGCGTCCTCGATCTTGCTCTGCACCACGATGTCCGAGATGGCGCCGTCAAAGAAGAAGTCCGCAAAGGTCCAGCCACGGCTAATGTCCACCTTGAGGCCAGAGAACTCGCGGACGTCCGAGAGCTCACGCGAGAACACCGCAAGGGACGACTGCGCCTCTCGCAGGGCGTCCTGTGCCTCGTCGATGCGGTGGTGCTTGGCCAGACCAGAGATAAGACCCCCGCCAAAGATGTCGAGCATGCCCCACCCGGACGCGCTGTCTAGGCACTTGGACGCCCGATTGAGGCACACGAGGGCCTTCTCGCCAGCGTCGATTGCCTCTTCGACCTCGCGCTTTGGGTCAAAGTCCTCCCCGGGGACCTCGTAGCTGGGGTAATTGTCGCTGTTGCGGGCCATGTGGACCTCACCCTCCGTGTGTGCCGGCGCATGCGCCCGGCGGCCTTCGTGCCCACATTCTACCCATGGGCGCGGGGCTGCGCTTTGGACATCCATCTTGCACGTGCATGTTCTAAGTCAACGCCATACAATTCTCGTATGACTTGTTCGCACGCTGCCGTCACGCCAGGCGACTGCGCGCTTGCAGATATCGCGGGAGGCACGCATGAATCTCAAGCAACTGGAGTACTTCGTCGCCATAGCCGAGGAGCACCAGATCACGGCGGCTGCGCGTCGCCTGCACATCTCGCAGCCGCCTCTCTCGTACGAGCTGGCGCAACTGGAGCGCGAGCTGGGAACCACGCTCGTGCGCAGGGGGCCGCGCTCGGCCACGCTCACGGACGCGGGCAAGCTCCTCTACGAGCGGGCCACGCGCATCCTTGCGCTCACGCAGGCCACGAAGCGCGACGTCGAAGGTGTGGGCAAGGGCATGACCGGCGTGCTCACGCTTGGGGTCGACGCCTCATGCGCGGGATCGGTGCCGGGCACGAGGCTCGCCGAGCTTGCGGCCGCACCCAACGTGTCGGTGGAACTCCGCGAGGGGGACACACCGCAGGTGCTCGAGATGCTCGAGGGGGGTGTGGTGGACATCGGCGTGGTGCGCACGCCGTTCGCGAGCGCCGGTCTGCGCTGCCGCTACGCAAAGACGGAGCGCATGCTTGCCATCATGCCGCCCGCGCTTGAGGTGGGCTCGGAGATGGAAGTCACCTGCGCGCAGCTCTCGGGCGTGCCGGTGGTGCTCGCGCGTCGCCTTGAAGAGCAGGTGCGCGCCGCGTTCGATGAGGCCAAGGCAGAGCTAGCCGTAAGCTGCATGGTCGACGACGAGCGCACGGCCTGCACCTGGGCGCGTGGCGGCATGGGCGTTGCCCTCGTGCCCGAGACGCTGCTCCCCGTCACCGACACGGGCGATTGCTTCATAAAGGTGATCGCCGAGAAGGGCTTGTCAACCCGGCAGGCGGTGGTCTGGAAGGCAGACCGTTACATGTCACCGCTTGCACAGAGGTGCTTGGCTCTTCTCGGCGATCTGGGGTAGGAACTGGCCGAACGGAGGAAGGAGGCCGTCCGGCCTGGGGAAAGGGAAACCAGGGTTACTTGGCGCTGGTGGCAACGTCCGCGTCGGCGTCGTCGGGATCGGCGACAACCTCCTCGACGTTCTCGGAGGAGCTGGACTTCTTGGCCTTGGCAACGTCCTTGTCGTCGCTGCCCTCTTCCATGCCCTCGCGCACGTTCTTGACGGTCTTGCCGATGGCGGAGCCGAGCTTGGGCAGGTTCTTGGGCCCAAAGATGATCAGGGCGACCAAGAGGATGACGAGAAGCTCGGGAACACCCATTCCGAGAATCATTGTTGCCTCCTAAAACGACATGCGGTTGGACGGCAACACCGAGTTGCTGTCCCTGTGCAGCACGTCGTGGGGCGCGCCGCCTTTCAGTCTTGATAGTAGGATTGGCTAATGGATAGGTAAAATACATTTTGATGTACTGTTCCATATATGAATTGTATTGATTGGTGCCCCCGTGCTACCGGCGGCGTCCACGCTGGTCCGCGTGACGGGACGAAGCCACCACCCTACAATGTACGAGGGCATATGCACCGCATTCGAAAGGAGTCACGCATGGCAGAGCTTCCGCAGGCAGAGATTGGCATCTTTGGCGGATCCGGGTTCTACAGCCTCTTTGAGGGCGATTACGAGGAGGTCTCCCTCGACACGCGCTGGGGCCAGCCCTCCGACGTCTACACCGTGGGGACCATCGGCGGCCGCAAGGTGGCGTTTCTCCCCCGCCACGGCCACAAGCACACCTTTGCCCCCGGCGAGGTCAACTACCGTGCCAACCTCTGGGGCATGCACGAGCTTGGCGTGAAGCAGGTCATTGGGCCCTGCTCGGTGGGGTCCCTCTCGCTTGACATCCACCCCGGCGACTTTGTGATCTGCGACCAGTTCGTTGACAGAACCAAGGGTCGCGCCGACACGTTCTTTACGCACGACCTTGGCCTGGGCGTGCAGCACCTCTCTGCCGCGCACCCCTACTGCGAGACCATGCGCAAGGTTGCCGTCGACAAGTGCCGCGAGCTGGGCATTCCCGTGCACGACGGCGGCACCGTGGTCACCATCCAGGGGCCGCGCTTCTCGACCACCGCAGAGAGCGAGTGGTTCCAGAAGATGGGCTGGTCGGTGGTGAACATGACGCAGTACCCCGAGGCGTGGCTTGCACGCGAGCTGGGCATGCACTACGTGAACGTGAGCCTGGTCACCGACTACGACTCCGGCCTGGGCAAGTATGCCGCCGTCACCAATGACGACGTGCTGCGCGTCTTCAACGAGAACCTCCACCTGCTGCGCAAGCTCATCGAGGCCATGGTGCCGGCACTGCCCGCCACCATCGACAACGACTGCACGGGAAGCGCAGCACTCTTCGAGCGCCTGTAGAACTCCACGGCGACACACGGCCTTTAATTTGTCGCCGGAAGCCTCCAAATGATGCAGGGCGCAACAACGACGGCCCTCCGGAGACCAATTGTCTCCGGAGGGCCTGTTTTGAATGGAGTTGCAACATACTGCGCCCTCCGGCGACAAGGACCGCCGGATGCGAGAAGAACAGCGACGCCCAGGGCAAAAGCTAGTCCAGCTCGCCCTCCTCCAGGATCTGGAAGCCGGCGCGCTCGATGGCAAAGACCGCCTCGGCCGCCTGCGCCGAATCTGTCACCTTGAGGGCAAAGATTGCGTTGCCGTCCTGGTGCGAGAAGCAATACCCGTACTCCACCGAGATGTCAGCGTCGTCCAGGGTCTCGAGGAGCTCGGCCAGGCCGCCCGGTCGATTGGGCACGGCAACGGCCGTGACCTTGGTCACACGGGCTCGATAGCCGGCGGCGTCGAGCGCCGCCTTGGCCTTGTCGGCCTCGTTGCACACGATGCGTACCAGCCCGTACTCCGGGGTATCGGCAATCGAGAGGGCGCTCATGTTGACGCCCGCGTCCGCCAGGCAGCGGCAGAGCGCGGCCAGACGGCCCTTGTCGTTCTCAAGAAAGACCGAAATCTGCTTGATCATCACTTAATCCCCTTCCTCGTGTCGATTACGCGCTTTGCCTTACCGGTGCTGCGCGAGATGGACTTGGGCTCGACGATACGAACCTTGATGCCAACGGAGAGGTCGGTCTTGAGGCGCGCGGAAATCTGACGCTGCAGTGCCTCGATGGCACCGGTCTGGTCAAAGTCGAAGTCGGGATTTGCCTCGGCCTTGAGCGTGACCACGTCCAGCGAGCGCTCGTCGGTGCCAACCTCGATCTGGTACCAGCTGGAGACCTGGTCGAAGGTCTTCATGACGTCCTCAATCTGCGATGGGAAGACGTTCACGCCGCGGATGATGAGCATGTCGTCGGTGCGGCCGTGCAGGCGGTCGATGCGCTTGTGCGTGCAGCCGCAGGGGCACTCGCCAGGCAGGATGCGCGTAATGTCGCGCGTGCGGTAGCGCACGACGGGCGACGCCTCGCGGTCGAGCGTGGTGAGGACGAGCTCGCCCCACTCGCCATCGGGCAGGCGCTTACCGGTGGCCGGGTCGATGATCTCAGCAAAGAAGTGATCCTCGGCCAGGTGAAGGCCGTCCTGCTCGAGGCACTCGCATGCCACGCCGGGGCCCATGGTCTCGGTGAGGCCGTAGATGTCGAGCACCTTGTAGTCGAGCTTGCGCTCGAGCTCGGCGCGGAAGTTGTCCGAGAAGGGCTCGGCGCCGTGGATGCCCGCCTTGAGGTGGAAGTCGCGGGAGGGGTCAAGGCCCATTTCGAGCGCAGTATCGGCAATGTGCAT
Source organism: uncultured Coriobacteriaceae bacterium (assembly GCA_902773995.1). Lineage (GTDB taxonomy): Bacteria > Actinomycetota > Coriobacteriia > Coriobacteriales > Atopobiaceae > Tractidigestivibacter. Next base: position 34,550 of record CACYGL010000003.1, on the reverse strand, counting down.
GGCGTAGCTGGGCGTGCAGCAGAGGATCGTGGTGCCCATCTCGCGCAGGATGCGAATCTGACGCTCGGTGTTGCCGGCAGAGGTGGGAATCACCGTTGCGCCAGAGGCGAGGGCGCCGTAGTGGGCGCCAAGGCCGCCCGTGAAGAGGCCGTAGCCGTAGGCAACCTGCACCACGTCGTTGGCACCGCCGCCCGCGTAGCGAATGCCGCGCGCAAAGCAGTCTGCCCAGAAGTCGAGGTCATGCTGGGTATAGGCGCCAAGCGTGGCCACGCCAGTGGTGCCAGACGACATGTGAATCTCGCGCACGTCAGAGAGGGGCACGGCAAGCATGCCGTAGGGCGCGGCGTCGCGAAGGTCCTGCTTGGTCACGAAGGGCGCGTTGGTCAGGTCATCAAGAGAGGCCAGGTGATAGGGATCAAAGCCCGCCTCGTCGAAGGAGCGCTTATAGAACGGGATATGCTCGTAGCAGTTGACCAACGTGCGGCGCACTCCCTCAAGCTGCATCTCCTCGAGCTTCTCGTGCGGGAGGTACGTAACGTCCGCCGCCTCCGCGTTGCCGGTAGCCGCCGTGCCGTCGTGCTCGTCTGCCATGCCATACCGCCTTTCGAGCCAATTTGCGCCGGCTGGACCTCCGACGCGTGCACCCATTGTCACCCAGACACCGCCCCCGCAAGGGCAGGCATCCGTGAGCGCACTTTATCACAGAGGAGCGTCGGCGTGAGAACGGATGGCCGCTGCCGTCGCAAGCCCTCACTGCCCCTCATCGTTATAGTTGGCTCTAACACCAGGAGGAGGAACCCATGGGCCAGCTTCGCATCACTGTTGCCACCAGCGCAGACGCCGCAGACATTGCCGCCATCTACGCCCCCTACGTGCGGGACACCGCAATCACCTTTGAGTACGATGCCCCCAGCGCCCAGGAGATGTCCGCACGCATCGAGAGGATCGGCGCCACGCACCCCTGGCTGATTGCGCACGACGCCGCGGGCACCGCGCTGGGATACGCCTACGCAAGCCCCTACTACGGGCGGGCCGCGTATGCGTGGTGCGTCGAGACCTCCATCTACGTAGACCGTAGCGCCCGTGGCCGCGGCGTTGGCCGCGCGCTCTACCAGGAGCTCGAGCGAGTGCTCGCTGCCCAGGGCATCCTCAACCTGTACGCCTGCATTGCCACAACCAGCACGCCGGACGCCCACCTCGACAACGGGAGCGTCACCTTCCACACGCGGCTCGGCTACCGCGAGATTGGTCGCTTCACCAAGTGCGGCTACAAGTTTGGCCGCTGGTACGACACGGTATGGATGGAGCGCGACCTGGGCGAACACACCCTGGGGCAGTCCAGCGTTCTGCCGTTCCCGCAGGTAAGGTCCCAGCTCGGCCTATAGGACGCCCCCCAGCGCCTTGGCGGCAGCGCAAGCCTCACCTGCGGAAAGACCGTCGTACTGCACCACAAACCTGGCGAAACCGTCTGGGGTCCCAGCGTGCTCGGCAACCCGTGCGAACGACGAGAGCGGCGACAGCCCCACGCCCGCCTCGCGAGCCGCAGCGGCAATGCCGGCCTCTCCCCGGCCGTCGTCCTCTACGGCCAGCACAAAGTGAATCCCGGAATCTGCCTCCTCGATGCGAATACGCTGCCCAGCAGGTCCGTCGAGAAGCCCCTCTGCCAGCGCATCGCGCACCTCGCGCATGTCGCGTCGATAGCGCGCCACATGCCGTTCGTACGCGCCAGACTCCAGTGCCTGCGCAAGCGCCACCTGGTCGATGGCGGGCACCGTAGTCGAGAGGAACCCAAGGCGCTCGTCAAAGGCAGCATCGAGCGAGGCCGGCAACACCAGGTAGGCAATGCGCAGTGCCGAGGAGAGACTCTTCGAGAACGTATTGAGATAGATCACGCTACCCGTGGCATCAATGCTCGCAAGCGCTGGAATGGGCCGACCGGCAAGGCGCAGCTCGCAGTCGTAGTCATCCTCGACAACGTAGCGACCGTCCTTCTCGGCAGCCCAGCCAAGAAACTCGTAGCGGCGTGCCACGCTCATCACACGGCCGGTGGGAAACTGGTGAGAGGGCATCACGTGCGCCACGGTGGCATCAGACCCCCTCAAGGCCCGCACCGAGATGCCTTCCCCATCAAGCGGCAGGTAGCGCACATCAAGCCCATGTGCGCGATAGGTCTCGCTTGCACGCGCGTAACCGGGGTCCTCCACGCCAACCGATCCGCCCTCACGCAAGAGCTGCGCGACAAGCCCATAGAGCGTCTGCGCGCCGGCACCCACTACTACAAGACTGGGGTCGACCGACATCCCCCGCGAGCGCGCGAGGTGCGCGGCGATCGCCTCGCGAAGGCGGGGCACGCCACGTGCGGGCGGTGTGCGGTAAAGCACGGCATCGGACTCGTGGGCAAGCACGTCACGCAACGCCCGCTCCCAGAGCCGGGCCGCTCCAGGCGAGGCAACGCTGGCACCACGCGTAAGGTCATACGGCACGCTACCTGCGGCGCGTTTGTCTTCCAGCCCCGCCTTAGCAGCATGCGCAGAGACTGCGGTCACAGGCATCGCCGCAGTCGCATTGGGCAGAGAGGGCAGACTCGCAGCGTAGTAGCCGCGACGTGGCCGGGCGACCACATACCCTTCAGCAACCAGCTGTGCATAGGCACCCTCCACGGTGACCACACTCACGCCCAGCCGCTCCGCCAGGGTGCGCCGCGAGGGCAGACGCTCGTCTGCGGCAACCTGGCCCGTCACCACTTGGTCGCGAATGCACCGGTAGAGGTACTCATAGAGGGGAAGCTCTCCTCGCCCGGTGAGGTCTATGCCCTGCATGCGAAGCCCCTCTCAGCAACTGGCCTTACCGGTTTTGTAAAACTGGCCTTAAGTTGGTCTTATCAATCTATCACGTTCTGGACATTTCAATATTGCCACATCGCGTCTAGGCTACGTAGCCACACGAACACGCCAACGCAAGGAGGACCACACATGGCACAGGACGAGAGGGATAAGAAGACCATCGTGCCAACGCCCGGACCGGAGCGCGCCAAGCTCAACCGCGAGCTTGCGCAGATGCTCAAAGGCGGCGTCATTATGGACGTCACGACCCCTGAGCAGGCACGCATTGCCGAGGAAGCCGGCGCCTGCGCCGTCATGGCGCTCGAGCGCATCCCCGCCGACATCCGCGCGGCGGGTGGCGTAAGCCGCATGAGCGACCCCCACATGATCAAGGGCATCCAGGCGGCGGTCTCCATCCCCGTGATGGCCAAGTGCCGCATTGGCCACTTTGTGGAGGCCCAGGTGCTCCAGGCCATCGATATCGACTACATCGATGAGTCCGAGGTCCTCTCCCCCGCCGACGACATCTACCACATCGACAAGACCCAGTTCGCGGTGCCCTTCGTCTGCGGCGCGCGCGACCTGGGCGAGGCGCTGCGCCGCATTGCCGAGGGAGCGTCGATGATCCGCACCAAGGGTGAGCCTGGCACAGGCGACGTGGTGCAGGCCGTAAGCCACATGCGCCTCATCAACGCGCAGATTCGCCACGTGGTGAGCCTGCGCTCAGACGAGCTCTTCGAGGAGGCCAAGCACCTGCAGGTGCCCGTCGAGCTCGTGCGCTTTGTGCACGAGAACGGACGCCTCCCTGTGGTCAACTTTGCCGCGGGCGGCGTGGCCACCCCCGCCGACGCCGCGCTCATGATGCAGCTGGGCGCCGAGGGCGTCTTTGTGGGCTCGGGTATCTTCAAGAGCGGCGACCCGGCCAAGCGCGCCCGCGCCATCGTGGGCGCCGTCACCAACTTCGACGACCCCGAGAAGGTGGCAGCCCTCTCCGAAGACCTCGGCGAGGCCATGGTTGGCATCAACAAGGACGAGATAGACCTGCTCATGGCCGAGAGGGGCAAGTAATGGCAACAGCGGTTCTCGCCCTGCAGGGGGCCTTTGCCGAGCACGAGGCTCGCCTGGCAGAGCTTGGAGAGAGGTCCTTTGAGCTGCGCAGCGCAGAGGACCTCTCGCGCCCGTTCGACCGCCTGGTGCTACCCGGAGGCGAATCCACGGTCCAGGGACGTCTCCTCGAGGAGCTTGGCATGCTTGAGCCCCTGCACGAGCGCATCGAGGACGGCATGCCCGTGCTTGCGACCTGTGCCGGCCTCATCCTTTTGGCACAGCGACTTGCCGCGCATGACGACAAGGGCACACCGCGCCTGGCCACGATGGACGTGACCGTAGAGCGCAACGCCTATGGCCGCCAGCTGGGAAGCTTCCATGGCGTGGCAGATGTTGCGAGCGTTGGCCGAGACGTGCCTATGACCTTCATCCGGGCGCCGCGCGTGGTGGAGGCAGGCGAGGACGTCCAGGTGCTGGCTCGCGTGGACGGAAGCGTGGTGGCCGTACGGCAGGGCGCCCAACTGGGAGTCGCCTTCCATCCCGAGCTCGATCACGACCTCAGGCTGCACCAGTTGTTCCTCTCGCTGTGAGAGAAGCCGGTAAGACGGCGGACGCTGGGACTGTCGGGCTGTTTTCGTACGTTTTGACGAGAAGGAACGCTGTTAGGTGTCGAATTCCTGCCCCGTAGCACCCGGCAGCAGGTCCGGCGCGGCTCCGAAGCCTGGCGCGGCCCCGAAGCCCGGCGCGGCCCCATCCAACGGTCGCGCCGGGCCGGCCCCCTTTTACGGCAGGCCCCACCTGCAGTGCCAACTTGTGCCACACTTTCCTCAGACGTCCGTCAGGGGCGACGGACCACAGGAGAGGAAGAATCATGTTGAGGATTGGCCTTCTCACTAGCGGCGGCGACTGCCAGGCGCTCAACGCCACCATGCGCGCAATCGTCAAGACCATCATGCACAACACCAAGCAAAACGTTGAGATCTACGGATTTCTCGATGGCTACCAGGGCCTTATTCACAACCGCTACATCCAGATGACGCCCGGCGACTTCTCGGGCCTCCTCACGCAGGGTGGCACCGTGCTCGGCACCAGCCGCACGCCCTTCAAGCTGCTCGACGTCCCCGAGGCCGACGGCACCGTGAAGGTGCCCGCCATGAAGCGCACCTACAAGAACCTCAAGCTCGACTGCCTCTTCATGCTGGGCGGCAATGGCTCAACCAAGACGGCCAACCGCCTCTCGCAGGAGGGCCTGCACGTTATCGCGCTGCCCAAGACCATCGACAACGACACCTGGGGAACCGACCTCACCTTTGGCTTCACCTCGGCGACCGACGTGGCCACGCGCTGCATCGATGACATCCACACCACGGCAAGCTCACACGGCCGCGTCTTTGTCATCGAGATCATGGGCCACAAGGTTGGCTGGATTCCCCTCTACGCAGGCGTTGCTGGCGGCGCCGACGTCATCCTCATCCCCGAGATCCCCTACGACATGGACAACGTGGTCAAGGCCATCGACAGGCGCGAGGAGAACGGCGGACGCTTTGCAATCATCGTCTGCGCCGAGGGCGCCATCTCCAAGGAGCAGGCGGCCATGAAGAAGAAGGACTACAAGAAGCTCGTTGCCGAGCGCGTGAAGCCCTCCGTGGCCTATGACATTGCCGAGGAGATCGCCCGTAGAACAGACCGCGAGGTTCGTGTGGCCGTGCCCGGCCACACGCAGCGCGGCGGCCAGCCCGACTCCCAGGACCGCATCTTTGCCACGCAGTGCGGCGTCGAGGCGGCGCGCGGCTGCCTCGAGGGCAAGTACGGCTACATGATTGCCAAGGTGGGCGGCAAGATGTGTCGTGTACCACTCGAGGACGTTGCCGGCAAGCTCAAGTACGTCGACCCCAACTGCGACCTCGTGCGCGAGGCAAAGCTTTTGGGCATCAGCTTTGGCGACGAGTAGTAAGCGGCACAGGGCATGATTGGCGAAGCCTGGCAGAGCTTTGTTTCTGAGACGGCGGCATGGGGTGCCCATGCCGTCTTCTTAAGGTTGCTGCTCGCAACCCTTATTGGCGCGGCCATCGGCATCGACCGCGAGTTCCACAACAAGGGCGCAGGCGTAAAGACCCACGTCCTCGTGTGCATTGGCGCAGCTATGGCCATGATCGTGAGCGAGTACGTGCTCCACCAGTTCCCCGATGCGCGTGGCGACATCAACCGCATTGGCGCCCAGGTCATCTCGGGCGTTGGTTTTCTCGGCGTGGGAACCATCCTCGTGACGGGCAAGAACGAGGTCCGCGGCCTCACCACAGCCGCCGGCCTCTGGGCATGCGCGTGCATAGGGCTTGCCGCGGGCATTGGGTTCACGGAGGCCGCACTCATTGGGCTGTTCTTCGTGCTTCTCACCTTCGAGGGGCTCAACCGCCTTGACCGCGTGATTCGCCGCGCATCAAAGACCTTCGACGTCTACGTGGAGTTCAACGAGCCGGCGGGCGTGCGGGAGCTTCTCCGCAAGCTGCACTCGTGGGACTGCACGTACGAGAACTTCGAGGTCATTCGTGGCCAGGATGGCCGCAAGGGCACGGCGGCGACCTTCTCGGTGGAGCTCCCGTCCATGGGCCGCAAGAGTCTCTTCATAGAGTCCATCGGCAACCTCGACTTTGTCACCTTTGCCGACGAGATATAGGTGGTAACGCCAGCGGCATTGGAGGCAATCTGGATGTCCACATTCCTCAACCAGAGCCCCGTCTTTGGGCCAGTCACAAGCAGACGCTTTGGCGTCTCCCTCGGCGTGAACCTCATGCCGGCAACAGGCAAGATCTGCACCTTCGACTGCCTCTACTGCGAGAACGGCTTTGACGACCAGCGCCGCACGCATGACGGCTATGTGACGCTTGACCAGGTGACCTCCGCCCTTACGCAGACATTGGAGGCCATGGCCGAGAAGGGCGAGAAGCTCGATGACATCTGCTTTGCCGGCAACGGAGAGCCAACCGCAAGCCCCGTCTTTCCGGCCGCCGTCGACGCGGCGCTTGCCCTGCGCGACCGCTACGCGCCAGAAGCGCATGTGACCGTGCTCTCAAACGGCACGCAGGCTGCGCGGCCAGAGGTGCACGCAGCGCTTCTCCGCGTGGACAGAAACGTCCTCAAGCTTGACACCGTCGACGCCACCTACGTGGCCGCGCTCGACCGTCCCCGCGTGCCCTATAGCGTGGAACGCCAGGTGGAGACGTTCGCATCCTTCGAGGGGCATGTAATCGTCCAGACCATCTTCCTTCGCGGCAGCTACAAGGGCCGCTCGCTCGACAACACGGATGAAGGCCACGTGGGTGCGTGGCTCTCGGCGCTTGAGCGCATTAGGCCGGAGGGCGTGACCATCTACACCGTGGACCGCGACACGCCTGCCTCGGGCCTTAGTAAGGCGCCGAGAGAGACCCTCGATGCCATTGCCCAGCGCGTGCGTGCCCTCGGCTTCCCCTGCACCGTGGGGTACTAGCTCCGCTCGGTAACAGTGCCGTCACACGAGACGCGCTATCATCATCTTGTACCTGCACCCGCTTGAGATCGGACGCCCGGAATGTGCGAGCTCTTCGCGATCAACTCGGGAGGGCCGGTCTTGGCCAACGCCTACCTGAGGGAGTTCTACACACACAGCCATGACAACCCGCATGGCTGGGGCCTCTCGTGGCGAGACGACCATGGTAAGCCCGGCGACCCCGAGGCGGACGTCATGCTCTGGCGCGAGCCCATCCCGGCCTACGAGTCAACGCTGCTGCCCAAGATTCTGGAGCAGCCCGTGGAGGCCTGCCGCCTGGAGGCGCACATACGCTTCTCCACTTGCGGCGCGCAGAGCGTGGAGAACTGCCACCCGTTTTTGGGCTCGGACATCTCCGGACGCGAGTGGACCCTCATCCACAACGGCATCCTCTTCAACGAGGAGCTGCTCGCGGGCTATGACCGCATCGAGCGCGGTGAGACGGACAGCGAGCGCACAATGCTCTTCCTTCTCGACGTCCTGGACGAGGCCACCATGCGTGCAGGTGGCGCACTGGGCTTTGACGGCACCTTTGACGCGCTGGCCGGCGCCCTCTCGCAAATCTCTAACCTCAACCGCCTGAACCTCATCATGGATGATGGCACCTACACCTACGTGCACACCAACACGTCAGAGGACACGCTCAACTACCGGCAGCTGTCGGACGATGCCATCGTCTTCTCGACAAAGCCCCTTGGCGGCGAGGCAGAGGCGGCGCTTTGGAAGCCGGTGCCGCGCAACCGGCTGATTGCCTACCGCGACGGGCACCTGGTGCGCACATCCGCGCCGCACGGATACACGTTCTGCGAGGCTATTCTTGACCTTCGCAAGAAGTTTGGCGACGCATGGCCGGAGGTCATCGCGTCGTAGATGGGATTAAGTTACCTGGTAACGGAATCCCGTTACCAGGTAATGGAATCCCGTTACCTGGCAAAAAAGTTGCATGCCCGCGCTAGCGCACGAAGGGGTTGCTCGCCAGCTCCTCTGCCATCGTGGTGGCAGGACCGTGCCCGCATAGAAGCACCGTCTCCGGCGCGATATCGCTGCCCATACGTGCGAGCGAGCGGCGCATGGCGTCCGGGTCTCCACCTGCAAGGTCGGTGCGACCGCACGACCCCGGGAAGAGCGTATCGCCCACAAAGGCAATCCCTTCGGCCGTGCCCTCCCCCACCAGGCAGATGCCGCCCGGCGTGTGGCCGGGCGTCTCCATCACGCGAAAGCGTGCCGTGCCCACCGCGATAACGTCGCCCTCGGCAAGCAGGCGAGAAGGCTCGGGCGCATCGTCGTCGTAGGCAATGCCGGAGCCAGAATACGCCGGGTCGCCGGCATGCTCGGCCATCTCGGTATCTGCCGCCGAAATCGCAAAGGGTGCACCCGTCGCCGAGACAAGCGCCGCCACGCCACCCACGTGGTCACCGTGGCCGTGGGTCGCCGCCGCGCACACGACCTTCTCGCCAGCAAGCGCCGCAGCCACGCGCGCACCTGCGGCTCCGGGGTCAACGACCAGCGCCTCTCCGGCAGAGACGTAGGCGTAGCAGTTGGTCTGTATGGGCCCCACGACAAAGACACGCACCACGTCGCCGGCGTCTGACGCCGCAAAAGACCCTGCGTCGCGAAAGTAGCTCCTCATGGCTACACCCGCTGCTTCATCTGGTTGGCTCCCTCGCCGGGCATGATGCGGCGGGCGTCATAGACCGAGGGCACGCGGGAGACGCTGGCGAGAAGCGCATCCAGGAGGCTCGCGTCCGAGATGGCAACGATGAAGCGCAGGCGGGCGATGCCCTGCTTGCCCGTCTGCGTGGCCGCGGAGAGGATGTTGCCGCCCGCATCGCCAATGGCGATGGTGATGTCCTTGAGGAGCCCCATCCGGTCCGTAGCCTCGACCACGATCTCGACCCTGAACTCCGTGGCGCCGGAGGTATCCCACTCCACGGGGATCATGCGCTCGGGGTGGTTCATGAGGTCACGCACGTTGGGGCAGTTGGCGCGGTGCACAGACACTCCGCGGCCGCGCGTCACAAAGCCCACGATGTCGTCGCCAGCAACGGGGTTGCAGCAGTGCGCAAGATGGACGAGAAGGTCGGCGTCGCCCTTCACGACCACGCCGCAGTTGCTGCGACGCCTGGCACCCTTTGCAGTCTGCGTTATGGCGTAGGACTGCATGAGGGGTTTGTTCTCCTTGATGGCCTCCTCGCGCTTGGCCTGGCGCTCAGCCTCCTTGCGCGCGGCCTCGAGCTGCTCGGGCGAGCCCTCCTCGAGGATCTCCTCGATGCGGTTGGCCACCTGCTTTGCCGAGACCTTGCCCGTGCCAATGCCGGCAAAGAGGTCGTCGGGCGTGCGGTAGTCGAACTGAGGGTACACGCGCTCGATGGCCTTGACCGTGCGCTGCGTGGAGATGCCGTAGCCGCGGCGCCGCAGCTCGTGGGCGAGCTCGCTTCTGCCCTGCTCGGCGTCGTCCGCGCGCGTCTCCACCGAGAAGTACTTGCGAATCTTGGCGCGCGCCGAGGGCGTGACCACGATGTTCATCCAGTCGCGGCTGGGCTTGGCATTCTTGTTCGTGAGGACCTCAACGCGGTCGCCCATGTTGAGCTTGTAGGTGAGTGGCACAACCGACCCGTTGACCTTGGCTCCCACGCAGTGGTTGCCCACCTCGGTGTGGACGGCATAGGCAAAGTCGAGCGGCGTGGAGTCGCGACGCAGGCTCATGACCTCGCCCTTTGGCGTGAAGACAAAGATCTCGTGCTCAAAGAGGTCCACGCGCAGGTTGTTCAGGAACTCGTGCGGGTCGTCGATGTCGTCCTCGACGGCCCAGTCGAGGCTCTTGCGAATCCAGTTGATGGTCGAGTCGATCGAGCGGTCCTCGGCCGACATCTTGCCCTGGGAGTTGCCGGCCTTCTTGTAGAGCCAGTGGGCGGCGACGCCGTACTCGGATGCCTCGTGCATCTCGACCGTGCGAATCTGGATCTCGATGGGCTTGCCGTCCGGACCCACCACCGTGGTGTGGAGCGACTGGTAGAGGTTGGCCTTGGGTGTGGCGATGTAGTCCTTGAAGCGGCCGGGCATGGGGTGCCACAGCGTGTGGACGGCACCAAGCGCCGAGTAGCAGTCCCCCACCGTCTGCGTGATGATGCGCAGGGCGATAAGGTCATAGATGTCCGAGAAGTCCCGGCCCTTGCGGGTCATTTTCTGGTAGATGGACCAGAGGTGCTTGGGGCGGCCGGTGATCTGGTAGTTCTTGAGACCCACGCGCTTGAGCTCGTCATCCAGGGTCTTGATGGCCGCCTCGGTGTCGTCCTCGCGCTGGGCGCGCGAGTCCTGCACCATGCGCGCCACGCGCTGGTACTCCTCGGGCTCAAGCCAGAAGAACGCAAGGTCCTCAAGCTCCCACTTGATGGACGAGATGCCCAGACGGTCGGCAAGAGGTGCGTAGACATCCATGGTCTCGCGCGCCTTGAAGAGGCGGCGGTCGGGCGGCAGCGCCGCCAGGGTGCGCATGTTGTGCAGGCGGTCCGCAAGCTTGATGATGACCACGCGGATGTCCTTGGACATGGCGAGGAACATCTTGCGCAAATTGAGGGCCTGCTTCTCGTCCATCGAGGTCACCTTGATGGATGTGAGCTTGGTGACGCCATCCACCAGCTCGGCCACGGTCTCGCCAAAGAGGTCCGAGATCTGCGTGAGCGTTGCCGGGGTGTCCTCCACCGTGTCATGCAGGAGCGCGGCGCAGATGGTGTCCTCGTCCATGTGGAGGTCCTTGCAGAGGATGAGGGCCACCTCGACGGGGTGGTTGATATAGGGCTCGCCAGAGCGGCGGCGCTGGTCGCGGTGGTAGTCGGCCGCAAAGTGATAGGCGCGGTCGATCTTTGCCCACTCATCATCGTCGAGGTAGGCACGCGCGGCCTCCTCAAGCACGCGGAAGTTGGCAGCGTCGGGAACCGCGGACTTCTTTGCAGGCGCAGGCGCCGAAGCCGCGGGGGTCATGGCCGCGGGAACAGTGGGAGCCTTGGCTCCTTCCGCAGGCGTCGCAGCCAGTGCATCCTGGGCCTTCTCGGCCATCATGCCGTTGTCGCCCATGGTTCCCTCCTCCTATTCGCCCACGCGCACGCCAAAGTCGGGCGCGATGGGCCTGTTTATCGCAGAGAGCAATTCTTCCTCAGTACTTGAGAGTACCCATTCACCAAACTCGCCGCACGCCTCGCGCTCCCGAATACCCTCGAGATAGCGGGCAGAACCCTCAAGGTCCACATGACCTGGGTTTGTCGCCATGGTGATAAGCCGCGCGTCGCCAAAGCCCGCAAGCGAGAGCAGACCCAGCTCCGAGAAGACCTGGATGCCGCAGGAGACAGCGCCCTCGGTGAGCGGACGGCCCTTCACCGTTGCCATGGTCGCAAGCTGGGAGTCGTGTGCCGAGAAGGACGTCTGCCCCACGCTTGCGGCACCCTTTGAGATGCCGCGCAGCGCCCGGTAGAGCGCGACGAGCTCGTCTCGCGTGGGCGCCACCTGGTCGAGGATGCGCTGCGAAGAGACAAGGTCGCGCTGGCCAAAGAGCAGGTGCACGCAGGCGCTATTCCCGTCTCGACCGGCACGCCCGCTCATCTGGTTGAACTCAACGCGCCCCAGCGGCATGTCGTAGAGCACCACGTTGCGCACGTTGGGGATGTTCACGCCCTCGCCAAAGGCGCTGGTCGAGACGATGCAGGAGAGCTCGCCCGTGCGGAAGGCGCGCTCGACGCGGGTACGGTCCGCGCGCCGAAGGCCGGCGTTGTAGAAGGCGACCTTAGGGGCAAGCTCCGGTACCTGATGGCGCAGCAGCCTGGCCAGCGTCACCGAGCGCGCGCGAGAGTTGACGTAGGCGATGCACTTCTCGCCCTGGGCCACAATCGAGACGAGCGCTGCGTCGCGGTCACGCAACCCGCGGCAGTCATCCAGGCGGAGGTTGTCTCGCACGGAGGGGTCCACGATTACGTCCTGAGCGTCAACGCCGCAGAGGTCGCAGATGTCGTGGGCGACCTCTGGCGAGGCCGTGGCCGTGACGGCGAGGACGGTAGGCTCGCCCAGCACTGCACGAACGCGGGGCAGGTCGCGATAGGCGTCGCGCGACCCCGAGCCGGCAGGAGAGCTGTGGTGCGCCTCGTCCACCACAAGGAAGCCTACGCGCCCGGAGCGCGCGAAGTCGTCCACGTGGATGGCAAGATACTCGGGCGTGGTGAGGACAATGTCCACCTGGCCGGACGCCAGCGCCTCGTAGACGCGGGCACGCTCGTTTGCGGGTGTCTCGCCCGTGAGAACCGCCACGCCCACGCCAAGGGGCGCAAGCTCGTCGGCGAGGTGGTGCGCCTGATCTGCCACAAGCGCGCGCAGCGGGTACACAAAAACGCTGGCGCGGTGCCGTGCGAGTGCCGTGCGCGCTGCGTGGACATGGAAGACGAGCGACTTTCCGCGCCCTGTGGCCATCACGCAGAGGGCGGAGCGGCCGGCCTCAAGGCGTGAGAGGGCCTCCCCCTGCGCGGGAAGGAGCGGGTTCTCGCCGATGAGGGCGTGCACCAGGCTCGCCGTGAGGGACTCGTAGCTCTGGGACGAGGTAGCGGGCGCAGGCGCCGTGGGTCCTTCTGGAGTGCAAGGATCCACAGGACACGCGGCAGTGATTCCCTCCTCAACGCCCTCCTCACGTGCAAAGAGCTCGTCCACAAAGCTGGGACCAGAGGACTTCTCGTCTCCACCGTCACGGTAAAGGATGTCCTTGACCATGAGCTTGGGCTTTGTGCGTCCCTGCCAGGTCTCATCGACGGCCTCGAAGACAAGATCAACCACGCTGTCCGTGGCGCAGGCGCGCGGGCAGTCTGGCACGCGGAACATGATGGCGGGAACGCAAGAGACGCCATCCGTGGCAAGGAAGCGCAGGTGGACGCCGTCGGCCCCAACGCGCGAGCGGTTCTTCATGGTGACGCCGCGCACGGCGAAGAGTGGCTTCTTGTTCCCCTGGCCAAAGGGCTGCAGCGCCTCGAGCGAGGCAATCGAGGAGACGGTGAGCTCGGAGAGGCGCACGACCGCCGTGACCTCCCCGCGCGACTCGAACTCCTCGACAGGCAAGGCGTCGAGCACGGACTCCAGACGATCGCGGAATTCGTCGAGCCGCGACGCCTCGCAGGTCACGCCCACGGCACCGGCGTGGCCGCCAAAGCGCACGAGCAGGTCAGAGCACTGCTCGACGGCACGGAACAGGTCAACCGAGCCAACGGAGCGGCCGGACCCGCGCGCGATGCCGTCCTGGATGGTGAAGAGGATCGTGGGCACGTGGTAACGATTTACGATGCGGCTTGCCACGATGCCCTTGACGCCCTCGTGCCAGCCCTCGCCGCCAACGACAATGACGCGGCCACCGTGCCAGGTGGCGGCAACCTTCGCGAGCGCCTCCTCGGTGAGGGCAGACTCTATCTCGCGTCGCTGGCGGTTGATGTCCTCAAGCTGTCCAGCTAGAACCGGCGCCTGGGCGGGATCGCTCGTCATGAGCAGGTCGATGGCCACGTCGGTGGTACCCATGCGACCTGCCGCGTTGAGGCGCGGGATAATCGAGAAGGGCAGCGAGTCCGCCGTGACCTCGGAGATGTCTTGGCCAGCGCAGGCAGCAAGTGCCACCAGGCCGGGACGCGAGGTCCTTCTCAGCCGCTCGATGCCATCGGCCACCAGGGCGCGGTTCTCGGGCGAAAGCTGCATCATGTCCGAGAGGGTACCTAGTGCAGCGACGTCGGTGTAGGAGCGCCAAATGTCCGGCTTGCCCAGGCGCCTCCCCAGCGCAGCCAGGAGCTTGAGCGCCACTCCCGCACCCGCAAGGTCGCGAGAGGGGCCATCTGCCGCAAGCTTGGGGTCTGTCACGGGAACGCCCTGGGGCACGAGGTCCGCGGGCTCGTGGTGGTCTGTCACCACCACGTCGATGCCCTGCTCCCGGAGCCAGTCGACCTCGTGCTCGGCGGCGATGCCGTTGTCGACGGTCACGATGAGGTCGGGCTTGCCGTCTGCCAGCACGCGGTTGAGCGCAGCCTTGGTGAGGCCGTAGCCCTCGCCAAAGCGGTGCGGAATGTAGGCGCGGGCGCGCCCGCCCAGCTCGCGCAGGCCCAGCGCGAGGATGCAGGTGGAGCTCATGCCGTCGACGTCGAAGTCGCCAAAGACGGCAATGTCCTCCCCCGCCCTCACGGCGCGCTCGACGCGGTCTGCCGCCTCAGCCATGCCGGGAATGACTAGAGGGTCTGCCCAGTCGCGCTCGAGCGAGGGGGTGAGGAACGCGCGGGCATCCTCGACGCTGGTGAAGCCACGGGCAACAAGGACCCGCGCCACCAGCGGCGGCACATCCAGGGCACGAGCAAGGGACGCCTCGGCGCGCGAATCCGCGTCGAGGACGTCCCAACGTCGACTGTCAAGCAGGCCGGGCACGTTAGCCTTCCTTGGGCTCGTTCTTCTCGGCGCCGGCGGCGGGGGTCGCCGTGGTCTTGGCGGCGCTGCCGTACTTTGCCTCGAGCTTTGCCCACTTGGGCTCGCGCGTCTTCCAGATTGCCAGCAGCGGGGATGCCACGGCGAAGCTGGAGTAGGTGCCCAGAATCTCGCCGACCAGAATGGCGAAGGCGAAGTCCTTGAGCGTGGCACCGCCAATGGCCAGCATGCAGATGACCGGCACGAGCGTCACGATCGTGGTGTTGATGGTGCGGACGATGACCTCGTTAATCGAGAAGTTGCAGATCTCGAAGTAGGTGTGGTGCACGCCGTCGCGAAGCTGCTTGGCGTTCTCGTTCATGCGGTTGAACTCGACCACGGTGTCGTAGAGCGAGTAGCCCATGATGGTGAGTAGTGCGGCAATGACATTGGGCGAGATGTCAATCTGGAACCAGGCGTAGACGCCCAGCGTAATCACGAGGTCGTGGATGAGCGCGACCACGGCCGTGATGGACATCTTGAACTCGTAGCGGAACGAGACGTAGGCAATGATGAGGAGAATAGCCACGCCAAACGCCATGAGCGACGAGCGCGTGGTGTCGGCGCCCCAGTCGGGACCGATGGTCGTGACAGTGTAGTTGTCGCTCGTGAGGCCAAGGGACTCGGCTGCCGCCTGCGCGTGGGCGTTGGCGGTGGTGGGGTCGGTGGTGTCGGAGCGAACGAGGAAGCCCGCCTCGCCCTGCGTGGTGGTGGTCTGGACGGTGGCCGTGCCCTCATCCGTTGCCGCAAGGGCGTCGCGCATCTGCTCGATGGTGATGTCGCCCGTCTGGTAGAAGTCTATCTCGGTGCCGCCCGTGAACTCGATGCCAAAGACCAGGCCGCGCACGGCGAGGCCCACAATGGAGAGAATCACGAGGATGCACGAGAGCGTGAGGAACTGCTTGCGGTGGCCGATGAACGAGATCTCGTGGGAGAAGTGGCTACGCACGAGCCTCACCCCCCTTCGCGGGCGAGGCGGGCGTCTTGGCGCCCCTCGCCTTCTGAGCCTCCTGGGACCTGCGCTCTGCCTCGGCTATGTC
Source organism: uncultured Coriobacteriaceae bacterium (assembly GCA_902773995.1). Taxonomy (GTDB): domain Bacteria; phylum Actinomycetota; class Coriobacteriia; order Coriobacteriales; family Atopobiaceae; genus Tractidigestivibacter. Next base: position 18,654 of record CACYGL010000003.1, on the reverse strand, counting down.
CTGGTCGACGCCCCAGAAGCCAGGGTGCGACGGGATGACGTGGGCGGCGAGGAGCCTGAGCGCGGGTGCCTTGAAGCCGAACATGGTCACGATGTCGCAGGCAACGCCGAGCGCCAGGGTGAGGCCAAAGCCCTTCACGGTGCCCGTGCCCACGAAGAAGAGCGCAAGCGCGGTGACGAGAGTCACGATGTCGGCGTCAAGCGAGGTCATGATGCCGTGGCGCGCGCCCGAGACGGAGGCGTTCTTGACGGTACGGCCCATGCGGATCTCCTCGCGGAAGCGCTCGAGCACCAGGATCGAGGAGTCAGCCGCGGAGCCCGTGGTGAGGACCATGCCTGCGAGTCCCGGCAGCGACAGCGAGAACATTCCGTAGTGCGAGAGGATGGCAAGAAGTCCCAGGTAGAGGATAGCGAAGACCACAAGCGAGCCAAGCGTGAGGAGTCCTAGGCCGCGGTAGAAGAAGAACAGGTAGACGATCACGATTGCCACGCCAATGACAAGGGCGAGGATGCCCTGGTTGAGCGAGTCCTGGCCGAGCGTGGGGCCAACCACGCGGCTCTCGGAGTAGTTGAGGCTAACCGGCAGCGAACCGGAGTCGAGCACGGTCTTGAGCTCCTGGGCCTGCGCGCTCGTGAAGTTGCCGGTGATGGAGACCTTGCCGCCAGAAATCTCTTCCTGCACGGCAGGCGCGGACTGCACCACGCCGTCAAGCACGATGCAAATCTGGCCGTTGGTGGGAGCAAGCTCCTTGGTCACCTGGTCAAAGATGTCCGCGCCATCGGAGTTGAAGGTGATGTTTACCGCATAGGTACCCACCGAGGTCGAGGACTGAGCGACTGAGGTCGACTCGATGTAGGAACCGTCGAGGAAGGCGGTATAGGTGCCCTGCTCAAGCGTCACGTTGGAAGCACCGGCCTCGATCTTTGCGAGGGCGTCCGCATCGCCGATGTCATCGAGGCGAACAAACTCGAGGTGGCCGGTCTGGCCGATGGTCTGGACTGCAGCGTCTGCATCCGTGGCACCAGGAATCTGAACCAGGATCGAGTTGGTGCCCTGAATCTGCACGGTGGCCTCGGAGGCTCCCAGCGTGTTGACGCGCTTCTCGACAATGGACTTGGCCGTGTTCATCTCGTCTGCCGAGGGTGTGGAGCCATCTTGCTTGGAGGCGGTAAGGATTACCGAGACGCCGCCCTGGATGTCGAGACCGGTGGTGATGCGCTCGCCAAGTGGCGTGAAGCAGAACGCGCACGCCACACAGAGAACGGCTGTCACCACGATCGTGGAGACGTAGCGGCGCACGGTTGGGTTCATGCGGCGGCGCTTGGAGCGGCCGGGACGAGCGGAGCGCCCGCCCTTCGAGCTACGCGATTTCGACTCGGTAGCGTTCCACCGGTCGAGGCCCGTCTTGGGGGCCTCGCGGTCTTGCTTTTGGGCCATGTGCAAACCTTCCGTTTTTGGCAAACATGCCGACCGAGCGTTAGAGACGCACGGCTCCGGTTATTTTCCGAAGCCATTATAGGGTTTGCTCCGCAACGTCGCTGAGTGAGCCTTTGTCCCGCACCCTGCGCGCCCGCCCGTTGTTACCGGCCCGTCTTGGCACCAAATCATTTCCGCAGGTAAGGATTGACGGTAGCCACGGACCGGTAATACCGCGCGCTTCGCTGCCTCCGCAGTTACCGGCCCGTTGGGAGGTCGCCGCTGCTACCTGGGAGAACGCTTGGGGATCACGACGGCTCGGTAATAAGGCCTGATTGCCCGGAATCGACATGCAGCACTCCTTCCTCGGACCCGCCGCACTACGGGAGCGGGTGCGTTGCGGAGTCGCGACAGAATTTAGCTGCGCTTCTACGCGAGCTTGGGGGCAATGTTCTCAATATCCGCTAAAGAACGAGATTTGGGCGCTGCAAGCAGGAACAGCTCACAGGCGCGGGAGAGCAGAGCCCTACCAGTCCTTCGCGGCGGGCGAGTCCATCCACCGCGAGACAAACTCCCCGTACGTACCTGCGATGATCGACTCGCGCGCGCGGCGCATGAGGTCGAGAAGGAAGTACAGGTTGTGCATCGACAGCAGGATGGAGCCGGCCATCTCTTTCTGGCGCACCAGGTGGTGAAGGTAGGCACGCGTGTATCCGCCCTGGCAAACGGGGCAGGTGCACGCGGGGTCCAGCGGTCCGGCGTCGTGCGCGAAGCGCGCGTGGCGCAGGTTGAGCTTACCCTCGCTCGAGAAGGCCGTGCCCATGCGAGCCGTGCGCGTGGGAAGCACGCAGTCGAACATGTCGATGCCGTACGACACGCCGCGCACGAGTGTGGTGGGGTTGCCCACACCCATGAGGTAGCGGGGCTTCTCGCGCGGCATGTACTGCGAGGCCAATGGCGCCAGGCTCTCGAACATGGTCTCGTGGTCCTCGCCAACCGAGTACCCGCCAATGCCAAAGCCCGGGAAGTCGCCCACGTCGAGAAGGTGCTGCAGCGAGCGCCTGCGCAGCGTGAGGTCCATCCCGCCTTGAACGATGCCAAAGAGCGCCTGGTCGGTACGGGTATGCGCCTTCCAGCAGCGCTCCGCCCACATGGCGGAGAGGTCAACGGCGCGCTCGACCTTCGAACGCGGGGCCGGGTAGCCCACGCACTGGTCGAGCTGCATCACGATGTCGGCGCCCAGCTTCTGGGCAATGTCCATGTTCTCCTCGGGCGTCCAGGTGAACCAGCGGCCGTCGTAGTCGACCGCGCGAAAGCGCACGCCGTCGGCGGAGAGCTTGCAGAATTCCTCGTGGCTAAAGACCTGGAAGCCACCGGAGTCTGTGAGGATGGGGCCGTCCCAGCGGGTGAAGCCATGCAGGCCACCCATCTCGGCAACAAGGTCTGCGCCGGGACGCATGGCCAGGTGGTAGGTGTTGGCAAGGACAATCTTGGCGCCAAGCTCCTTGAGCTGCGGCACCAGGACCCCCTTCACCGTGCCCTTGGTACCCACGGGCATAAAGATGGGCGTGGGCACGTCGCCGTGCGGGGTGTGCAGGACACCCGCCCTCGCGTGCGTGGCAGGATCCTCGGCGACAATGTCGTAGGTGAACCACTCAGGCTCCATCGCGTGCTCCTCTTGCGTCATGAAAACGGCCCGGGGAGACCCGGGCCGTCAGCTTGCACATGTGCTTGCGCAGCCTACTCGCCGAAGCCGGAGTCGACGAGGGCAACGAGGGCGTCGAGAGCCTCCTGCTCGTCGGGACCATCGCAGGCGATCTCGATCTTGGTGCCGGTGCCAAGGCCAGCCGCCAACGTTGGACTGGTACTTCTTGGCCTCGGTCACGAAGACGGACGCGGGACGGGCGTGAAGGCCGGTAGCGTTGATGATCGTAGTCTGCTTGGAAACCATGATAGAACTCCCCTTCTAGACTCCCTGACTAGGCTCGGGGAGCAATTCCCCGAATTGCTTATATCGTACCAAACGCTCGTATAGTTTACACACATCATGGACAGCTGACGGACAAACTCTTCTCATACGAGACGATTATCCCCACGTGCGGTTGCTTGCGGCAAAATGGAGAAGGCGCAGCAGCCGTTGGAGCGGCTACGGCGTTGCAACCACAACAACTGTCTCGCGCGGATGTAGCGCGGTTTCGAAAGGAGCCTCCATGGCTTGGGGCAAGGGCAATAAGGGCGAGAAGGGCGCTTCCGAGAAGGGCGCCACGAACGCACAGGGTAAGGCAACGGGGGCCAGGGGCAACGCCGCCACCCCCAAGGACGACGGCAAAGGCGCGAAGGACGGTGCCGCCCAGGTCGCGTCCAAAGCCGCGGGCGCAGCCGCAGGAGCCGCCAGCGCGGCCGCAGGTGCAGCGGCAGGGGCCGCCCGTGGGGCAGGCAAGGGCATAGCAGCCGGCTTCACCGCCCTGCGCGACGTGCGCGACGCGTCGCGTCAGTACTCCTCCGCAAAGGCACAAATGGAATCCACCGAGAAGGCGCTCACGGCGCAGCGGGCGGCCCTCGAGCACCGCGAGAGCATCGAGGGTGGGTACGAGGACATCGTGACGGCGCAGACCGCAGCGCTCGCTGACGCCCAGAAGCGCGCAGCAGACGCCGTACAGTATGCCGCGCGCCTCACCCACGAGCTCCAGGACCTAGAGGCCCGTCTCACCAAGATGCGCTCCGATGACGAGCAGGCACTGCGCCCCTACAAGCAGCTTGCCGAGTCCTCCAAGGGCCGCGCGGACGATGCAACGCGCACCGTCGCCGAGGCCAAGCGCGCCGTGCGCACGGCAGAGGGCCAGGTAAAGGACGCCACGGACCGCCGCGAACAGGCGATTTCCTCAGCAAACCGTGCGCTCGACAACTCAAAGGCGCGCCAGCGCAAGGTCCAAGGCGAACTTGACAAGCTGCTTGCCGACCCGTCTGCCAAGCGAGACGCAATCGCACAGGTTCGCCAGGAGCTCGCTGCCGAGACCGCGCACGTGAGCGCGGCCGAGACGGCCGTGACCAGGGCCACCGCAGACGCGCAATCCTCCGTCGACAACGCCCAGACGCACCTCTGGACCCAGAAGCAGTCGCTCGAGACCGCCCAGCGCGAGTCAGACGCGATGCAGGCCGAGGCCAAGGAGCGTCGCGGCGAGTACGACCGCCTCCGCTCAGAAGCAGAGGCGCGCCAGAAGAAGCTCTCGGACAAGATCGACCGCCACAAGGCAGAGATCGAGCGCTCAAACCGCCTGCGCGATAACGCCAGGACGGACGCAAGCAAGGCGAACGACCTTCTCAGCGAGGCAAAGAGCATCCACGACACGCCGCAGGCAACGGAGCAGCTGCGCCGTTCGATTGCCGAGCGCGAGCAGACGCTCGAGGCACAGCGCGCACAGGTGGAGGAGCTGGGACGCGCGGAGAAGGAGCTGCGTCGGCGCACGCGTGCCACGCGCATCGCCGTGCTGGTGATTCTCGTTGTCTTGGTGGCAGTGGTGGTGGTTCTCGTCGGCTCTGTGCTGCTTGGACAGGGCGGCGACGCTGCAGGCACGGCCGCCTCGACGAGCGTGACCACTACGGGCACGGTATCTGCAGGCGCGTAACCGCTGCGGCGACCCCGTCATGGGGTCGCCGCCGGGCCTTTGTTAGCGCTATCTGATGAGCATGGCATCGCCAAACGAGAGGAAACGGTACCTCTCGTCAATGGCTGCCTGGTAGGCGGCCATGATCTGCTCGCGCGTGGCAAGCGCCGAGACAAGCATCATGAGCGTCGAACGAGGCACGTGGAAGTTGGTGATGAGGGCGTCCACCACGTGGTAGGTGGAACCCGGCATGAGATAGAGGTTGGTGGTGGCGTCGCGGCGCTCGACGATGTCACCGCGGCCAGTGACTGCCGCGGAATCAGGCGCGCCCTCGAAGCGACGGGCTGTGACTGCCGGCGTGGACGCAGGCGCCTCCGGGTCCCAGGCGCTCTCGAGTGAGCGAACTGCGGTGGTGCCCACGGCGACCACGCGATGCCCCGCCGCCTTGGTGGCATGCACGGCGTCGACCACGTCCTGGGGCACGTGGTAGCGCTCCGTGTGCATCACGTGCTTGGTGGGGTCATCCTCGGTGACCAGGCGGAAGGTGTCGATGCCTACCTCAAGCTCGACCGTCTTCCAGCCAACGCCCTTGTCCTCGATCCGCTTGATGAGCTCCGGCGTGAAGTGCAGCCCCGCCGTGGGTGCCGCCGCAGAGTGCTCCTCGTGCATGGCGTAGACCGTCTGGTACTTCTCGGGGTCGCCCTCGTACTTGGTGATGTAGGGCGGAAGCGGTACATGGCCGGCCTCATGAATGGCGGCGTCGAGCGTACGGCCACCCTGCGGCTCGAAGCGCACCAGACGCCCGCCGCGGTTGTCCTCGAGAAAGTCAACTATCTCGCCTGTGAGCACGACCTCGGCCGAGAGGGGCGCGTGCAGGCCGCCCGCGCGGTACTCGATGACGGTGCCAGGCTGGCGGAGGCGCTTCCCGGGGTTCACGAGGCACTCCCACACATGGCCCAGGGGGTCGAGATCCTCCCGGCGCTTGAGTAGGAGCGTCTCGGCCACGCCGCCGGTTCCACGCTTGTGGCCCACGAGGCGCGCCGGCATGACGCGCGTCTTGTTGGCAACGAGAAGGTCGCCGGGGTCGAGGTAGTCAATCACGTCGGTAAAGTGGCGGTGCTCGAGCGAGCCGTCCTCACGGTTGAGCACGAGAAGGCGGCAGGAGTCGCGCGGCTCCGCGGGTGCCTGTGCAATGAGCTCATCTGGGAGCGGGTAGTCAAAGTCGTCGGTGCGCATATGTGTGGTTCTCCTCGTGCCCTAGGGCTGATGTAGTGAGGTGAGGTGCGGCGCGTTGTGCGCCGGCCGCCCATTCTAGCGCGTGGCGGCAAGAAGCGACGGCGAGGTTAGCGCGCAACGGCAGAGCTAGCCGCAGCGTGTGCGGCCTCGCGCTCGGCCTTGCGACGGTCGCGGGCTTCGTGGCGCTCTACGGCGGCCTCGGCGGCCGAGAAGCGGCAGCCGCAGTAGTTCTGCCGATACATGCCCAGGTCGCGGGAGGTGCGAGTTGCCTCGGGGTAGAAGGGCCTGAAGTCGCGCCACACCGGCGTGAGGCCGTAGGCGGCAGCGGTCTTGGCCAGCACGTCGCCGCAGGTTTCGAAGAGCTGGTACGGCGAGACCGCAAGCGTGGTGGAGATGTAAGTAAAGCCCAGGTCGCGGGCGATGCGGCATGCCTCCGCCAGGCGCAGGGCGTAGCAGGCCCGGCAGCGTGCAGCACGGTCAAAGCCGTGCGGGGCAACGCCCGCCTCCCATGCGGCGCGGTTGTCTCCGGCAACAATCACGTTGACGTGCGCGACGTCCGCCGCCCACGCGCGCAGCGTGGCAAGACGACGGTCGTGCTCGGCCACAGGCTGGATGTTTGGGTTGGTCCAGCAGATGGTTGGCTCAAAGCCCTCGCGGCGCAGGAGCTCCACAGGCTCTATCGAGCAGGGACCGCAGCAGGCGTGCAGCAAGAGCGGCGTACGGACGCTCGAGCCCAACCCGCTGCCGTTCTTGTCATCCCCGTGAAATTGCATCGGCACCGCTCCCCACAATCTTTCCCCCAGAAGGCCATATGCTGCCCTTCTCGTCCTCTACCAGCATATTGTCTGCCGAGGAATACGCAAGGACGCGACGCACGTTCATTCCGTCACATTTCCTGTACCACTCCTCTGCCGCCTCGGGCGAAAGCCCACCGCGGGACTTTCGCGCGACCAGCCGACGATGAAGGAGGTCAGGGTCGGCAACCAGGAGATACGACAGGTCTGCCAGGCTGCGCGTTTCGTCCCACGGAGTCTCGTTCGAGAGGAGCCAGTTCCCCTCAACGAGGACCAGGCGCGCGGTGGCCGGAACCGCGATCGCATCGTCGACGACGTCGTGGATGTTGCGGTCATAGCGCGGCCACAAAACGGCCATGCCCGAGCAGAGCTCTCTGCACTTCTCGGCAAAGAGGGCGTGGTCGAAGGTCTCCAGCGTACCCTTGACCTCGCGCATGGGCACCTGCCGCCCCTCTACGCAAACGATGCTCTTGGCAATCACATCGGCGTGGTAGTGAAAGCCGTCGAGCGGCAGCGCCACCAGCGGTTCGCATGATTCGTCCTCGCAAGAGAGCTTCGCGAGAAGACTCGCAAGGGTAGACTTTCCGGCACCCGGAGGGGCGGCAAGAAAGATGACCATGCGGCGGCCAAGCTCACGCTGGCGCGAAGTCCATTTGGCGAGAAGGTCGTGGCAGAGGCGAATGGTCTGCTCCGAGAAGGGGACCCGGCAGGGCACCCCGTCGACGACAAGGTCGACCACGTTTCTCTGGGGGTCTCCCATCACTGAGCGCCCTCCCCCAGCGGCACCTCGCGCATCACGACCTCGCCGCGCGCGTCATGCCCGAGGACGAGCGCGCTCGTGAATCCGCATGACGCTGCAAAGCGCGCGCCATCGTCCAGCCCGCCGCAGAGCGCATCCGCGCTGTGGGCGTCGGAGTTCACAAGGATTTGACCGCCCATCTCGTGCAATGCGCTGAGGAGCTCGCGACGCGGATAGGGCTGGCTGCGAATGCCGCGCGCGAGGGCACCGCAGTTGACCTCGAAGGGCACGCCCTCTCCCACCAGGTACTCCATGGCCTCGAGCGCCGGGTCAAGATATTCCTTGGACGTCTCGTCAAAGTACTTTCCGCCCTCGTTGAACTTGCTCACCAGGTCGAAGTGGCCAACGAAGGTGCATTCCGTACGGTCGTGCGTCGTAGCCTCCAGCTCGTAGTAGGCACGGACAAGCGCCATCCAGTTGCCACCAAACGCCTCGAGGCACAGGGTCTCGAGCCTCTTGGGAGTCCAGTCGACCGCTGTGTCACACGGCACGTCGACGTCGAGGAAGTGGGTCGAGCCAATCCGGAACTCCGCGCCGGGGCAGCACGCGGGTTCGTAGAGCGTGTCCAACTCCACGCCCATGAGGATGTCCATGCGTCCGCGGTACTCGTCCTTGAGGCGGCCGATCTGGGCCACGTAGATGTCCCAGTCCATATGGACGTCCTGATCCATGTGACCCGAGAAGCCAAGGGCGAGAAGGCCCTTGTCAAAGCCTGCCTTGGCCATCTCCTGCGGCGTGTTCTTGCCGTCGCAGAGCGTCGTGTGCGTGTGGAAGTTTGCTCGTATCATCCCGGTCCCTGCGTTCCGCCAAAAAGTTTGCCCCGCATACGATAGTGCAGCCAGGGCAAGCTTGCGGCGAGAAGCACGCAAAGAGAACGTAAGGTGATGGCGCCACGATCCTCCGCAGCGCTGGCCACGACGTTCTTCTCGTCCAAGCATTTTTCGATTGGTTAGAGGGGGCTAAACAATCGAAATTTGCACGATGCCAAGGTACCTGCATTATTAGTTTGGTTAGAGCACCCTAACCGATTGGAATTTGCAGCTATGCGCCGTCACCATCGTCGTCATTGGCGAGAAGCTCCACGCCCGTGTCCGAGTCGCGCACGTGCGTGCAATCGGGCGTGCGAGCAATACCCGCAACCATGGCCAGGTCGCCGGCGCACCCCGAGAGGTGCGTCCACGCAAGCGCCCAGGCAAGAGCAGGCCCAGCAACCGCATTGCCCACCAGGACCAACGCCGCCGTGACAAGCACCGATGGCGCGAGCAGCACCGCCACGAAGCGACCGCGCGTGAGCGGCTCGCCCTCGGCGCGGGTGTAGAGCATCCCCGTTTCGTAGCCAAAGCGAATGCGCACCCGGCCGCGTCCCAGCAGCAGAAACGCCGCCGCGTGGACAAGCTCGTGGATGGGCAGCGCCACAACCGTCGCCACCACGTAGACGGCCATCCACGCGCCAACGGCCATGCCCCACCCACGTGTCACCGCAAGATAGATTTCGCCCAGAAGGCCCACGATGAGAATTGCTGCCGAGAGGGTCACCACGCGGCGCGTAAGCGGCGTGTCACCCAGGATGTCAAGATGCGCAACGCTCCTCACGACGCGTCTCCTTCTACGCTGCGCCGCCGCAAGGCTTGCCATGCGTGCAGCAACACAACCGCCACCACGAACGACGCCATATACGGCACGAGGTAACCGGGGTTGCCAAAGGCGCGCTCCCACCACTCGAGCGGCGAGCCAGCGGCCGGGCTTGTCACAAAACCAAAGTTGGTACCAAACACTCCGTTAAACCACCTAAAGAAGACCAGGTAGAGCACGGAGCCCGTCAGCGAAATCCACGTCCAACCGGGGAAGAGCATGGCGCAGAGGCCGCCGGTGAGGCCAAAGCAGAGCAGCAGCTCGCGAGTCACGCGCGACGGGGCGAGCGCATGCCACAGGCAGATGTACTCGGCGATGTTGCACAGGTGGAGCGGCCACCAGTTGGGCGAGAAGGTCCCCGTCCGCACCTTGAGCACGTCTCCCCACAGCAGCAACGCGTTGGGGACGATGGCGGCAACAAGGACGAGCCAACGCCTGCCGCCGTGCCAGGAGTCGTCTGCGGGAAGGCTCCGATAGCCATGGACGAGAAGCGCGATGACCGCCGCGCAGACAGCAAGCCAGAGCAGGTGCCAGGGTCCAAACATGGCAAAGCCCTGACCGCCCCACAGCAGCGGCTCCGCGACTATGACCTTCTCGACGCTCATACCTCCCCCTTTCCTCTCTCGCCCCTAGCCCCTCTCGCCGCACTCGGTCGCACTCTTTAACGTACCCGCCAGACCACCCGCGCGTACGCGCGTTGTGGGATAATCACGTGGCCCATGGCGTGCGCGTCACGCCAGCAGGCGTCACCTGCACCACCACGACCAAGAGGGAGCACGTCCCACATGGCAGACAATTCCCAGAACGTCCCGGAGCAAGACCGCCCGAGCTTCCCCGCCCGCGCCGTCATTACCGGGGGCATGCCGTACGGCAACAAGAACCTGCACTTTGGCCACATCGGCGGCGTCTTTGTGCCCGCGGACTTCTTCGCGCGCTTCCTGCGCGACCGCATTGGCAGCAAGAACGTGATCTTTGTCTCGGGTACGGACTGCTACGGCTCGCCCATCATGGAGGGCTACCGCAAGAAGGTGGAGCAGGAGGGCTACCAGGGCACCATTACCGACTACGTCCAGGCCAACCACGACGCCCAGAAGGCGGCGCTCGACGCCTATGGCATCTCGCTCGATCTCTTTGCGGGCTCCGGCTTGGAGCCGGCGCGCGACTTCCACGCCCGTCTCACCGCCGAGGTCCTGCGCCGCCTCCACGAGCGCGGCTACCTGCACAAGATGAGCACCCGCCAGTTCTACGACGTCAAGGCCGGCCAGTTCCTGAACGGGCGCCAGGTCATTGGTCGCTGCCCCGTGCGCGGCTGCAAATCCGAGAAGGCCTACGCCGACGAGTGCGACCTGGGCCACCAGTTTGACCCCGAGGAGCTCATCAACCCCGTCTCGGCGCTCACCGGCACCACGCCCGAGCTGCGCCCCGTTGACAACTGGTACTTCGACCTGCCCGCCTTTGAGTCGCAGCTCAAGGAGCTCATGGACGAGTGGGACGTAGACCCACAGGTAAGGCCCATTGTCACCAAGACAGTGCGCGAGTCTCTCGTCCCGCCCGTGGTCTACATCCAGGACAAGTTCCGCGAGAGCTTCAATGCGGTGGAGGAAAAGCTCCCCGCCCACCAGCTCCACGAGGCCGAGAAGGGCCAGCAGTCCTTCTCTGTGGAGTTTGCCAACTGGCGCGACCGCGACGACGCCCGCGCCATCCTGGAGGCGGCTGGCGTGCGCTTCCGCACGGGCAAGACACTTCTGCCCTTCCGCATCACCGGCAACATCGAGTGGGGCGTGCCCGCGCCCGAGCTTGAGGACACGAGCGGCCTCACCGTGTGGTGTTGGCCCGAGAGCCTCTGGGCTCCCATCAGCTTCACGCAGACCGCGCTTGCGCTGGACGAGAAGGACGGCGGCACGCGCTTCTCGTCCGACGACTGGCGCGACTGGTGGTGCGCCGACGACGCCAAGGTCTACCAGTTCATTGGCCAAGACAACATCTACTTCTACTGCGTGGCACAGCCCGCGCTGTGGGACGCGCTCGACTGGGGCCTCTTCCAGGATACGCCCGTGGCCAACTACCACATCCTGTTCATGAACAAGAAGGCCTCCAGCTCGGGCAAGATCCGTCCGCCCATGGCAGCCGAGCTTCTCGACCACTACACCGCCGAGCAACTGCGTTGCCACTGGCTGAGCCTGGGCCTGGACCAGAAGGCCGTGAGCTTCTCGCCCAAGCCCTACGACACCTCCGTGAGCCACAAGGACAAGGCTACCGGCGAGGACGTCCTGGTGAAGGACGATCCGCGCGTGGTTGACCCAGCCCTCAAGGAGAGCGCCTTCCTCACCAACATCTTCAACCGCCTGGCCAGGAGCTGCATCTACGGCGCACAGAACGTCTGCGCGGGGCACCTGCCTGCGGTGGAGGCGGATGCCGACGTACTGGACGCCTGCCGCAAGGCAACGCTTGCCTACGAGCGCTGCGCCCACGCCTTCGACGCCCACGGCGCGCTGGCCGTGGCCGAGGACTTCTGCCGCGACGCCAACCGCCGCTGGGGCGACGAGTCCAAGGCCGCCAAGGGCGACGACGCAGCCTACGAGCACGCGCTGGCAAATGCCTTTGCCGCGCTGCGCACCGTGACTCTGCTCATGCATCCTGCGGTACCCGCCGGCTGCGAGAAGATCTGCGAGCACCTGGGCTTTGCGGCCGAGGACTTCTTCTCATGGGAGCATGCGTTCGAAACCCCCGGCGAGCTGGCGCAGGCGCTTGGCGAGAACCCCGCCGAGCACGCGCTGCCCGAGCTACCGCCGCGCTTCGACTTCTTCGAGAAGCACCCGAGCCAGAAATAGGACGAGAAAAGAGGGGCGCCCGCGCAGGCGCCCCTCTTGTTGAATGAGACAAAGGGAAACTCCCTTTGTCTCATCGCAGGTTGTTGTCGCGGTCGTAGCGCTTGGTGTCCCAGTACACGCGCGTGGCGCGCTGGCACTTCTCGGGAAGCTCGACATCCTTGAGCGCCCACTCGCAGAACTCGTCGAAGCCAACGCGGTCGACGATGTAGCCGATGTGCTCCTTGCCCTCGGGCGCGTTGGGGTCGATGTACTCCTCGATGAAGGCGTAGGTGTTCTTCACGATCTTCACGATGGAGTCCTCGTCCACCCAGCGCAGCCAGTCCTGCGCAAGCCGCGGGTTCTGCTTGCCCGTGCGGCCCATGATCTTGACGCGGAAGTAGTGCTCGGGGCTGCGGGTCCAGGCGCGCGTGGGGCAGTAGACCACGCACACGCCGCAGCCTATGCAGCGGTCCTCGTCGCGCACGACCTTGCCCTTCTCGAGCCTGAGCGCGCTCACCGAGCGTCTCTGGCACCAGTCCACGCACTGCCCGCAGCCAATGCAGCGGTTGGGGTCGTACTGGGGCTCGGTCATGCCGATGATGCCAAAGTCGTTCAGGGCCACGTGAGCGCAGTCGTTTGAGCACCCGGTGAAGGCCACCTTCACGTGCCGGTTGTTGGGGAAGATCTCGTGGTCCATGCGCTGCGCGAAGGCGGTGGTGTCGTAGCAGCCAAACGGGCACAGGCGCTTGCCGGGGCAGGCGACCACGTTGCGCGTGCCGCTGGCAAGATAGCCCTGGGAGGTGTCCTCCTGGTTGATCTTGGTGTCTTCGATGATGGTCTTGAGCTTCTCGTTTACCTTGGGCATGTCCTCCATGTGGATGCCCGGGATCTCCACTCCCTGGCGGTTGGTGAGGAAGATCTCCCCCCTGCCGTACTCCTCGGCGATCTCCACGATGCGCGCCATGCTCTTGGCGCTCACGAGGCCGCCGGGCACGCGCACGCGGCTGGCGGTCATCCCGCGCTCCTTGCTCACGCGGAACGCGTTCTTCTTCATGGCCTTGACGTCGATGTCCTGAATCATGGCGGCCTCCTAGTCCAGCAACTGCTTGCTCTGGGTGTAGTTGAAGACGGGCCCGTCCAGGCACACGTACTTCTCGCCAATGCGGCAGTGGCCGCACTTGCCCAGGCCGCAGCACATCTTTCGCTCCTGGCTCACCCAGATGTTCTCCTCGGCAAGGCCAAGCTCGAGAAGGCCCTTCACCGAGAAGCGCATCATGGGCGGCGGTCCCACCACGATGGCCTGCGCCGTGGATGGGTCTCGCAGCGGGAGGTCGGGAATGTACTTGGTCACCAAGCCAACGTTGCCCTGGTAGCCCTCGGGCGCGCCGTCCACCGTGAGGATGAGGTCAACGAGGTTCTCCCAGCGTGCAAGGTCGTCGCGGAAGAGCAGGTCGTTGGGGCTGCGGAAGCCCACGATCACGTGTTTGTCCTGCGGCGTGGCGCTTGCGGCCAGCGCCTCCACGACGCCGCGCACGGGGCTCACGCCCGTGCCGCCGGCCACAACAACGCACTCGCCGTCGAGGTAGCGCTCCACCTCGAAGCCATTGCCGTAGGGGCCGCGCAGGAGGAGGTTCTCGCCCTCGTAGGCCTCGAAGACCTCGTTGGTCACCACGCCCACGCGGCGGATGGTGAGGTCGACCGACTCGCCGGGCACGATGCCGCTCACGCTGATGGGTGCCTCGCCGTACTTGGGGACCGAGACCTCGAAGAACTGGCCGGGGCGCACCTCGCCCTCAAAGGCCATGCGGAAGGTGTATTCCTTCTCGGTGTGCTTGATGACCTCGAGCACCTTGGAGGAGAAGGGTATGTACGGGTTGTTGCTAGGCATCACGGGCCACGCTCCCCTCATGCTGGGCGTCCCACTCGTCCACGGCGTCAGAGAGCTTGTTGACGCACGCGGCGAAGCTGATGTACTCGGGGCAGACGTCGTCGCAGCGGCCGCAGCCCACGCACATGTCGTAGCCAAAGCGCTGGCGGAAGTCGTACACCTTGTGAAGCACCTTGAAGCGCATGCGCTCACCGTGCTGCTTGCGGTAGCTCGCGCCGCCGGCCACCGTGGAGTAGCCGTCGATCATGCAGCTGGCCTGCACGCGGCGTCTCTCGCCCACCCGGCCGTTCTCGGTGTAGGCAACGTCCTGCATGGTGAAGCAGGTGCAGGTGGGGCACACCAGCGTGCAGCGGCCGCAGCCAATGCAGCGGTGGTTGTACTCGTCCCACACGGGGCTGGTGCGAAGCTCGAGCGGCACCGTCTTGGGAACGCGCACGTGCACCTCGTTCTGGGTGACGTGCGCGGGCACCACGTCGCGACTAGCCGTAGCATAGCGCTCGAAGAGCGGGCGGAGCGACTCGTTGGCAACGGCGCACGCATAGCCCTCGTCCGAGCGCTCGAGCGAGAACTCCCAGTTGTCCGGCGCAACATTTGATCCCATGTCCACGCAGAAGCAATGCTCGAAGGTCTGCGGGCAGCCGAGAAGCACAAAGTGCACGCGGTCGCGGATGCGCCGATAGAAGCTGTCCTCGGGGCCGTTGTGCAGGTACATGGCGTCGAGGCGCTTGACGCCATGCAGGTCGCAGGCGCGCATGAGCACGAGGACGTCGCGCGCGTCCCCCTCACGGGCAGGGTCGCCGGCAGCGCCGATGCCGCCCGCCTCGCGCACCTGGTCCTCGGTGTAGTAGAAGAGCGTCTGCGAGAGCGGCGTGAGCAGCTCCTTGAACGAGTAGTCGCTCTTGACGTCAAGCTCGATCTGTGACGCGTCGTCCACAAAGTCGTAGATCACCTGGTCCACGTCGGTGAAGCGGCCGGCGCCCACCTTGCGGACCGGCGCAAAGACGAGGTAGTCGCGGGCAAGCTCGCGAACCAGCCCGTCAAGCCCCTCCCCATCAAGCACGTATCCCATGGTCTCCCCTCTCTTCCGCGCCCGAGGGCGCATGTCCTTTCTTGTCTCGCGGGCAGGTTCACGCGCGTGTGAGCGCATACCGCCACAAGAGTTTGGGGTCGTCCTGCTCGGCCACGCCAACCCCAAGCGCCGAGGCCACCGCCCCGCTTGCCGCCACGACGCCTGGCGGGCCCTGGGCAGCCACCCGGCCGTCCACCATGAGGCAGACCTTGTCGGCACACGAGAAGGCCGACTCCACGTCATGCGTGGCAACAACCACCGCAAGTCCCTCTCCCGCAAGGCGGCGCAGCAGGCCTGCGAGCTCCCAGCGCCTGTGGGCGTCCAGGTGCGCCGACGGCTCGTCGAGAAGGAGAGTGCCCGCGTCCTGGGCAACAACCATGGCCAGGTAGGCGCGCTGAAGCTCACCGCCAGAGACGTCCGCGAGGCGTCGGTCGCGAAGCTCCCACACGCCCGTGAGCTCCATGGCCTGGCGCACCAGGCGGCGGTCCCTCTCGCCTAAGGTCCTCACGGCGCCAAGCGTGGCAAAGCGCCCGTGGCAGGCAAGGGTGTAGACGTCCATCTGCGGGCACCCCAGCTCCTGTGGCAGGTAGGCCAGGTGCCGTGCGCGCTCCCTGTGCCCAAGGTCCCCCAGCTCAACACCGTCCAGAAGTACGCTCCCACCATGCGGCAGCACGCCGGCAAGGCAGCGGAGCAGCGTGGACTTGCCACAGCCGTTCTTCCCCACCAGGGCGCTCACCTGGCCGTCGTTGAGCTCGAGCGAGTCCACGGCCAGGGTAAAGCCGCCGTCGCGCGCAAACGATAGGTCCCTCACGGCAATCGCCGCCACGGAGTGCGAGCCGTGATTGCGCCCGCGCCGTGCCAGGAGCGCCATGAAGAACGGCGCGCCGAGAAGCGCAAGAACCAGGCCAACCGGCAGCTCATAGGGAAACGCAATGGTCCGCGCCACGAGGTCGCACGCAACCAGGAGCGCGGCTCCCCATAGGGCGCAGAGAGCGAGCCCCTGACGGGTTGTGGGACGTGCCCACATGCGCACCAGGTTGGGGACGATGAGGCCCACAAAGCTGAGAAGCCCGCAGACCGAGACGGCCGATGCGGCAAGAAGCGCCGCGCAGGCGATGGTGCCAAGTCTGCAGGAGCGTACGTCGAGGCCAAGGCCGTGCGCGGCCTCGTCACCCAGCGCAAGGAGGTCTATGCCGCGACCGAGGTAGGCTCCCGCCGCAAGCGCCACCAAGAGGGCGGGCACGCAGAGCGCAAGGCTCTGGTAGGTAACGCCCGAGAGCCCGCCCAGCGTGAAGGAAACGCGGTCGACGCCCGCAAGGACCACGGTCCCTCGGCTGGTGCCGGCCCGGCGCGATACCAGGTAGACCAAAAGCGTGGCGAGAAGCGCGCCGACAAAGGCCATGGCCTGCCGGAGCACCGGATGTCCCGGGAGCCAGAGCGCCGCCACAAGCCAGAGCAGGCCCGCCCCGGAGTTGACGCCCATCACGCCCGGCGACGCGAGGTCGTTGTCGAGCGAGGCCTGCAGGAGGAGGCCGGAGCAGGCAAGCGCTGCACCGCAGCACACGCCCGCTATCACACGGGGAAGGCGCACGCTCAGGAGGACGAGCGTGGCCGTGGCGTCCGCGGTGCCGCCGGAGGCAAGGGTCGCGAGCGCCTGGAGCGCCTCGCACGTGCCCAAGGCTGTGGTGCCCGCAAGGAGCGAGGCCAACGAGATGAGCACGAGCGCAACGGCGCCCAGAACGCACGCCCAGCGGCTCTTCTCGCTTGTACCCTCTCGCCCATGGGCCATGTGGCTACCCCTCTTGCTCGCGGAGGTCGAGGATGTAGGAGTATGCCTCTGCCCAGCGTTCGTTGGGCTTGTACTCAAAGAGGTCCTTGGGCAGGACATTGACCCTGCCGGCCTGCACCGCCGAGAGCGACGCCCACGCGGGCTGCGCCTGGAAGTCCTGCTCGAAGACCTCCTTGGCCTTGTCCTCGTCGCCGCGGGAGATGACAAAGACATAGGTGGGATCAGCGGCCACAATGGCCTCGACCGAGAGGTCGTCGAGCGAGCTGTCGTCTTCGGCAACGTTTGCCATCTGCAGGTTGTCGAAGATCTCACAGGCAAAGTAGTCGCTCTTCGCGACCTTCGCCTTGGTGGACGAGACGAGAAGTGCCAGGTAGCTTACCTGCGGAAGGTCGGCGGCGCTCTCCTCGACTTTTGCTATGGCGTCAGAGACGTCTGTGACGTTTGCCTGGTAGAGGTCGTCTCGGCCGCTCATCTCGGTGAGTGCGGCCATGTGGGTTGCGTAGTCGTCGAAGTTGTTCACGTCAACGTCGCGCCACGTGATGCCGGCGCTGTCCAGGCTGGACTCAAGCTCCTTCTGCGTGGGGACCTCGGCGGTAATAAGCACCAGCGTGGGCTCAAGCGCGACGATCTTCTCCAGGCTGGGCTTGGCGGGGGTGCCCACGGTCTCCACGTCTGCAGGAAGGCCGTCGAGGTCTGTGGCGTCCTCGGTCACACCCACGGGCGGCATGCCAGCAAGAATTGCCATCTGGGCAAGCGAGCGGGACGCAGCGACAACGCGGGTGCTTGTGGCATCGGTCGAGGTGGATGCGTCCGACGCGCCTTCCGACTGCGTCGAGGAGGCACTCGCATTTGGCTGCGCAGCGCACCCGGCAAGGATGCCAGCACCAAGGAGCACCGAGAGGCGCAGGAATTCTCTTCTCTGGAGCATGGTCCCTCCCGCACAGACTGTTGGCGCTGGAATCTTCTCGTCCATCATATCCCTAGCTCCATAACGGCAAAACGATATAACTCGTGACGCAAAGATCCTGTTGGCTTCGCAACAAAAATGAGACAAAGGGACAGTCCCTTTGTCTCATCGCGACGGCGACCGAGAAGCCAAGCGGCAACCGCCGCACATGTCCCATACTGTGAATGAGACAAAGGGACTGTCCCTCTGTCTCATCGTCTTCCGCGGGGAGAGGAGCGGCCGTGAACGAGTTCTTTGGGACCACCATGCCCAAGCTGGGGTTTGGCCTGATGCGCCTGCCGCGCCTGGCAGATGGCAAGACCATCGACATCGAGCAGTGCGAGGCCATGACCGATGCCTTTCTCAACGCGGGCATGCGCTACTTTGACACCGCCTACGTCTACGAGGGAAGCGAGGAGGCAACGCGACGCTTTCTTGTTGGGCGACACCCTCGCGAGAGCTTCTACCTAGCCGACAAGGTCAACGCCAGCCCGTGGGCGGCAAAGTCCGCCGACGAGGCGAAGCGCGAGCTTGCGGTGTCGCTCGAGCGCACCGGCGCCGGCTATTTTGAGGCTCTTCGCTGTTTCTAGTGGGTAGCGGATGAGACGGCCAGCTGGGCCGAGAAGTCCAGGCGGCCGAGCCTGAGGAATATCATCGTCTTGAAGTACTC